>JANMKB010000549.1:0-17866 GCA_031371805.1 Blastocatellia bacterium | reverse complement strand
AAAGATGGCAACGCCTGGTACATTTATTATGGCGCTGTGCCGAAGCGTGACCAAAAATACGACTGGTCAAAACCAGTTGATGGCAGCGATCCCGGCACTGAATGGAATGGCTATCATAAATTTGAAGAACTGCCGCAGGTCCTGAACCCGCAGGAAGGCTGGGCGCAAAACTGCAACGCGACGCCATTTTTGGCGACCGCAGAAAACGCCAAAGATAACCCGGACGCGTCGAAATTTCCCAAATATATGGTCACGGAAAAAGATGGCCCGCGCTCGAAAATGTCACGTCGCCTGTTGTCCGAAAAAGAAAAATTCTCCTTTGATGACTGGGGGAACGCGGCTTTCGATAATCGCTGCATTGAAGCAGAAACGCTGATTCCAATTCTCGTCGCTGAATGGGAAAAATTGCAGGCTGCCGATCCTGCGAAAGCTGAAAAAACAGCCGCCGCTGTGCAATTGCTGAAGAGTTGGAACGGACGTGCTACGACGGATTCTGAAGCGATGTCACTCTTTACCATGTGGACTTACACGCGGATGCAACCGGCAGCCAAACAGATGACTGCCAAATTGCCTTTCCCGGAAAATGCGATTCTTGAATACGTAATGGGCAACATTGCCAAAACGTGGGGCACATGGAAAGTGCAATGGGGCGAGATGGTGCGTTTGCAACGCGTCCACACGAGTGGGGCGCTGGAAAAATTCGACGACAATAAACCGAGCCTGACAGTCGAAGGCGGCCCTGGCGATTACGTCGGCATCGTCTTCAATTTTTACACGCCATTTGATACGCCCATCGCTAAAGGCGCAAAAAGGTTTTATGGCCAGGTTGGGCATTCATTTGTCAGCATCGTCGAATTCGGCCCGAAGGTGCAGGCGCGTTCATTGCTGCAATTCGGGCAACGGCATGATCCGAACTCCAAACATTATTTCGATCAAGCCGAGCTTTATTCAAAGAAACAGTTCAAGCCGGCGTATTTCACGCTGGAAGAAATTAAAGCGAATCTGGAAAGTTCGTATCATCCCGGCGAAGCGGCGGCGATGAGGGCAGCGGTAAGATAAAAAGAGTTGTGGGCAGTACCGCCTGCGGTACTGCTCCCTAATGCCCGGACGCATAGCCCCACGAAATATGCTTTTTGATCAGGGCGGTCAGACGCTCTAAATCTATCGGCTTCGTCATGTAATCGTTACAGCCTGCGGCGCGTGCTTCGGTGCGTGTGTATTCGTCATCCAGCGCCGACAAAATAATAATGGGGATGGTTTGAAACTGAGTCGTTGCGCGTAACGCCCGCGTCACCTGGAATCCGTCAATATTGGGTAACCTTAAATCAAGTAAGACAATATCGCAGGAATTTTTACGCAGGGATTCGAGCGCGATTGCCCCGTCACAGGCTTCGATAACATCAAATCCTTCCAGTTCCAGCAAGCGCCGCAACATGAAACGACTGTCATCCAAATCTTCGACCAGTAATACTTTGCCAAAATAATTCAAAGGGGCTGAGTTCATCACACCTGTCTTTTCCTTTTTTCAGAATAATTTTTTTGCCTGATTATGCCAGCAAGTCAGGGGATGATTCACGGCAGAGAAATATTAGCAAGCGTGGTTTAATGAGACAAGGAAACGTGTTAGGATTTAACCCTCCCTTGATAATAAATATCTCATAACTGATGAGGTCTTTGATCTTTGGCTTTTGGGCTTGGCATCTCTTCACGAATGATTTGTCTCCGACGACAGTCACGCGAAAATTAATCTTCTGGCCAGGGTAAATACGTTCAATCCCTCGCCAAAAACCAAAGACCAAAAGCCAAAGACCCCAGGCGGTTACAATATCTCAATGCAATATGAGCAAGATTGAGTCTAAGAATCCTGATCCTGAAGCCGAAGCCGTTCTTTCCCAGTTACTTCATGATTTTAAAAATCAGCTTGGCGGCTTAAAACTTTATGCCGCGTTCCTGAGAAAAAGTTTGACTGAAAACTCACTTGACGTGAATGAAGGGATTGAAGTTTGCGATAAAATTATCCATCAATTGAATCTCATGTCGGAACGTGCCAAATGTTCCACTCGACTAATTAAATCGCCCTGAAATAAGTAATTCACCGAGGTGCCCTTGAATAACGGAATCACGATTCTGATTATAGATGACGAAGACTCTTATACCGACGCCTTGCGGCGATTATTTGGTGCGGATGGTTATGAAGTACAACTCGCCAATAATCTGACGGAGGGTTTAGGTAAGATCGCCCAAAAAGTTTTCGACCTTGTCATTACTGATTTAAGTTTGGGCGGCCTGGATATTTTGCGTGCCGCCAAAGCTAAAAAGCAGGAAACTGAAGTCATCATTATCACTGGTTATGGCTCTATCGCACAGGCCGTCGAAGCGACCAAAGCCGGGGCTTTTTATTTTATCGAAAAGCCCTTTGAGCCGGAGCAAATTTTCCTCATAACCGAAAAAGCACTCGAACGCAGCCGTTTGATTGCTGAATCAGTTAAGCTCCGCGAACATTTCACCAAGCGCCAGCAATATTACGATTTGATCGGCTCATCCAAAGCGATGCAAACGATTTATGAAACGATTGAGCATATCGCCAAAACGGATGCGAATGTTTTGATTGTTGGCGATTCGGGGACGGGAAAAGAATTGATTGCCAACGCCATCCATTTTAACTCGCGGCGTTCAGAACGCGATTTCGTCAAAGTTAATTGTGCCGCTTTGCCGAAAGATTTAATCGAGTCTGAATTGTTTGGGTATGTCAAAGGCTCTTTCACTGGTGCCGGACAGGATCGCATCGGGCTGATTGCGCAGGCCGACAAAGGGAGTTTACTGCTGGATGAATTAGCTGAAATGCCGATTGATTTACAACCAAAATTGTTGCGCGTTTTGGAAGAGAGACGTTTTCGCCGCGTTGGTGACAGCCAGAGCCGCGAGGTGGACTTTCGCTTAATTTGTTCGACAAATCGCTTGCCGCACGAAGCGCTCCAAAACGGTTTGTTGCGCGAGGATTTGTATTATCGTATCTCGACGATCACGATTAACGTGCCGCCGTTGCGGGAGCGCGGCGAGGATTTACAGCTTTTGATCGAAGAATTATTTCGGCGGTTTTGTGAGCGTTATGAACGTCAATTGCAGGGCTTTTCGCAAACCGCCTACCAGCGACTCTTTGCCTATCACTGGCCTGGTAATGTGCGCGAATTACAAAACATCATCGAACGTGCAGTGCTGCTGTCAAAGGGGCCGCGCATCGAAGCCCAGGATTTGCCAATGGGTATTTCGCACAATAGCAAATACGAAGACCCCTTAATATTCATTCCGGCGAATATGACCTGGAATGAGATTGAACGCGCGGTGCTTACAACGACCCTTGAACGGACTGGCGGCAATAAAAAAGCTGCCGCGCAACTGTTAGGAATGCAACGCTCGCGCCTGTACAATAAACTTGGTAAATACAAAATCGAAGTCGAACGACAATCACTTCGTCGAGGTTTGTAATTCCCCTTTTAAATTTATGGAGCAGCACCAATGAAATATTACGCCGCACGATTGATTCTTTTCGTTTTCATCTTTTCCAGCCTGAGCCTGGTTACCAGTTTCGCCCAGGCTAATAATGAGCCAGTTGCTAAAGAGGCGGCTCCGCTGTCCATCACGCGTAAAGAAGTGGCGGCAGTGCAGGCTGAATTGCAACGGCGTGGTTATTATCGCAACCAGCCGCATGGTGTACTGGATGCTGACACCCGCGAAGCGATTATCACTTACCAGAAAGAAAATAAATTAACCGATTCCGGGCAACTAGATATGGATTTGCTCAACAGCCTGGAACTGAAATACCCGGCCACTGGCAAAGAAGTTGAAAGTGCGCGGCGCAAAGGCTTGATTCCGCGCCTCGGTTATGGCGTGAAAGACACGGCAACCGGAGCGCGTGACACCACCGTGAATGCTGGCAAAAGTGTTAAGCGCGGGACAGAGAAGGCCTATGATGCAACGACAAATGCGGTAAAAAGTGCCGCCGATACGACGAAAGACAAATCCAAAGAACTCGCCAAAGACACCGGCAATGCCACCGTGAAGGGCGCAAAAAAAGTTGGTGATGCAACCACCAGCGCCGCTAAAAAGACCAGCGACGCTTCGGTTCGCGCCGGACGAAAAGTCGGCGATGTCTTCGTCGGACGCAGCGATGCCGAAATCCAAAGTGATGTGCGCGATGCGTTGGAAAAAGACGAAAAAACTGCGCGTGTGCGTTCCGAGGTAAAAGACGGAGCCGTAAGGTTATCAGCTAAAGACGATGTAGATTTAGGCGATGCCGTCTCGCGCATTCGCAAAGTCAGCGGTGTGCGGTCGGTGGTTGTCATTGCCAAATAAAGTCAGTTTTAGAGGAGAAAATGTCAGCACGTAAAATATATCAGCTTCTTTTACTTACGTTATTTTTAGGTTTGGTTGCCGTTGCAAATTGTGCGCAGGCTCCTGCCAATCTCAAAACCACTTACACCAAAACTGAATATCGGATTCCGATGCGGGATGGCAAACAGCTTTTCACGATTGTGTATGCGCCGCGTGACACCGCAACCAAATACCCCATCCTGATGCAACGCACGCCCTACACCGTAGCTCCGTATGGTGCCGGTGAATACAAAAAAAGTCTTGGGCCATCGTCTTTATTTGCGAAAGAAGGTTACATTTTTGTTTATCAGGATGTGCGCGGCAAGCACATGTCCGAAGGCCATTACGAAGACATTCGCCCCTTCAATCCCAACAAAAAATCCAAAACTGATATTGACGAAGCCAGCGACACTTACGACACGATTGAATGGTTGCTGAAAAATATTCCGAATCACAATGGACGCGTCGGGATGTGGGGAATTTCTTATCCCGGTTTTTATACGACGATGGGGATTTTATCAGGGCATCCCGCGCTCAGGGCCGCTTCGCCACAGGCTCCGATTGCCGACTGGTTCAATGGCGATGACGATCATCATAATGGCGCATTATTTTTGATTGATTGTTTTGGTTTCAATGCCGCGCTGGGATTTCCGCGCCCAACGCTGACCACCAGCGAAGCCCGGGAATTCGATTACGGAACGCCTGATGGCTACCAATTTTTTCTTGCTATGGGATCAGTCGCCAACGTCCAGAAAAAATATTACAAAGGCGAAGTCGAATACTGGAACGATGTTATCAAACATACCACTTATGATGAATTCTGGCAGGCGCGCAATGTGTTGCCGCACTTAAAAAATATCAAGCCTGCGGTGCTGACTGTCGGTGGCTGGTTCGATGCCGAAGATTTGTACGGCGCGATCAATACTTATGAAACCATCGAAAAAAATAATCCGGGGATCAAAAACAATTTTGTGATGGGGCCGTGGTGTCATGGCTGCTGGACAGGAGCTGGAGATCAATTAGGACGTATTAAATTCGGCTCAAAAACAGGCGTGTGGTATCAGGAAAATGTTGAGCTGCCATTTTTCAATTTTTATTTGAAGGACAAAGGCACTGCGAAAATTGCCGAGGCGACGATTTTTGAGACCGGCTCGAACGAATGGAAAAAATACGAGCAATGGCCGCCAGCAAATGTGCAGCAAAAATCGCTGTACTTTCACGCGAACGGAAAACTTTCGTTTGAAGCTCCGACCGCGAATAGTGAGGGAGCAGCGTTTGACGAATACATCAGTGATCCGTCGAAGCCTGTGCCATACACGAACGAAATTACGAATGATCGTGGGACAACCTATATGCTGGAAGACCAGCGCTTCGCGGCGATCCGTCCTGATGTGATGGTTTATCAAACGGAAATTCTGGCAGAAAATATCACGCTGAGTGGCCCGCTAAAGGCGAATCTTTTTGTGTCAACCAGCGGCACAGATGCTGACTTTATTGTGAAGTTGATTGATGTCTTGCCCGACAAAGCGCCGCCGAATAACAAGGTCGAATTGGACGGCTATCAAATGCTGGTGCGCTGGGAAGTGATGCGTGGGAAGTTCCGTAATAGCCCGACAAACCCTGAACCCTTTACCCCGAATGAGTTAACCAAAGTAGCGTATTCATTGAATGATGTCGCGCATACTTTTCTGAAAGGTCATCGGATTATGGTGCAGGTACAGAGTTCGATGTTCCCGTTGATTGATCGCAATCCACAAAAGTTTGTAGATATTTACAACGCGAAGGATTCCGATTTTCAAAAGGCGACGCAGCGGATTTACCGCGCCGGAAAGCAGGCTTCGTATTTGCAACTCCCCGTTTTGAAATGAGCTTAAAAATAGTGCCCTCAAGGGAGAGCACTCCGTCATTATTTCTTGTTATAAGTGACGCGATAAATAAATCCCTTGTTATCATCGGAAATATAAAGAGCGCCGTCCGCGCCTGTCATTAATCCCGCCGGACGACCAGAAAATTGCTCTTTTTTGAGCCAGCCCGTCACAAAATCTTCCGTGCCAACAGGCTTCCCGTCTTTCATTATCACGCGCACAACTTTGTAGCCGATTTTTTGCGCGCGATTTGTATTCGATCCATGCACCGAAACAAACATTGCACCGCGATAAGCTGCGGGGAATTGCTTGCCAGTATAGAATTTTAAATCAATCGGTGAAGAATGCGCGGGGAATTCAAAGGTCGGCGGTGTCGCGTCCGAAGCCTTCAGCGAACCTTTGGCATTTTCCAGTCCCGCGTTTGGAATATTTTTTCCGACGTAATAAGGGAAGCCATAATTTTTCCCTTCTTCAATCAAATTAATTTCGTCAGGCGGCATCTCTTCGCCCAATTTATCTTGCCCCATATCATCCGACCAGAGCTTGTTGGTTTTCGGATCAAAGGCAATTCCAATCGCATTGCGCAAGCCTTTGGCGAAGTGTTTTCCACCACTGCCGTCTTCGTTATAGACCATAATCGAAGTGCGGCGGTCATCCGTTTCTTCGCAAACATTGCAAGATGATCCAATCGCAACGTACAAGCGATTATCTTTGCCCCAGACAATCGAACGCGACCAATGTGAAGTCGTCGAAACAGGCAAATCAATAAATTTTTCCGGTGCGCCTGCTTTGCCATTTTCATATTTCACGCGCATCACCGCCGGCATCGTAGCGATGTATAAATAGCCTTTGTGAAACGCCAGGCTATGCGAGCGATTGAAGCCGCTGGCGATGACTTCGATTTTGTCAGCTTTACCATCTTTGTTCAGATCGCGCAACGCGATGACTTCGCCGCCCGTATCAGGTTTGCCCATTCGCGCCACGAAAAGCGTTCCGTCGGGGGCGACTGTCATTAGCCGCGCAGTTGGTAACCCTTCAGCAAAGACAGAAATTTTAAAACCATCCGGGACTTGCAAATCGTTCAATGGAGCAACGGGCGGAGTTGCCGACGGTGGGTTTTGGGCTAACGAAAACGCGGAAAATAATAATAACGACAGAACTGAAATAACAAATTTGATATTTTTCACGATTGAGAGACTCCTCAGTTGAATTCTGGATTTATTGTCAATTTGATAATTTCTTAACCAGGATTAAAGCTTTTTGATGTATCCTAGTCCTGAAAGTGAGGTGACAGATGTCACGACGAATTGAAAACGAATGCGCTTATTGCGCCAACGAATATGAAGAAATAGAGGCCATTGTGGGCCAGGACTGGAAAGTTTATTGCAGCCGGGAATGCGCAAAATCAGGCGAATTGCTCTCCGCTTACGAAACTGCCAAAATTTATTTGAATCAATTTTCGGAGCCTGAACTCAAAGCTGCTTAGCCCTGGTTTTCCGCTGGAAAACGCTTGCCGACAAACAAATCATAAATAAACGTTCCGGCAATCCCTCCTAAAATCGGGCCCACAATCGGAACCCAGAAATAATAATTTCCCGCCCGGAAAACTTCTGTTCCCCAACCTGCAACGAAGGTAAATAATCGCGGCCCTAAATCACGTGCCGGATTGATCGCATAACCTGCGTTCATCCCCATACTCGCGCCGATTACGATGACTAATAATCCAACCATTACCGGCCCCAGATTGCCGAGCGAATTGTTACGCGCATCGCCGATTGCAGAAATCACCAGCATTAGCATGGCCGTGCCGATGAATTGATCTGCGAAGCCGCCGAAGGTTGAAAGATACGGTGCCGGATAAGTTGAAAATATCCCGGCTGTGCCTAAATCTCCTGACACCTGGCGAATGCCTTTGTCAAAATTATTGAAGGCTTCGTGATACACGAAAAACGCCGTCGCCGCTCCACAAAAAGCTCCGGCAACCTGAGCGGCGCAATAGGGTAAAACCTTGCTCCACGGCATGCCCCGATGGACAGCATTGGAAAACGTGACGGCAGGATTCAGGTGTGCGCCGGAGACTCCGCCCGCCACCATAATCCCCATCATCACGGCAATGCCCCACGCGATATTGATGGAAAGGTACACGCCATTTTTTTCGTGACTTAAAACAACTTGCGCCACGTTAGCTGCGCCAAAAGCAATAAGTACGAATGTGCCAAGAAATTCGGCCAGAAGTTCACGGGTAAATGTATCTCGGTTCATAGTTTGATGTAGGACAAACTTTCCAGTTTGTCATGGTGGTTAGTTGTAGATTTTTATTGAAAATTACGAGACGCGGTAAAACGCAAACTGGAAAGTTTGCGCTACTTCAACGCACTACGCCTTCGATTGGACTGCTCGCGCTCGCATAAAGTTTCATCGGCATCCGTCCGGCAAGGTACGACATTCTTCCTGATTTAACTGCAAGGTTCATCGCCTCTGACATCAGTCCGGGATTCTTCGCTTCGGCAATCGCGGTATTCATCAGCAATCCGTCAATCCCAAGCTCCATCGCAAAGCAGGCATCCGATGCAGTGCCGACGCCCGCGTCCACGATGATCGGGACGGAGGTGATTTGCTCGCGCATGATTCTCAAGTTGTTAGGATTCTGAATACCAAGCCCGGAACCGATTGGCGCAGCGAGCGGCATCACTGCCGCCGCGCCCGCATCAATCAGCTTCTTAGCCATAATCAAATCATCGCTGAAATAAGGCAAGACCGTGAAGCCTTCTTTGACTAATATTTTTGTCGCCTCAAGCGTCGCTTCGTTGTCAGGGAACAACGTTTTCTGATCGCCGATGACTTCCACTTTGACCCAATCGGATAAGCCGACTTCGCGTGCGAGCATCGCCGTCCGTACCGCTTCGTCAGCGGTGTAGCATCCGGCAGTGTTCGGCAGCAACGAAAATTTCCTGAGATCAATATGATCCAGCAACGAGCCTTGCAAGCGATCCGTAATGTTGACGCGGCGCACCGCGACCGTAATCATTTCTGCGCCGCTGCGCTCAAAGGCGTCAATCATTTCTTCGTTGGAGCGATATTTGCCCGTGCCAATGATGAGGCGTGAATTGAATTCGCGGTTGGCGATGATTAGTTTGTCCATAAAAACAAGGCTATCCACAATATTTTTTGTAATCGTCAATATTTTTTGTAATCGTCGTGAGCATTATAGTTTCTCAAAATCCATTTTCTGTGTTTTACCTTCAGCAATTTCCTGTTTAGCCTGCCGTGCAGCTTCGACCAGTTTTGAAGAGGTTTTCTTGAAAGACTGATCCCACTTGATTTCATCGCGTAAATGCTCAACGACCCGATCTTGTGCCAATTCAGGCAATGATTCCAGCATCTTTGTCACAGTTGAAATCGTTGTAGATGACATACCACTTTCCTCCAGGGTTAATTTCAGGAATGAAGGAAAAAACAAATCCTACTATAACTGCAAACCAGCGGCAATGAACCGACCACCGACCACTGACAACCGCCCACCAAAGTTGTATGATGAATTTTCTATGCACATTCCAACCGCCGCCATTTTAGTGATCGGAAATGAAGTCCTCAGCGGAAAAACTGAGGAGCAGAACGCCCGTTTTTTAATCGGCGAATTGCGCGAACTGGGCGTTGCGTTGCAGTGCATTTTGACGATTCCTGATGAGCCGGAACAAATCGCTGCGGCGGTCAAAGATTTATCCTCGCGCTTTGATTATGTTTTTACTTCCGGAGGAGTCGGCCCTACGCACGACGATGTAACGATTACGAGCATTGCCAAAGCCTTTGATAAATCCATCGTGCGCCATCCAACATTGGAAAGTTTGCTGCGCCGATATTTTGGTGAGCAAATTAATGAGACGCGGCTCGGTATGGCGGATGTGCCGGACGGCGCGGAATTACTTTACGGCGAAGATTTGAAATATCCAGTGCTGGCTTGTGCGAACGTTTATATTTTCCCCGGCGTGCCGGAAGTATTTCGCAAAAAATTCACGGCGGTTCGTGAACGCTTTCGCGTCGCGCCTTTTCACCTCCGCGTGGTTTATACGCTGGAAGACGAATTCGATATTTCGGATCGTTTGCGAATCGTGGCTGATGCTCATCCCGCCGTCGCCATTGGCTCGTATCCGAATTTTATGACGCCGGAATATTGCGTGAAACTGACGCTGGAATCAAAGCACGAAACCGAAGTCGAGGCCGCGCATCAGGCATTGCTGGAAATTTTGAATGAAGTGCAGATTGTCGAGATTGATTAGCCAAAACATCATGAATTCCGTTTACGAAACGCCATCGCCATTTCACATCGCATTGATTGAACCGGAGATTCCTCCGAATACGGGAAACATTGCGCGGACGTGCCTGGCGACTTTTACGCCGTTGCATCTGGTCGGCAAATTAGGTTTTCGCACCGATGAACAGGCGGTGAAACGCGCGGGATTGGATTACTGGTACGATACGGAAATCCACTATCATCGCAGCCTCGAAGGCTTGCAGGAAAAATTACCGAACGCACGATTTTTATACTTCACTACGAAGTCAAAAAAATCCTATACAGATTTTGCCTTTGCCGCCGGAGATGTCTTTGTTTTTGGACGCGAAACGCGTGGATTACCGGAAGATTTACTACAGCAGAATTGGGAACATTGCCTGACAATTCCGATGCCGAATGAGCGCGTCCGTTCACTGAATTTAGGAAATTCAGCGGCGATTGTTTTGTATGAAGCGCTGCGACAGGGAGGAAGTCTATCGAGTCTATTGAGTCTTTAGAGTCTGAGAGAGTAAAGACTCAATAGACTCGCTGGACTCAATAGACTCAATATGAAAAAAGTTTGTATCATCGGCGCAGGCAGTTCCGGCATTACCGCTGCTAAAGCCTTACACGAACGCGGTATTGCTTTCGATTGTTTTGAAAAGGGAAGTCGTGTCGGCGGGAACTGGGTTTTCAAAAATTCCAACGGCATGTCTTCGTCGTACAAGCATCTGTACATCAACACTTCGCGGGAACGGATGGCGTATGCAGATTACCCGATGCCGGAAAGTTACCCCGATTTTCCGCACCATTCACAGATCGCAGATTACTTCGATTCCTATGTAAATCATTTCGGCTTCCGCGACAAAATTCTATTTAATACAGGCGTAGAGCGTGCCGAACGCCGAGCCGATGGCACGTGGGAAATTACGCTCGACTCCGGCGAAAAACGCGAATACGACGCGCTTATCGTAGCCAACGGTCATCACTGGAATCCGCGCTGGCCTGAGCCGGCGTTTCCCGGAAATTTCAGCGGCACAGTGATGCACGCGCATTACTACGTTGATAATAAATTGTTTGACGATAAAAACGTGCTGGTGTTGGGAATGGGTAACAGTGCGATGGATATTGCCGTCGAATCCAGCGAAGTCGCCAGCAAAACTTTTCTCGCGGCGCGTCGTGGAGCGCATATCATCCCGAAATATTTATTTGGCAAACCACTTGATCAAATCGGCACGTCGCCGCTGATTCCGTATGCAATAAAATTTATGATGTTTCGCGGGATGATGCGATTGATGGTTGGCGACATGGAACGCTACGGTTTGCCGAAGCCTGACCACAACATCGGCGAAGCGCATCCAACCATTTCAGGACGAATTTTAGATCGCATCACGCACGGCGCAGTGATTCCGAAGCCCAATATTAAAAGGCTGCTGGAAGATCAGGTAGAGTTTGACGACGGCTCCATCGAACCCGTAGACGTGATTGTTTATTGCACGGGATACAAAGTCTCATTTCCGTTTTTTGACGAGAATTTTATTGCTGCACCGGACAATGATTTGCCGCTGTTCCGCAGAGTTTTCAAGCCTGACATTGACAACGTATTTTTCATCGGCTTGCTGCAACCGCTCGGTGCAGTCATGCCGCTGGCTGAAGCCCAGTCGAAATGGGTTGCGTCGTATTTGCTGGGCGAATACAAACCGCCTTCGCCAGCAGAAATGCAGGCGGACATTGAGCGTGAACGCGAACAAATGATGAAGCGTTATGTAAAATCCAAGCGGCACACGATGCAGGTGGATTTTGATTCTTACCTGATAGAGTTGAAGAAAGAACTCAAGCGTGGCAGGTGCGGTACAGTACCCGGAGCCGTAGCGACGGGGTGAGGCATTTGACAAACGCGGGCGGGCAGCTACATGCTTTCCGCGTTCACAAAGATTATTATTTTGCTTTTTTATTGCCAGCATTTTGGCAAGCTATTGGTTGTTTTCGTTTGGTGGAGCAGAGACCCACGAATGATAAACGCAAGCATAGACAGAGCCGTTTCCTCATCACCAGCCTTCAATCCTTTTCATTACCCGTAACTTCACAGCTTCGCGTGTAATGAATGCGTTCTTTTCTCACAACCGAGCGAACCTGGGCGTAACTTTATAGTGATCAGAGTCCTCTGCCGATTTCTCAGCACTGCAACGCACGTCTGTCAGCTCCCCCACATCACGCACACAATTGCGGCGGGCCAAGTCGAGCCTTGTCTGGCAATTGCCGCACAGCGAAAGGCAGTAGTTATGCACAGCGTTATTTCACAAAGTCATTTACAACTTGTTCCCAACGAGTCCGCTCCCTTTTCAACGTTAACCCCTGAACAAGAAATTACGGATCGCCGCGTCAAAAAGGTGATTCGGTTTATGCAGGAGAATTTAACGCGGCGGCTGAGCCTGACGAGCTGAGCCGCGCAGGTCAAAATCAGTCCGCGCCAATTATCGCGCCTCTTCAACCTCGAAACCAGATGTTCACCCATCCACTATCTGCATTTGCTCCGGTTTGAAGAGGCCTGTTTTTTGTTGGGGAATTCGTGGTTACACGTCAAAGAAATTCGGTTGGAAGTCGGCCTGACAGATGAGGCAAATTTCATGCACGAATTTAAGAAGTTAACAGGTTGGACGCCGCTGGAGTTTCGAGCAAAAACAATGAGGTTGGAAAATCGTGTCCATTTTTACCAGTAAATGTCGCTTTTCGCCCGTCAATGTCCATTTTTATCAGTTCATTTTTGTTGCCATGCAAGAATCATTTTTAGTAAGGTAAAGACGTTCCAAAGAACAGCGTCAACCTTGAGAAGGCAGCAGCGCCAGCAGGCCAGCGGCATGACCTGTCGTTCTCATCATTCGCAACTATAAATATTTTCCGGTGAGCAGTATTTGCTCGCGTCAGGTTTTGTCTGTCCGGTTTCATCAGCTGGATGCGAAAGGATTGCTATGCCTTTTTCACTGCGCAAACTAACGAAGGTGAGCTTCTTGGCTTTTCTTGCCCTACGCGGCGTTGTGCTGAGCGGGCTGGCCTATACCACTCATTATTTCAAAGCTCGAAGTCAACCCGGTCAGCAACGGCTCGCGCAAGCCAGCGCAGCTGCTACGCCGGCGAATGATTATGAGCAACGCCACCGCCTGCGATGGGATTTACGCGACCGATTCGAACGGCTCGGAGACCGCATCAGTAAGCCAGGCAAGGAACGGCTGAGCTGGACTAGTATAGTCACGCGCTCTACAACAAAGGCGGAGGTGGTGGCTGTACGGCTCATTACGGAACTACCCGATAAAGTGCGGTTAGAAGAACTTAAGGGTGATAAAGCGGGCGTGACCACGTTTGATGGAACGACACTTCGTTCTTCCCGTAAAGTGCTGGATAAATCAGACGAAAATGAAATTGAATCGTTAGTCTATATGATGCTCCCCGAAAACTAGACAGGTGATTAAGGTGTAAGCTGGCTGCCAAAGGAGAGCGTATGAAGAAGCAGTCACGCAAAACGTACAGTACCGAATTCAAAGTCAAAGTTGTCCTGGAAGCCTTTATAGGACAACGCACGATCAACGAACTAAGCAGTCATTATGGGATTCATCCCAATCAGGTGAAGCAGTGGAAAAAACAAGCGGTAGAAAGTTTGCCGGAGGTTTTCTCGACCCGACGTGTCCGGGTGGCAGAAGAAGAGGCAGCGCTCAAGGGGCAGCTTTACCAACAAATCGGGCAACTGAAAGTTGAACTCGACTGGCTCAAAAAAAAAGTTGGCCTGTTCAGTTGAGTAAAAACGGCACTTCGTCGAGCCGACGCACGAGCAACTCAGTTTACAGCGGCAAGGCGACCTGCGGGGTTTGGCGCGGGTGAGCTACTATTATAAACCCGTCCCCGTGAGTGCCGAAAATCTGCGGTTGATGAACCTGCTGGATGAGCAATATACGAAGACGCCATTTTATGGGGTGCGCAAAATGACGGCCTGGCTGAACGAGGTAGAAAAGGAAAGCGTGAACGTCAAACGGATTCAGCGATTGTTGCGGTTAATGGGCTTGGAAGCCATTTATCAGAAGCCGCGGCTATCGCCGGCGGCAGTGGGACACCGCATTTATCCGTATTTGTTGCGGGGGGTGAAAATCGAACGAGTCAATCAAGTGTGGAGTACGGACATCACCTGCATTCGGTTGCAAAGCGGCTTTGTGTATTTGGTGGCGGTCATAGATTGGTTTTCGCGCGATGTCCTGAGTTGGGAAATCTCGACCACAAGGGAGACAGATTTTTGTGTGAGCACGTTGGAACGGGCGTTAACGTTGGGACAACCGGAGATTTTTAATACGGAGCAAGGGGCGCAATGCACCAGTCGGGCGTTGACGCAAATACTCCAGACGCGGGAGAGCACCATCAGTATGGATGGACGCGGACGGGCATTAGATAACATCTTTGTCGAGCGGTTGTGGCGCAGCGTGAAATCTGAAGAAGTCTATTTGCACGATTACGAGGACCTGCCGCAAGCAATCAAAGAATTGGGCAACTATTTCCAGTTCTACAATTACGACCGGCTTCATCAGTCGTTGAATTACCGGACGCCAGCGGCGATCTATCAACCAGGGGCAGTAAAACAAGGCAGCAGTTGACCACCTTAATTGATCCGATTTTCTGTCTTGACAATGGGGAGCACGTTAACAATTACATTGGGTCTTTCCAGCCGACAACTTCAAAACCTGACAGGACAGAGGAGTTAAAAAGTTTTATGGCTAGGATATTGTGAGCATTGCAGTGCGAACAGGGAACAACCCCTTCGCCGTGTTCGCGTTCCGGCGAGATGGAAGCCAGCACCGTGCGATGACATTTCGCGCAGGTAAACATAAAGGTTGATCTTAATGATTAAGCATCAGCGGACTACGACTGCGCTAGTAAGCGAATAACCGAAGTTCTGCCGATGTTGAGTTACTCCGCAATTTTTTTCTTACTCAATCCCTTCCCATTTTTATAAAGTCGTTTCACTTCCACCGCAAACTTTGTCACCCCATGCCGCTTGTCTTCTTTTTGGGCTTAAGCGCCCTCCTGATGTCTTCTTGTCAATCCTGTTCCATATATTCTTCTTTCAGTTCAAGATACGCCTGCCAGAAATGATCAAGTTGTTTCACTTCATTTTCAGAAAGAGTTTTTTTGATGACGCCGGGGACGCCTATTACCATGGAGCGCGGCGGCACTTTCATCCCTGGCGGCACGACCGCCCCGGCGGCGATGATGGATTCGGCGCCAATGACCGCGCCGTCTAAAATCACTGATCCCATTCCAATCAGACAACGATCTTCAATTGTGCAGCCGTGAATGACTGCGCTGTGTCCGACGGTCACGTAATTGCCAATTGTGGTCGTCGCAAATCCGCCGGTGACATGCACCATGCTCAGATCCTGGATATTTGTGTGATGCCCAATCGTGATTTTGTCGGCGTCGCCGCGAATGACTGCGCCGAACCAGATGGAGGAATGTTCGCCGATAGTGACATCCCCAATCACCATCGCCGTGTCAGCGATGAAGCAATGCTCAGCAATAGTTGGCGTGATGTTACGAAATTTTCGGATCATAGAGTTTCCCTTAAACTGCCCAGGTCTTTGGTCTTTGGCTTTTGGGCTTGGAGCCGCTGCTCGAATTATTAGCTTCCGATGGCAGTCACACAAGCGTTAATCTGCTGGCCAGGGTGAACACTTGCAAGGCCTCGCCAAAAACCAAAGACCAAATGCCAAAGACCTCATCACCTGCAAAAAATGTCATAGGCAAAAAAAAGGTACAGAAATTAATCTGTACCTTTCTTTAGTTTTTGATTCGAATTGTGGAATTCGATGTTGCGTAAAGCAACATCAACTACTCAAACTAGCCATTAACAATAATGCCAGGAGCAATTGTTTCTTCCACTTCTTCAATGTTGAGTTCAATGTTTTCGATCATGACTTAACTCCTTCAGATGGGGGGAGACAGTTGTCAGAAATGCCGGATTACATCTCATTCAACTGCATCATAAGAAAAGACTCAAATTTAGCTAACATATAAGGTTGCAGATTTTTTATCATCAGCGTGACAATTTTACAAGACGAATATTATTAAAATATCGTTTGTCCTGGCAAAAGTAAGCAGGTAAGCAAAATAAAACAGGGGTAGACAGACTTGACAAGATGAACATGATGAACATCGAAGGTCAATGAATATTGAGTTTTCATCAATCCTGATACTTTTGTCCAAGTGCTTAGCGGATTGCAAATAAACCCGACCAATTTTATTTCCATAGAATTGTCTACTGTCAGAAAGTTATTACAATTCTGTGAATATTTCTGCTTACCTTCGGATATCCCTGTTGCCGGGACCGCCCGATTGTTTTCACGGATTGTTATCTCATGAATTCAGAGCAAAACAATAATTATCCTAAATATTATAAATGGCTGGTCAGTAGCCTGGGTATTGGAATAGCTGGATATGCAATTTGGCAGATATTTTCTCAGCCTTTTAACTGGCAATGGTTAGGATTAACTATTTTTGCCTTAGTGTTAAGTCGTGCGACGGCGCTACAAATTTTTGGAAGTTTGGAAAGCATCACGGTTTCCGACACTTTCATTTTTTTAGCTGTTTTGCTTACCGGCAGGGAAGACGCCTTATTATTAGCGGCTGTTGTCACCTTTAGCGAATCCGTCAGCGGAATTGACCGACAACTCGTTCCTTCCTTTGTTAAGCGGCAACTTGTCCATGCCTTTAATATCGGGCTGATCGGCATTCCACTATTTCTCGCAACTTTAATCATAAAGCTAACCTTTGGCCCATTAAATCACTTGGCGCACAATAGCTATACCTTTTGGTTTTACGTTTTAGGACTTTTCTGTTTTGCCGTCCTACAGGGAGCGATGAATATTTCTCTGGTGGCTGTCTGGGTGGCGCTTAATAATGAAAAGATAATTTGGCGGGAATGGTTCAAGGAAACCTCATGGGTGATTGTGACCTCGCTCTCCGGTGTGCTGATGGCCGCGATTGTGAATGCGCTGGTTCATTATTTTGGGTTCTGGGCGGTTCTTTTGACGATTCCATTGATCGGGGGCGCGTATGGGATTGCGCTGCCTTATCTGAAAAATATTGAAGCGGCGCGTAAGCACAGCGAAGAGCTGGATAAATTGCATCAGCGCACCCTTGAAGCCTTTGCCACAGCGGTTGATGCCAAAGATCAGATCACGCACGATCACGTGCGGCGTGTGCAGATTTATGCCGAAGGGATGGCGCGGCTGCTGAATTTGTCAGAACTGGACATCAAGGCTTTGCACGCGGGCGCTTTGTTACACGACATTGGAAAAATTGCAGTGCCTGATTACATTAT
>JANMKB010000531.1:0-3981 GCA_031371805.1 Blastocatellia bacterium | reverse complement strand
AATTGAAACGTGATTGTCAGGCGAGGTAATCGCCACAATCCGCGTGAGCTTCAGCGTCTCGCGTGCAAAAATCATCACCGCCGCAGCCGCTTCAATGGCGTAACCCTGCGACCAGAATTCCGGCAAAAATGCGTAGCCAATATCCGGCTCATCCAGCCCGTCGCGTTTTATCAATCCACAAATCCCAATCGGCGTCAGATCATCTTTCAAAGCAACCAGCCACAATCCGAACCCGTTCTGCTCGTAGCTTTTCCTCGGCCCCTGCAAAATATATTGCCAAGCCCCTTCCAAATTGCGTACACCTTTGTCACCAATATTTTCAATAAACGAAGGCTCATTCACCAACCGAAAAATAAACGCCGCATCCTCTTTTTCTAATTGGCTTAAGATGAGCCGTGTTGTTTCGCAAATTGTCATGGGAGAAAAATTGACGAAGAAAAATTAGCTGATGCGATTACGGTAATGTTGCAAGTTGCTCAATGTCTTCAAAGTAACGACGATGAGTGTGTCGCAGCGCCTTCTCAGAAACCGCTTCTAATAGAACTACTTCATGCTCAATGCCAATACGGTTAAGCTCAAGCTCTTTTTCAAATCGCAACTCTTCGGCCCTCTGCCAGTCATTATCGCCAAAACGCTCGAATGAGATAAGCCTGCCTTCATTGCGACTATATTCAATTAAGAAAATCATAATTGCTATTTCAATTTTTCAACTTCGCTTATCTGTAAGCGAATATTAATGTTAAGTTTGACTCCATATAAGATCGTAATCGCTTGTGCCAGTTGCCATTTTATTTTCTCATCATTGATTTCCGTCACCAATTCACCAAGCTCAATAACAATAGCACTAAGGCGTCCATCTATGTTCATTTGATGGTTTTTGTCATTTATGGAAAAACTGTTTGCTATTGGTTCAGTAGAATTATTTAACTGCTGATTAAGAATCACTTCATAATCTTCGTATCTTTTTATAATAGACGACCATTCACTTAGCAAATGCTGGTATTGTTCTTCCCCTTTACCATATTTTATTTTTTGCCCACACATATCAGCATATTTTTCCGAAAGCTCAGCCCAAAGATGCTGAATTGCTGTCCGCACCTGTATCTCAATTGCCTTGTTCTTAATGAATACGATAACGTGAATAGCACGATAACCATGACTTGGCTTTGTTCGGCGATCAATGAGCTTAATATCATTAAATAGTTCACACAGTTGCTGAACAATTTTATCTTGATCTGCAATATCTCTTGCAATAATTCGGCAGCCCGCAATGTCTTGAATTTGCGTCAGGCGAATGCTTTCTCGAAGTAATTTATCAACAATTGACTGTGTGGTTTTCGTTCGTCTTTTTGTAAGCTCAAGTGATAATTTTTCTCGAATCTCTTTGTAGACAAATTCATGCGCGGTTCTGAACGAATGGCGATATTGTTCCAATAAACGCAAATCATCTTCAGTTTTGCCAAGCTGCAAACGTTCACCTAAACGATCTATTTGCGATTTCGATATTTCTTTTGCCATGCGAATTCACGAAACCATTGTATCGTTGAAGTCGTGATAGAACTAATTGAAAATTGTGTGGCAATTAAGGCGGGAAGTTTGGGCGAAAGGTTTTCATCAAGCAGCAATTTCATAGGGAATCACCGTCAACCGCCGTTCACGGTCAGCTGCAAACGCAAAGCATGCTTGAATGTCTTCAGCCGTTAAGTCAGGAAAATCATCAAGGACTTCTGATACTGTCATTCCTCCGCCAAGGTAATCAAAAACATCGGCGACAGCGATGCGAGTGCCACGAATGCAGGGCTTGCCGCTGCGGATATGTGGGTCAATGGCGATGCGATCTTTGTAATTCATAGTTGCAGTTTAGTCTTCGCATTGTTTGGGTGCAAGAACTTTACTTAGCCGTTGACGACATTCAATCTTCAAACATCGCACTAATTTCTCCAAAGCCCACCGCCTCATCCGCAAACGTAAAAGTCCCATGCGCTGACATCTCTCTTGCCGCACGCAGGAAAGCTCCGTAGGCGGCGCGTGATAAGGCACTGCCGGTGCTGATGCGTTTGACGCCGAGGGCGGAGAGAGCGGCTACGGTGGTTGCGCCTTGTGCGCCCATCAGGATGTTGACGGGGCGGTCTACGGAACTGATGACGGCGGCGATTTCTTCTTTGGTCGTCAGCGAAGGTGCGTAGAGAACATCCGCGCCGGCTTCCTGATACGCTTGCAAACGTTTGATCGTGTCGTGCAAATCGCGGCGACCGACGAGATAATTTTCAGCGCGGGCCGTGAGCGTGAAAGGGAAGTTAAAATTGCGTACCGCTTCCGCCACCGCCTGAATTCGTTCGACGGCGAATTCGATTGGATAAATTGGATTGTCGCGATTGTAAGTGGCGTCTTCGATGGAGCCGCCGACTAATCCAGTTGCGGCGGCGAGGCGAATTGTCTCTGCTGCAACTTCGGGCGCGTCGCCGAAGCCGTTGCCGAGATCAGCGCTGACGGGCAAATCGGTAGCGGCTGTGATGGCGGCGCAGTGCACTAAGGTTTCTTCGCGCTCAAGTGTGTTGTCGGTTTTGCCGACAGAAAATGCGTGTCCCGCGCTAGTGGTGGCGAGTGCTTCAAAGCCAAGCAGGGCCAGCATTCGTGCGGTTCCGGCGTCCCACGGATTCGGGATCACGAACGCATTTTCTCGTTCGTGGAGAGCGCGAAAGAGAATTCCTTTTTCTGTTTGTGTTTGCATTTGAAATCTCCTGTCAATGAAAGCCGCGTAAGTATCTGCTCAGTGAGGTTGATCGTTTTTTTGCTGAATTAATCCCACCAGCACGGATACGGTTGCAAAGATAATTGCCAGCGAACCCGTCAGGGTAAAAAAGCTGACCGTTCCTTCCTGTATCGGCGCGGCGTGATGACCCGCGCCAGCAATTGGCGTGCTGTTATTTGTACCCCACGCTGCTGCCAAAAATCGTTCCATGAATTAGCAGGTTTTGTTTTGTATGGTCGGACATAATTTTGAACTCACCTTTGGTCAGTTGCAATTGGATTGCCTGACGCACGCTGTCGCCATCCAGGCGTAATGCCTTTTTCATTTGCGTCTGGCGTGTACGTTGTGCTCCATCCGCTCCAACTATCAGAATAATTGCGAATATTTTTATAGCCTAAAATATATGCGTATAAAAATGTGATGCTGGAACGCCAGCCGCTGCCGCAATAAAAAATTACTTCGCGCTCAAATTGATTTTTGGAAGATTTAATTCCTGCTTGTTTCCAACGCGTAGCAATTTCAGCAGGTGGCAGAAATTTTCCCTCCGCAGTTTGATATAGCAACGCTTTGTCATCTGCATCGCCAATTGCGATTGCGCCGGGGATTCGTCCGCGTTGTTGTAAATAATCGTAGCCGCTGATTTCGCCACGATATTCTGCGGCTGAGCGTGTATCAGCTAACCACACTTTGTCAAAATTTTCTTGCACATACGAAGTCGTCGCCAGCCAATTAAGACGGGGCTGTACACGAAATTTTGTGGGCTGCGGAAGATTGATTTTGGTTTCGCTGGCAAAGCCTGCCGCCTGCCAGGCCGCAAAACCTCCATCTAAAACTCGCACGTCAGAAACGCCCGCGTAATTCAGAATCCACCAGATGCGTGCGGCTGCGATGGTTTGTTTGCTGTACACAATCACCGTTGTGTCGTGCGTACTGCCCAGCTTGCCAATCACGTCTTGCAATTCGTTGACGGGCTTCAAATGCCAGCGCGGGTAGCCATTCTCAAACTCGTCGGTATTCAAATACACTGCGCCGGGAATATGCCCGATGCGATAATCTTTCGCCTCGGACAATTTTCCCCAGCCTGTTTGGAGAATGACGAAGCGATTGTTTTTGTAATTCGCCGGACGTGCCGTAATTTTTTTGGCGTGAAATTGCTGGACAGAATTGACCCACGCAGGCGTGACAATTATTTTGGGATGCGCGGCGAAAGCAGTGCCAGCGAGTACTGC
>JANMKB010000526.1:0-25899 GCA_031371805.1 Blastocatellia bacterium | reverse complement strand
TGGATCAGGTGGTGGAATTTTGGAAATAGCAGTGAATTGATAGTTAAGAATATTGGCTTCAAGGAGATTTTAATTTATGAAGGGTTATAACCCCCTACCCAATAAAAATTCTGACGACTTGCAGGGTATCTTGTCGTTACTCCGGGATTTGCCGCGCGTGGACGCGCCAGCAGATTTCAATGCCAGCCTGAAAGCACGCCTCGCAGTGGCAAAAGCTGAAGCCAGTGAATTTGCCGACATTTCCGCTTTGGTCAAAGATTTACCGCGCGTAGCCGCTCCCGCCGATTTCGATTTCAAGCTTAGAGCGCGCATCGCTCAGGCAAAAGCCGGTCAACAAAAACCAGGTTGGTTTGCAGAATTATTTGGACGCACATTTTCCTGGTTACAGGCCGGAGCAGTAATGGCGGCGGTTGCTTTAGTAGTTTCAGTCGTGACGTTCAACGTGATGAAGGGCGGAAACTTACCGCAGGCTGGAATCGCTCAACCTACGCAGATTGCTTCAGGAACCCTGAGCATCAGTCCAACTCCTGCGAATATGCAAACCCGTGAAGAGTTGCCAAAGGCTAGTAATTCGGTTCCTGAGATGACGGCTAAAAATATTGCTGCGCCGCCGACTCCGAAGGTTAGAATTATCCCAGCTTCGACAACAACCCCTAGAGAATCGAAAGTTTCTGGCATTGCTTCTACGCCTGTTCCCAACATACCTGAACAAGTTGCGATGGGGACAGTAATGATCAAGCATGCCCAAAGCGGCGAAGCGCGGATGATCAATGTGGCGCAGGTTTCTTATGGGCGCTCAGTCAAAACCCAAACGGCAATGGCGAACGTTAGTACCGAAAACGCTTCGACTATGATTTATTAAATTACCGCGAGATGCTATTCACAAAACTACGGGTTTCGATTCTTAATATTAGTTTAGTATGCCTGGCGCTTGGAATTGTCCTTGCCCAATCCCCGCGTCAAATGCCTCGCGCTGAAACTGACGAACAGGATAATTCTCGTCCCACTCCACAGAAAACAATCACGTATCCCAGAGGAATGGTGTACGTCATCCAAAAAATTGACTTGCGCCAGCAACTGAGCGCCGACGAAGTTATTTATTCACTGGATGGCGAAACGATCCCGCAATTACAAACCACCAGCGTGACACTGGGGATTGAGATAGATGATAAGGGGCATATTGTGACGCGACTGGCGAATGTTTCAAATAACAACGCGCCGCTTTTGCTGACCATTTATGCTTCCAACCGGCGCAAATCGCAGGCAACCGCAAAATTTGTTGGCATGGATTCGGTGACGGGATTGTGTGTTTTGAAAGTTGACGACCCACAATATCTGGCAGGCGCGGAAAGCAATAATACTTCGGCTCCTGAAACATTGCCCGTACAAAAATCTGTCGAGATGTATGGCTTCAATCCGCACCAGAGCATGGGTCGCCCGGGTATTTCCATGCTCAGGCCGCGGATCCATATCTCTGCCGCTACGATCCGCAAAGCCGCTGACGATTTTCGCTTCAGCCAAAGCAATCCGATTTATCGGTTCACGACCCAAAAACCTTTGACTCCGATTCAGGATTGCAGCCTGATTGCTGAAAAAGACGGCGCGGTATTTGGCATGGTGCTTTACGATTCAAGTGGCGACGATGCACATTTAGTTTATCCCATCACGCGCGTGCAACAGTTGGCGACAATGATTATTCAGGATCGAACGCTCGCACATCGCAGCATCGTTCCGCATGCATGGCTGGGAGCCACCAGCGATGGTGGTATTCCGGTCACACCCAATAGCAAAGCGCTGACTCCTGAAGAACAGGGTGTGTTGGTCGCCGCCGTATTTCCCGATAGTCCGGCAGAGATGGCTGGCATCAGACCACGCGATGTTTTATTGAGCATCAGCGGACGAATTCTTACGACTGGGCGGGATTTGCGCGAGACCCTGCAAATGCTGCCTGCCGATAGTCAGGTCACGGTTAAGATCAGACGTAATAAAGAATTTAAAATGATGCAGGCCCGGCTGGTTCCGGCACCAGCTTTAGACCCGGCGCAACTCAGCGACTGGGTGGTGAAAAAAATAGGCGATTACGAAAAAAGCGAGCAGGCATTGGCTCCAACCGATCCGCAGCGACCTGAAATCGAAAGAAAACGAAACGTCATGGTCAACATCGCCCAGCGCCTGTTTAGCTCCTCACCACCTTCGGTGAGATTAAATGTTATGTACGGGCTGGAAGTTACTCCGCTGACCGCGCAGTTAGCCAAACATTTTTCCGCACCAGGCGGAGTCCTGATTGCCAGCATAAATACAAATGGTAAAGCCGGACAGACAGGATTAAAGGTTGGCGATATTGTGATTAAAATTGGCGAACTGCCGGTGGTTGATCTCGCTACTTTTGTGCAGGCGCTGAACGAAGATAAAAACGAAACCGTTGAAATAATGATTGTGCGCCAGGGACAGGGAATGAAGCTTAAGATGACCAAGTAAAGCATGGCGTAAACTTTCCAGTTTGCGCTACATTAAATAAAAAATGCGGGCTTTGCGGCCCGCTTTAATTTTTTATTCAGTTTTATGAAGAGGAGTTTATATGCCAAGCCATTGAGTCAGGCCGCTGGTGACGGCTCCGACGGCGATATGAATTGCGAAAATTACAAAATAAACGGCTAAAGAAATTTTCAGACCGAAGCGGGCCGAACGTAAATGTGCCCACCGATAAAAGCTCAACGCCGCAAGCATTCCAATACAAATTTTAAAGATTAAAAATGGGGCGGGACCGCCATCAAGCAGGTATTGCATCAAGTGGTTGGCTTCTCCGGCGCGACCGGTTTCCGTCCAAAACAGAGTCAAACCCGCATCGAAGAAGTTGAGCGCGAAAAGAAGTGCTGCTTGTTGCATAATCGTGGTCCCTAAAATCGTGGTTTTCATGGGGTTGTTCTTTCCTTTTTTGTTCCGGGCTTATTGTTATTAAAGTTCGATTGCCGTCGTTGTTCCAAAAACTGCTGAGAAAATGAGTCTGACTGGGGTTGCAGAGTTACGGCGTCAACTGATAAGCTGCGAAATTATCCAAACAGGTCAGTACCACTTGCGGTAACGAGTGGTTAAGCTGAATTATGCAAACGAGTAAATACCACTTGCCTGCGCGGGTGAGTTAAGCTGAATTTTTATTTATGTCTGCTAAAGTAAGTGTCATTGTTTACATCCTGATTTGTTTGGAAGTTGGAGTATTGTTAATGCTCCTGCCGTGGACGCTATATTGGGATGAAAACTTCTTTCTGGCATTTCTGGCGGGGAAGTTGCAGGCAAACTGGCTGGTTTCGCTTTTGCAGAGCGGTTATTTGCGGGGGGCGATTTCGGCGTTGGGCGCACTCAATATCCTGGCTGGGTTACGCGACATCTTCAAATTCCGCGAAAGCGTCAATAAATTAACGGAGTGGGAAAGTGCTGCCTCCGAAGCAAAAATTACCCGGCTTGATTAATTACTCATCCAATCCGCTGCTTTACCTCATCACCGACCATCAGCAATTTCGCTCTTCATCTTCTGAAAATTCGTCCCGGCAATTGCAGCTTGAGGCGATAGCTCTGGCGGCGCAGGCGGGATGCCAACTCATTCAAATCCGTGAAAAAGATTTGTCAGTTAGAGAGCTACGAGAATTTACCAACTCCGCCAAAGCTCTCGCCAGTCCGCACGGCGCAAAAATTCTCGTCAATGATCGGGTGGATGTAGCGCTGGCAGTTAGCGCGGATGGTGTTCATTTGCGGGCTAATTCCGTGCCCGTCACTGAAGTCAGGAAAATTGTCAGCCAGGAAATTTTTCTCATTGGAGTTTCAACTCATTCAATCACTGAAGCCCAAACTGCCGAAGCCGGAAAAGCCGATTTCATTGTTTGCGGCCCGGTTTATCCAACGCCGTCAAAATCAAGTTTTGGCGAGCCTTTGGGATTGCAAAAATTCGCCGAAATTTGCCGCGCTGTACGAATTCCAGTCCTCGCGCTGGGCGGAATTACGATCCATAATTTTGCTGCCCCACTCGCTGCCGGAGCCGCCGGAATCGCCGGGATTGGATTGTTCGAAGATATTAGCGCTCTGGTCACAAACACCAGGATGATGTTATCATCCAAAATTGAGCCACAAGATTAAGTGTTGTGGTGATTATCAAAAGAGTGGTAAGCGACTCCAAAACTGGCGCTGAAAATATGCAGGTTATTTTAACGATAGCTGGTTTTGATCCTTCGGGCGGCGCGGGTGTGCTGGCGGATATAAAAACATTTGCCGCGTTTGGTTGTTATGGTGCGGCGGCGATTACCTCCATCACCGCGCAAAATACGCTGGGAGTTTTTGCGGCTTATCATCAGTCACCGGAAATATTACAGGCGCAGCTTGATCCCGTAATTGCTGATTACGAAATCAGCGCAGTAAAAATCGGGATGCTGCCGACAACAGAAATTATCGAAATGATTGCTGAAGTGATTGAGCGAAAGCAATTGCCAAACATCGTGCTTGATCCGGTGCTTAATTCTTCCAGCGGCTTTGCCTTAATTGACAAATCTGCGCAGGAAGCTTTGTTCACGAAGTTAATGCCGCTGGCTGATGTCGTGACGCCAAATTTGGCTGAAATTGCTGCGCTGACTGGCGCTGAACCAACAAACCCTGACGAGATGAAACAGTGTGCGATAAAGCTCAAAAGGCAATTGGAGGCAGGACAAAATCCTGACCGTAAAGCGCGGCAGGCAATCTTAATCAAGGGCGGTCATTTAGCCGGTGAAGCAACCGATTTGTTGTTTGACACGGGTGAATTTTCACTTTTTTCAACCCCGAAAATTGCGTCACGTCACACGCACGGAACAGGCTGTACTTTGTCTGCGGCAATAGCGGCGGCGCTGGCGTCAGGCGATGAACTTTCTGTCGCCATCAAACGTGCGAAAGAATATGTGACCGCAGCAATTATCAATGCGCCGCAACTCGGAAAAGGCAACGGACCCTTACATCATTTTGTCAATTTATCAGGACTTTTACCAAAGTAGGAACGCCGCGTTTTTATGGATCAACCAACTCAATCATCGTCGAGAACTTCGTCTTCGGTGACCGAAGCAGAATTGCTGGTGCGACGCTCTGACGAAAAGCTGGCGCAATTTGAGGTCCAGCGGATTGCCGAAGCCCTGATGCGTGAAACGAAACTCACGCCGGAAATCGCTGCGCAAATCAGCCTCGAAGTGAATGCACAAATTCAGCGCCTGGAAATCAAAGCGTTGACCTCCTCGCTGATTCGCGGCCTCGTAGATGCCAAATTGCTCGAACACGGCTTGACCGCTGCGCATCGCCTTCATGCCCGGCTTGGCGTGCCGATGTATGATGCCGATCAAATTATTCAGGGATCAGCACCGGAGTTAAAAACAGCCAATGGGCCGGAAGGGACAAGTTTTGCGCTCGCCGAAGCCATCAAACGTGAATATTCAATGCTGGCGGTGTTTTCAGAGCGCGTTGCCATCGGACACTTGTCAGGTGATTTGCACATTGAAAACCTCGGCGAGATTGATCGCCTGACGACAATGACCGGTTCGATAGATTTTATCAAACGCAATGGCATCGTTTTACCAGGCGGTTTTGCCGGTTCGCGTCCCGCTCGTCGCCCTGAAGTTCTGGCCTCGCATCTGGTCAAATATACAGCGGCGATGCACGGTTATTTCAGCCAGGCCATCGCGTGGGATGCGGTGAATTTTGCTTTTGCGCCGTTGATGATGGAGCTATCGCACGAAGAAAAAAAACAGGTCGCTCAATCCCTGCTGTTTGAATTGTCTAAACCTGCCGTGGCACGTGGCGGTCAGCCGATGCGGTGCGAATTGCATCTGGATTGGGACGCTCCAGCCTACCTGAGTGATCGTCCGGCGATTGGCGCGGGTGGTGAACAGCTTGAAAAAACGTATGGAGAATTTGGTGAGGTGGCGCGCGATTTTTTGAATGCTTTATTTGAAGTTTACCTGGAAGGTGATGGACAGGACTGGTCATTAAACGGGCCGCGTCCGATTTTGCACGTGACCAGCCGTTTCATTGATAATTCCGGTTATCGCAGCTTTCTCGACTTAGCCAGCAAAGTCGCCATCGAACGCGGCGGTGTCACCTTTGCCTTTGATCGCTCCTCTGAGGACGACGAAGCGCTGACGACTTTCACCAGTCGTTACGGGATCACCGCTAATGTGTTGCAACGTGCGAAAGATAGCTGGCAATGGCGTTCGGCGATTTTGTCTTCGGTGGCAATCAATTTGCCACGCCTCGGACGACGTGCCGCTGGCGATGAATTGCAGGTCTTTGAGTTGCTGTCCGAATTGCTGGAACTGGCGGCGCAGGCTTCTCTGGAAAAACGCGTCTTTCTGGAAAAATTATTGGCCAGAGGCGAAGCCGGCGTTTTGTCCCTGCTGGCAATGCGTCCCAACAACGAACCTTTTTTGCGGTTGAACTGGACTTCGCACGCAATTTGCCCCGTTGGACTCAGCGAACTGGTCACATTTATTAAAGGCAAATCGCTGGATGATTCCCCCGCAGCGCAGGAATTCGCCGCGAAAATTATTGCGCATCTCGGCGCTGAAACCGAACGATTGTCCGCGAAACATAAGGTCAGATTTATTTTAGCCGAATCCCATGACCTGATTGCCCCGCATCGCCTCGCCAAACTCGACCGCCATCAGACTGAGACGGTAGCTGACGAAGCCAGCCTGAAGGAAATTTATTACACCAATTCTGCCAAATTGCCCGTGACCAGTAATGCCGGAGCGCTGGACAAAATCCGCATCGAAGGAGTCATGCAAGGCGCAGCGATTTTAGGCGCAGCGACAGAATTATGGGGCAATGATACTCCGCTCAAGCCGGAGCAGATGGCCGTCCTGATTTCGCGCGCTTTTTATCAAACTAATAATGCAGCCTTTATTCTCTCGCCTGAGTTCACGATTTGCTTTGCCTGTCGTTCGGCGACGCGTGGAATCATTGACCACTGTCCGCAATGTAATTCAGATAAAATTGATATTCTGGCGCAGGCGGTCAATTATTATGGGCGCGTCTCAACCTGGCCTGCCTGGAAAGTTGCCGAACTTCGGTTGCGCAAGCGCGAGCCGATACAGTAAACTCTCAGCTTCCTGACATTTTCCCGCAACACATAAACGACGATTTTTTTGGTCGTCAAACGTAGCCGCCACTGAAAAGTTGACGGTATTATTTTTAAAGGAGAAACAGAATGCGAATTTATCGAATACAAACAGTTATGATGATGCTCTTAGCCTTGACGTTCAGCGCCATTACAATCCAGGCGCAGGGCAAACCGCCGCTCAGCCCACCAGGCACGGCTGAAATCGCGCTGGATGGCAAAAAAGTTACGATTGCTTATGGTCGTCCCTCGATGCGTGGGCGGAAGATTTTTGGCGACGTCGTCCCGTTTGATAAAGTTTGGCGGACAGGCGCAAACAAGGCGACAGCATTCACGACCGAAGTTGATCTGATGTTCGGAACCGTCGTCGTGCCAGCCGGGAGCTACACGCTTTTCACTCTGCCGACACCAACCGGCTGGAAATTGATTATTAACAAGCATACCGGACAATGGGGCATTCCTTACAAGCCGGAATATGAGCAGGAAGAACTGGCGCGCATAGACATGAAAGTTGGCAAAACTGCCGCCCCGGTCGAGCTATTCACGATTACCATGACCGCCGCGAAAAATGGTGGTGTGATAAAAATGGAATGGGAAACCACCAGCGCATCCATAAATTTCAAAGTGAAGAAGTAAGAGCAGTGAAGGCAAAAATATACACGCAGTAAGTGTCCTCTCTTCACAAGCTCGAAGGTCGAAGCCCGCACGAAGTAAGAGTTATTTTTCGCCCTTATTTCGTGCGGGCTTCGGCACTTATAAGGACGCGCCATAACGAAGGGCAACCAGGGCTGATTGAGCTACTTAACTCAATGCCATTGCCATCTTACGCCTGGAAAATTATTTTGAACCGCGCCGTGATTTTTGCAAACAGGCGTATTTTCAGAGTCGGTCAATTACCGAATAACACGGACTCGGGCTCAGATTTAATCTGATTTCAGGAATCTACAATTTTGAACGCAAGGCTGAAAATTCTTGAATTTCGCAAGAGGGCTATTTATGGCTGCCAAGTTCATAACGAGCAATTTCTGCCAGCTTTTTTAAGCCGCCGCCGGTTCCAATGGCAATCAATAAATCTCCGACGTTTAATTGCTGGTTACCATCGGGATTGAAATTCATCTGTCCCTGATTATCAGTGATGGCGACGATGATGACATTGTGTTCTGAGCGAATGCCAGAGTCTTTGATTTGTTTTCCGGCTAACGCTGATCCCGGTTCAATCCTGACCTGCTCAAAGATTAAATCCAGCGATTCGGTCATCGTGGTGAGTTCGATAAAATCGGCGACCGCCGGAGACATGGCCGCCTGCGCCATGCGATGGCTGCCAATCAGCGTCGGTGAGACAACCTTGTTGACTCCGGCGCGACGCATCTGCCGTTCACCAGCCTGGTCGGTTGCGCGTGCGACGATGTAAAGATCAGGATTAAGTCCGCGCGCCGTCAGCGCAATATACACATTTTCGGCATCGCTCGCCGCCGCTGCAATCAGGCTGCGGGCGGTTGTGATGTTGGCTCCTTCCAGGACAGCTTCGTCCGTAGCATCGCCGATCAACACTAATTCCCCCTGCGCTAATAACCGATCCGCCACCAGCGGATCACGTTCGATGACCAGGAAGTCCACCCCTTTCTTTTTGAATTCGTCAATGATGCGAATTCCGACCCTGCCTGCGCCACATAAGATGTAGTGATTTTTTAGCCTGCTGATGTCCTTGAACAATTTGCGCCTCCCGAATGTTGCGGCAATCTGTGTTGCGACCAGGGCTTGCGTGAGCGTCGTAAAAACGAAGCCGACAGCAGTCACACCTAAGACAATCAAAACTATCGTGAATAATTTTCCATTAGCGGTGAGCGGATGAGTTTCGCCATAGCCAATCGTCGCCAGCGTAATCACCGTCATGTACAACCCGTCAAAATATGACCAGCCTTCGATCACATGGTAGCCCGTCACGCCCAGCAGGACGATGAGTAACAGCGCACCGAGTGAGAAGTAAATTCTGCTTTGATTCATAGGCCCATTCGCAAAGGAATTTGCCAGCATAGCTTACAACTATGCTGGCTACAAAAAAAGTCCACTCTGATCAATTTCAAGAGTGGACTTTCCAGTTGTGACAAATTGAAAAATTTACTTTGTCTTAAAACTCGAAGCGTGCTCCGAATTGGATTGCACGAGGGCCGCCTGATCCGAAGACCTGGTTTCCACGTGAAGTCGCTTGCCCAAAAGCTCCAGCGGTATTGACCGTGAAGTTATATCCACCAAGATTGGCGATATTGAAGACGTTGAACATTTCAGTAAAAATGGAAAGCTTGTAATTCTCCTTGAAGGTAAATTTCTTGCTGATCCGAATATCCTGTGAACTGAAGTTGTCTCCTAAATCATAACTCGCTGGCAATGAAAGCTGAGGAATAGCCGAACCGCGAGCATCCTTTGAGCCTACCGGATACTTCGTGTTCCAGGCCGCGACTGCTGCTGCCAATTCAGTTTTGCCACAGCCGCGATTAATACAATTCCAGGAGAGTCCCGGAAGCGGTTCAACCGTTGTTCCGTCACCGTCCAGATCAACACCTGAGACAGTTGGTGTTAATGGGCCTTTGCTACCCATAGATGAAATCAGTCCTAACTGAAAGCCCCAGGGCAATTCAACTATCCCGGAAACGTTGAGTGAATGTCTTCCACCTTGCGGCCCCCAGGTGCTGAAATAATTATCCAGATTGTTGACACCGTTAAGTCCATGATTATTAGTCAAGGCATAAGATGCGGTGAATAAGAAGTGCTTGGTAAATCGCTTATCAAGTTTGACCAGTAGTCCGTTATACGTGCTGCGTCCACCGGGGGTCCAGAATGTAATGGAGCCGTTGGAACATTGAATAGCTGGATTGCTTTTTTCAGCAGCAGTACAGATCCGAATAACGGGTGATTGCACTCCACCAATTCGACGATTGAAGCGATTAAGGTCAATTTCGCCAAGCAGGAGATTGGTAAAGACTCGTCGCACAAAGTCAACATTGATCACCATGTCGTGTCCAAGGTCGCGTTGTAATCCGGCAGTCATCTGATAGCTGCGTTGTACCGGATAGTTTTTTGGATAAAGTTGTGCCCCTGCTTTATTGATGTCAATTGAACGTAACGTTAAATCATTGAGGTTTTTCGGAGCCAACGACGCTGTGATGGCTGGAAGTTGCGCCGCAACGATTTGGTTGTATTGACCCACCGTCAGATTGGTCAATTCGCCTTGCGGTAATGTCGCGCCAACTGGAACAGGGATGACGCCTCGACTGATGTTGAAAATGCCAGGAAAGATATTAGTAAATCCACTGGCTGGAAACTGGATGCGACCATTTCCAATCGGACCAATAAAAGCGCGTTCCTGTAAACGCCGATAGAGTGATTCAGTGTCCCAATAAATTCCCGCTCCGGCACGAATGACAGTCTTGGAATTCCAGGCATACGCAACTCCTAATGACGGGGAAAAATTCTTGTAATTATTATTTGTTGCAGTTAAGTCACTGCCATAAAGTGGAGCCAGAAATTTTGGCTTATCAATATCGCGGTTGACGAGAGTGCTTTCAAAGTTCCACGACAAACCATAATTGAGAGTGAATTTGGGAGTTACTTTCCAGGTATCCTGCCCATAAAAGCGCATCCGATTATTGACTTTGGCTTTGTCAATGTTATAAGGCGGCGGTTGGGCCGGATCGCCAACTCCAATCACACCACCCAGAAATGGTAGGTTAAGTAGATCGGCATTCGTGCGCACTACAGTTGGCAGCGTTGGAAATAGCGCTGCAATTGTCGCGGCTGGAATAGGGAGGCTTCTGACTAGCTCAGGTGGGGCTGCGGTGTTGCAGGCGGGATCACAATAACCCCAGAAGCCTGTTCCTGGCGCTGTCTCCAATTCAGTCCCAAAACGAAAACGATGTGAACCTTTTTGCCAGGTTAAGTTGTCAGTAAATGTACTACGATAGAGATCACGACCCTGAGTCGCGTTTGACGTATTGCCAAGAGTTAAATTTGATCCGTTAATAGCAAGTTGTCCGAATCCTAGCCCCAAGCAACCAGGACATACCGTGTTATCGGCAAATAGATTACGATTGCGCCAATAAGTGAAATTGTAACGGAAATCGTTCACCAGAGTTGGTTTAAAGACGGATGTTAGCCCGATCACAGATTGTCTGGAAGTGTTGGTATTCTGGAGCCAGTTGGAAGGCAGTGTTGCACCACCATTGGGGCCAAATCCCTGGTTTTTGTCATTAGAAAAACGTCCAAAAAGATTGTGCTTTTCACTGAGTTTGACATCAACCTTGACGCTTAATAAATGCTGGGCGTAAGGGCTGCTAAAGTTTCCAGCCAGACCAGCAATCGAAGGCAGATTAGGCTGGACAGTGAACGCCTGAGTCTGTTTGGTATACTCGTAATTACCAAAAAAATAGGCTCGATTTTTCTTAATCGGCCCGCTGAATACAAACCCGGGATTGCTGCGAGCAAAGAATGGGTCAACTACTCGTTTTTTATCACCTGCATTCAGGCAGACCGGATTGTTTGGGGTTTCCTCGCAGACTCTTTTTAATCCAGGGTAGGCTGACATGTTATGATCACGGTAATAATAGTAACCTGAGCCGTGAAAACTATTGCCACCACTGCGCGAGACGATATTAACTGCGCCGACACTCGTGATTCCGGTCGAAAGATCGAAATTGGCAGACGAGAGTTGGAATTCCTGCACCATTTCTTGGGAGAAATTCATTCCTGTTCCGCCTTCGATAGAGTTACGAATGTTTCCACCGTCAACGGTAATGGCAGTTTTTCCTGAATCGCCACCGAGAATGGAAACTGAAAACAAAGAGTTGTATTGCGAGGTAGAACCCGCCGAAGTGGATACGCCTGGTTCAAGGAAAGCCAATTGCAAAAAATTACGCCCATTGAGGGGTAATTCCTGAATCTTCTGGCGAGTGATGACGCCATCAATCGAATGAGACTCGGTAGCGAGTTGCGCTGAACCTGTTCCTTCAATATTTACAACCTCAGTTGTTTGCCCGACCTGCATTTTGGATTCAATCGTTATAATCGAACCAATGGTGATTGTAACTACCTGTTGTTGGGTGCTGAATCCTTTAGCCTGAGTCGAGACCTCATACATTCCCGCAGGTAGCGCAGGCACTGAATAGGTGCCTTCTGCGGATGAGGTAACTTTGCGCTCAGCGCCGGTAGCTTTATTTTTTATTGCGACTGCAGCATTTGGGAGGACTGCGCCGGATGGATCAGTGACGAGGCCGGAGATTGTTCCGACGGGGGCTTGCGCAAATCCGACAGTAGTCAGAAATGCCAGTAAACAAACGCAAATTAAATTGCGCAAGAGCATAATGCTGGTGTGAGTTGGGAAAATACTTCGCATGTTTTGATCTCCTTTTTTTCCGCGCGGGGAAAATGGATTTGGTTATTGCCTGAAGATTAAGCCGCAAACGGCTTTTTTTACGCAGGAGAATATTTAGTATAAACTCTGCATTTAAAGTTAAGAGAAGTTTTGGTATAAGACATAGAAACAGAATTGCTATATCTTGGATGACGCTGATCGAATGTCAGCTTTTAAATGCTATTTAGTTGCTAATCCCAGCTCAATTTTTTTTAGTACTTTTGAAAATACAAACGGGACAGGAATTAAGAATCAAAATTACTATACCGTTTGGAAGGCGAACGGATTATACGCCCAACATTTAGGATTCAGCAACATCAATGCAAATTAATTAATTGAAATCTTATGACTTTTCAACAACCAGTTTGGAATTTTGAGCAAGCGCCAACGGATGAACCGTTGGATGAAACAAGTATCAATTTACGCGCCTATTTTGACCGCATGGAAGATGAGAAAATGCAGCAGTACTCACCGGATTGGAGCGGCGAACAGGTCATCGCGTGGGACGGGAACTTTCGTGATGACGGCGAATTGATGTTGTTTTGTTGCGAGCGCGAAGTCGAGATTGATGAATATCGCCGTGTGCTTGAGGAATGTATCGCCTATCGAGCAAGAGTAAAACGTGAGGAAGTCTGACGGCAAATGAGTCAGCGAAAAATTATTGGAATTTTAATCCACTCAGGAACGGCACCACTCTGGCGATGTCATCTTCTGTGATGGTCGAGGGAGTATCAAGTTTTATGGTTACGCGTATTAATTCGCCTGGTTTGAGTGGTTCTGAGCGCAGGCGGGGAATTGGTATGCTCGAATTTTCGGCGACAATTTTTTCATCCAACCCATAGGCTTTAGCGCTCAGTTCAATCCCGGCAAGCGATTTATCGCCTTTATTGGTCAGTTGTGATTTGACGATGAATTGTGTCATGCCCATCGCATTTTGCGAGGCAAAAACTTCGGTTTCCTTAAATTCCAACTGGTTTTGATAATTATCGAATTCCGGCGTCCCAGCGCGCAATGCGCCATCAAGTTTCATTTGTGGACCGCCAGGCATTTTTGCGCCCGCAGTTACCGCCGAAGTTGAGCGAGAATTGGACGAGAAAAATAAAATTATCGCTGCCAAAGCGACGGCTCCGATGCCGCCCAGGATCATCAACCCACGCGAGCGTCTTTGTTCTGTCATTTGTTCGGTTTCAGTTTCAAACATAAAGACTCCAAAATAAATTAAGCCATCGCCTGCCAATCTACAGACACGGAATAATGTGTTTTGTTCCGTGAAAATTGCGCGTACCGATGGCGTATATTTTTAGTCACCGCTGACCATCATTTTACTAATCTTCAAAGTTGGAGCAGCGAGGCTCCCGCGAAAACGAAGGTCATTGCCAATGATTTCAATTCCGTGCAACATCTCACGGAAGTTCCCGGCTATGGTGACTTCTTCAACCGGGTAAGTCAAACGACCATTTTCGATCCACAACCCGGCAGCGCCGCGCGAATAATCGCCCGTCACCGGATTAAATCCGAAGCCAATTAAGTCCGTGACGTAAAAACCATTTTTGACCGTCGCAATAATTTCTTCCGGTAATGATTGTCCGGGCGCAACATAGAAATTTGTGACCCCGACTCCCGGTGTTCCCGTCAGGCCGCGCGTCGCGTTGGCAGTTGAACTCAGCCCCAGTTTTCGGGCCGTATAATTATTGAGCAAATAGTTGCGCAACACGCCGTTTTTTACTACTTCTGTGCGGCGCGTGGGCAATCCTTCGCCGTCAAACGGGCGCGAGCCGACAGCGCCGGGCATTCGTCCATCGTCAATAATGGTCAATAACGGCGAGGCGATAATTTCGTCCAGTTTGCCAAGTAAAAAAGAGGCTCGGCGAAATACTGCTTCACCAGAGACTGCTTCAAAAAAATTACTCAGCAACTCGCCGGCGGCTGAGGATTCAAAAACTATTGGTACTTCCTGGGTTGGAACCTTGCGTGCGCCTAGTTTCCGAATGACACGATGGGCGGCTTCCTGTCCGATTTTTTCGGGCGCCTCAAGTTTTTCCAGCCAGCGTTGTCTGTCGCCCCAGCCCGCGACCTGCATCTGGTCTCCCGCCCGCGCAATCGGAGCCACCATCAGCCCGCAATTTGTCGCCCGATATTCGCCGGAAAAACCTGCGCTCGTGACGAGTAACATGCGCCCTAAAGTAGTCGAACAACTCGCACCTTCAGAATTTACGATGCGTGCATCGAAGCTGCGGGCGGCAGTTTCACAGGCTTGCGCGAGGGCAATTTTTCGTTCGGTCTGTAATTCGGCAATGGCGGGATCGTAAAGTTGTAAATCCTCATCCGTAACATCTGCGAATTCTTCGGGTGCGGGCAACACGGCGGCTTTATCTGCTGAGGTTAGACGCGCCATATCCACTGCATCCGTCACCAGTTTTTCGAGTGAGCCGGCTTGTAAATCCGAGGTCGAAATTGAAGCCTGGCGCCCTTCGTAAATAACTCGTAACCCAAGCCCGCGCGAAGCAGATTCCTGTAACGTTTCAACTTCGCCAAGCCGCACTTCAACTGAAAATTCGGTGCTTTCAAGTGCAATCGATTCTGCTTCAGTTGCGCCACATTTGATTGCCGCTGCGACAAGGTCTGCCAATAGTTGTTGCGTGATTTTCATGATTAATGAATGGGGGATGAGTTTAGGGCAGGAACCTAAATGGCAAACCAGATAGCGAGCTATTTAATTTTACCAACCAGCCCTTTTTCACCAGGATGATTATCCTTTCGTCCCACCAACTGTCATCTCAGATATTTTGATAGTTGGCAGTCCCACACCAACGGGAACCGATTGTCCGTTTTTTCCGCACAGACCGACTCCATGATCCAGCGTCAGATCGTGAGCCACCGCCGTGACTTTGGTGAGCGCACTCGGCCCGTGACCAATCAGCGTCGCCCCTTTAACCGGAGCCGTGATTTTACCGTTTTCGATCAAGTACGCTTCGCTGGCGGAAAAAACAAATTTGCCGCTGGTGATGTCTACCTGCCCGCCGCCGAAATTCACAGCGTAAAGACCGCGCTTGACAGAAGCAATAATATCTTCAGGCGCATCCTGTCCACTGAGCATAAAGGTATTTGTCATGCGTGGCATGGGGAGGCATTGATAACTTTCACGGCGACCATTGCCGGTGAGTGCGGCTCCGGTCAGGCGTGAGCTTAACCGATCCTGCAAATAGCCGCGTAAAATTCCCTTTTCGATCAACACCGTCTTTGAGGTTGGCTGACCTTCATCGTCAATGTTGAGCGAACCACGTCGCCCACCAATCGTCCCGTCGTCAATAATTGTGCAAAGCTCGCTCGCCACTTTTTGCCCGATCAGCCCGGAAAATGCCGAGGTTCCCTTGCGATTGAAATCGGATTCCAGTCCGTGCCCGACGGCTTCGTGCAACAGAATTCCCGGCCATCCGGGGGCCAGCACAACCTCCATTGCCCCGGCTGGCGCTTCGACTGCAGCCAGCAGACAGATGGCCTGTTGTGCGGCAGCATGGGCAAAAGATTCTGGTGTCTGCACCGTCTCAAAAAATTCCAGTCCGGCGCGTCCGCCGCCGCCCGATCGCCCGGATTGTAAATTTCTGTCATCATCGGCAATACAATTAACGTTCATGCGAATGAGCGGTTGGACATCGCCAATCAGTAAGCCGTCAGAACTGGCAATTAAAATAACTTTGTATTCATCAACCAGCGAGGCCTGAACTTCGCGGATGCGTCGGTCATAGGATCGAGCCGTGCGATCCGCTCGCTTCAGCAGGTCAATTTTTCGCTCTAACGGTTGTTCGCTGGCGGAATGCTCGACTGCATATAAATTGTGAGTGGGGGGTTGCGCCGTGACATTGATCGGCGCTTGATTGCCTGTGCTATTGGCAATATGGGCAGCCGTCAGCGCGGCGGTGCGAATCGAACGCGGGGCAATTTCATCGCTGTAAGCATAGCCTGTGCGCTCGCCCGAAATTACCCGTACGCCAACTCCCTGGGTGATGGCGCGGTTGGCGGATTTGACCAGTTGTTGTTCCAGGCTTAAGTTACTGAGAACTGAGTATTCAAAATAAAGATCGGCATAATCGCCCCCGCGCGATAAGGCGTCGGAAAGTAATTTCTCAATTTCAGCCACGCTGATGGGGAAATTTTCTATAAAAAATGAAAGAGGTAAAGTCACTATTCCAGTCTCGTATTTTATCCTCTGGCAGAGAACAGGCTATGGCACAAGGGGTAACTATAGCCTACTACTAGGTTTAATGAAACTTATTTTCGCTGGTTAAGAATTTAGCACTTATCGCCATAATGCAGGGCGGCAATTCCAAGCGAAAGATTGTCATACTTAACGTTTATAAATCCAGCCGCACACATTATCTTAACCAGACTTTTTTGATCAGGAAAATGGCTGACTGAAGCTGGTAAGTAGGTATACGCTGTCCCTGACCCGGAAACCAGCGCACCAATTCGGGGCAGGATTTTAGTAAAGTAAAAACCGAAGGCGCCACGCAGGAAGGGAACTATCGGACGCGAGAATTCAAGGATCACGGCGCGTCCATTTGGTTTCAGGACACGATGAATTTCCCTGATCCCGCGCTCGACGTTTTCCAAATTACGCAGTCCGAAGGCAATTGTTACGGCATCAAAACTATCATCAGCAAAGGGCAAATTAAGGGCATCACCTTCAGTTAAAAGAACTGCGCTGTTCGCCACAAACTTACTTTTGCCCGCCACCAGCATGGGATGACAAAAATCGCAGCCAATGACGCGCACCGCTGGCGACCGCCGGGAAATTTCCAGCGTTAAATCGCCTGTGCCGCAACATAAATCCAGGGCTGCGGCATCTGGTTTTGCCAGCAACTCAGCAATTTTATTGACGGCTAATTTGCGCCAGCGTTTATCAATATTGGCGGAGAGTAAATGATTGAGGCGATCATACGTGGGAGCGATTTCGGCAAACATTTTCTGCACTGCCTGATGTTTGCCGACCGCGTTAAATTCCGGGTTGGGAGCTTCCATCTCTAATGCCCTTCACGACTGAGACTTGAAATTCTCGGTTACTTTTCCCAGCACCAGTACGGTTAAGGCGTTGGCTTCCAACAGGCGTTTTGCGACTCGTTGCAAGTCTGAAGTAGCCACCGCTTTGACTTTTGTTTCATAGGTTAGCGGATAAGTTTCGGGCAGCTTGAACGTCGCAATTTCCCGCAGGTATTCATGCACCGGGCGATTGCGATGCTCATTCAATAAACTTGATTGTGCGGCGGCAAGTTCCGCTTCGGTAAATTCAGCTTTATTCAACGAGGCAAAAATATCCGTTGCGCGGCGGGAGTACTCAACAGCATTTGAGGTTGGGACAGAAGCGGAGAAGAAAATTGGCGCTGCCAGCATTCGTGGTGAAAAATGCGCCGTTGCCTGGGCATCAAGCTGTCTGATCCGGCTTTCAAGAATGTGTGCCAATAACATCGTCGGAATAAAATCAGCGTCAGTATGTGAAACCCCTAAAACACCACCGCGAATTTCGACATTTGCTGCATCTGGTTGCTCAACTTTTTGCACGCGCACTTCGAGCGTCCGTTGTGGGGGACGAAAGGTGGGCGGAGCCGGGACGCCTTTTACCCAGCCACCAAAATACATTCTGAACAAGCTCATGGCGCGTTCGTGTTTGAGATTTCCCTGCACCAGCACAAACATATTATTGCCCAGATAAACACGTTTGTAGAATTCCGCCACATCGCCATACCTGATTGTCGGGATCGTAGCTGCCGTACCAACTACATTGTGAGCATAAGGATGATCGCCATACAAAGTCGTGAAAAAAGCTTCGTCGGCCTGGGCTGCCGGAGTCATTTTCAGCGCGGCGAATTTTCCCAGTTGTGCTTGCTGGGCATTTTTAAAAGCATCCTGGCGAATGTTATCAACTACCAGCAGGCGAGCGACCCTGGACATCGCATCCTGTAAATTGCTGGCCGGAGCTTCCAGGCGAAACCAGGTACTATCCAGCGTCACGCCCCACTCCAGTTTCGCTTGTAACGACTCCAGATCACTGGCAAGATTCGGGTAAACCGCCAGTAAGCTTTCAACTGTCAAATCGGCCAAGCCCGCTTTGCCAATCAGGTCAAACATCGCTCCGCCGCGAATGACTAATTCGCAGGTAACTTTTGACTCGGCCTGATTTTCAAGCGTGATGATTTGTAAACCGTTCAGCAATTGCTCGCGCCGGACATCGCTGTAGGGAGTACGTGGAATCGGAGCGGGCGCGACGGGCGTGGATAGTTTTTGTTTTTTATCTTTCTTGTCCGTCTCTTTTTGCGCGACGGTTATTCCACTCAGCAACAAAAAAGACAACGTGGCAACGAGTAGCGACTTAACGAATAATTTTGACGATGGCATGGCTTTCACCTGAGTAGTATTTTGTTAGCAGTACAGTACCGAGCCGGATTGCTATTTGATTAAAGTAGAAGTGTAACTTTGTGCGGTCAGAGCGTCAAATTGATTGTTGCCTGCCTGCCTCAATCTTCACCGTGACTCGCGCTGCAATTGCTTCAGCAAAGATCGGGTAGTTGCGGCAAATTTACTGTTCGGCTCCAGCAATAAGAATTTTTCATAAGCCACAATCGCCAGTTTGATTTGCCCATTGCGATCCAGCAAATTGCCGAGCAGGTAATAAATAATCGGTTCGGTGTCGTTACTTTGTTCCGCCGCGATTTGGAGGTGTTTGACTGTTTCATCGAATTGGTTTTCTTCCTGATGTGTCAACGCCAAACCTGTATGGGCTTCCGGCGAAATGTTGCGCGTCAGTGACAGCGCCTTGCGATAGCTGGCAAAGGCTTCGTCATATAAACCCTGCGAACGAAAAGTATTTGCCAGCACGGTTGTGGCTTCGGCGGCGAGGACAGGATTGGTGGCGGATTCTTTTATTGCCCGGCGTGATTCTGTGATCGCATCTTCGTAATTACTGTCCGTCATCAGACTCCGTGCGAGACCAATTCGCGCCCTGGGAAAAGGGGTTTTGCTAAGCTTTAGTGTGTTCCGATATTCCGCGATAGCATCTTTGTGTTTCCCTTTTTCTCGTAAGCTCTCAGCCGTTTGAAAACTTATTTCAGCCGGTGTCGCAGACAATTTGAAGACGACCTGAAGCGTATTTTGAGCGCCTGCTTTGACCTGGATTATTTGCGTTAGTTCACGTTTGCCAGCGAGTCGGGCGCGCAAATTGTGCGTCCCGGCCCGTAAATTATTAATGGTCAGTTCCTGCGTGTCCGGCACTGCGCCATAACGAAGATTATCAAGCCAGATAATGGTTCCGGGGTCCGCTTTAATCAGCAGGGAACTGGAATTTGTTTGCGCTGTGATTTGCACGGACAAGGCAAACAGCAGCGATAAAACAAAGGTTGGAGGAATTTTCAGCATGCCAGATTCTTACTTTTTCGCCGCTGATTTTCAACCACTGCCAGCTAAAGTTACGGCAGGTGGTTAATTTGGCAGTTCTGTTGCTTGCTTGTTCTGCGTATCTGTGTTTCGATTTGGGCTATGGAAGAGAGATTGCAAAAAATTATTGCTAATGTGGGAATCGCGTCGCGGCGTAAAGCGGAGGAATTAATTCTTACCGGCTTCGTGACGGTCAATGGCAAAACTATTAAAGAGCTTGGAACGAAAGCGGATCCCGAACGCGATCATATTAAAGTTCGGGGCAAACTCATCAATGCCAAAATCAGCCACAAAGAAAAAATTTACATTTTGCTCAATAAACCGGTCGGTTATTTGTCCAGCACTTCTGATCCAAAAAAACGTCCGCTGGTGACTGATTTAGCCGGCGAATTTCGCTCCCAGGTTCATCCGGTTGGACGCCTTGATTTTAATAGCGAGGGCTTAATTCTGCTCAGTAATGACGGTGATTTTACGAACTTAATCGCGCACGCTACTTCAAAAATTGCCAAGCGTTACGAAGTTAAAATCAAAGGCCAGCCGAATGAGCAGCAAGTCGAAAGATTGCGGCGCGGCATCACGATTGAAGGGCGCAAAACTGCTCCGGCAGAAATTAAACTGGTTGAGCAAAGCAAGACCAATGCCTGGTACGAAGTGACTTTGTACGAAGGCCGCAATCAGCAGATCAGAAAAATGTTCGATGCGGTGGGACACTCAGTGATCAAATTGCGACGGCTTGGAATCGGATTTTTGTCGCTCCAGAAAGAAAAGCTGAAATTAGGTCAATATCGTTTGCTGACCGCCGTCGAGGTCCAAAAGTTCTTTCAGGCTGGCCTCGCACCTAAGGCCAAAAAAACAAAAACGGTTGTTGCGCGTGTCTCCGTCGCTAACCCGCGTTGAGGCTTAATCTTACAGCTTGACATGAAACTCAGGAACAATTAGAGTCACTCTTCATTTTTGCACATAGTTATCAGGATGTTATTAATAGTTGATGCTTTACGTTTTTACCTTCTTTCCCGCTCCGCCTTCTGAGCGCAGGCCATTAGTTACGCTGCCCATTAATCTTGCACCTAATTTATAAGTATGAGGCTGTTGGCTAGTATCTTTGCTGTGTCGAGGGTAAAATACGTTTTGTTGCAAACATCAATCATTGAAATCAAATGGAAATTGTTTTAGCCGAAAGTCTGGGGTTTTGCATGGGCGTCAAACGCGCCGTTGACCTCGCTTATCGTGCATTGGAAAAATCCAACGGATTGCCAGTGGTCACGCTGGGGCCGCTGATTCATAACGCGCAGGAAATTCAGCGGCTCGAAAATGATGGCATTCAAATGGCCGATGAAAATGATCGCCCTGACAAGGGCATTGCCATTATCCGGGCGCACGGTGTCGCGCCAAATGTTTACGATGAATTGAAGAATCGTGGCTTGCGGGTGATGGATGGGACTTGTCCTTATGTGCATTATTCACAGCGTAAGGCCGCTGAGTTGGTTGCAGCTGGTTACGACGTGATTATCGTTGGTGATAAAAAACATCCTGAGATTGTTGGCATTCTTGGACACATCAACGACCAGGCGTATGTCGTCAAAACAATTGCAGAGGCTGAGGCCTTACCAAAGCTGGAGCGCGTCGGAACAATTGCGCAAACGACGATTAGTCCGCAAAAATATCAGGCGATGATTGCTGTGATTCGGACAAAGGCTAAAGAAGTCAAAGTGTGCGAGACGATTTGTGACGCCACCGAAGAAAATCAGGCGGCGATTCGGCGACTGGCGTCAGAGGTTGATTTGCTCTACGTCATCGGTGGTCGTCATAGCGCCAACAGCAATAAATTAGTCGAAGCCGCGCTTGACCAGTGTCCGCGCACTTCCTTGATCGAAACCGAAGATGAAATCAATCCTGCTGATTTGCGCTCCGTTAACCGGGTCGGTGTCAGTGCTGGCGCTTCGACGCCGGATTGGATGATTCAAAAAGTAGTGCAGCGCTTACGCCAACTGGATCAGGCAACGCAGCCGGAATTAGTGGCGGCGTAGGGTGAGACCGAAGATTCGCGCCTGCTTAAGCTAAAAGTTTTTCAGTTTTAAAAATTTGCAAGTTGGGGCAATAAACCCGCAAAGTCTGTTTAGGAGGAATTCCTTTTTCAATGTCAACCGATAACGTTAATCCAATTATTTCCGGTGGTCAGGCTGAAGCTCTTGAGTCTGAAGACGCCGCTCTGCAAGATTTAGATAATGCCGATTTCGGCGAAAACTTTTCCGAAGAGGATTTTGGCAAAATCCTTGAGGCTCATGAAAAGAGCCAGCTTGACATCACCGAAGGCGAAGTTGTCAAAGGGACAGTTGTCAAAATCTCTGGTCAGGATGTCATCATCAACGTCGGCTTCAAATCCGAAGGTGTCGTCAGAATCTCTGAATTCAAAGATGGCGATGAGATAACCATCAAACCAGGCGATATTGTTGATGTGCTGGTCAAGCAACTTGAAAACAATGACGGCTATGTCGAACTTTCACGCGCCGATGCTGTACGGATGCAAACCTGGGATTTGATCGAAAATGCCAGCCGCGAAGGCACCACCATTATTGGTCGTGTGACCGACCGCATCAAAGGTGGTTTGCGCGTGGACATCGGGGGGATTCAGGCGTTTTTACCTGGCAGTCAGGTCGACGTGCGCCCCGTCCGCAACCTTGATGTATATCGCAACAAGGATATGGAGTTTCTGGTTCTTAAGGTCAACAAAAAGCGCAGCAATATTGTGCTTTCCCGCAAGGCGTTGCTGGAAGAGAAAACCAAATTCGAGAAAGAAGGCACGCTTAAAAACCTTGAAGAAGGAATCATTGTCGAAGGTCAGGTCAAGAATATTACCGAATATGGTATCTTTATTGACCTCGGCGGACTTGATGGTCTCCTGCATATCACTGATATGTCCTGGGGACGGATTCAAAATCCTTCCGAACTTTTCAAGGTCGGCGACAATATTCAGGTCAAGATTCTCAAATTTGACCGCGAACGCGAACGCGTCAGCCTGGGCTATAAACAGCTTATTCCTGATCCATGGGCAACCGTTAATGAACGTTTCGCCATTGGCACTCGCGTGAAGGGCAAAGTTGTTTCGCTGACCGATTACGGCGCTTTCCTTGAACTTGAATCCGGCGTTGAAGGTCTGGTTCACGTTTCTGAAATGAGCTGGTCGAAACGGGTCAAGCATCCTTCCAAGCTGCTCAATGTCGGGCAGGAAATCGAAGCTGCTGTCCTGGAAATTGACACCAATAATCGTCGGATTAGTCTGGGCATCAAGCAAATCGAAGCGAATCCTTGGGATACCCTGCAGGAGCGTTATGCTGCTGGCACACGCGTTAAGGGTCGGGTTCGTAACCTTACTGATTTTGGCGCCTTCGTCGAAATCGAAGAGGGAATTGACGGACTCGTCCACGTTTCCGATATTTCCTGGACGAAGCGGATTAAGCATCCGAGCGAAGCACTGAAGAAAAACCAGGAAGTCGAGGCGATTATCACCGCGATTGATACGGAAAACCGTCGTTTGTCCCTGTCCATCAAAGACCTTGAGCCAAATTCCTGGGATCGCTTCTTTGCCGAAAAGAAACTCGGCGATGTTGTGTCAGGACGTATTTCTCGCTTTGCCAACTTTGGCGCCTTTGTGGAGCTTGAAGATGGCATCGAAGGTCTCTGTCACGTTTCTGAGCTTTCCGAAAACCATGTTGAGAAACCGGAAGACACTGTGCAGGTTGGGCAGGTCATGCAATTCAAGATTCTCAAGATGGACCCGGAAGCCAAAAAAATCGGACTGTCTGTCCGCGCTGTTGGTAAGGACGAACCTATTATTGATGTCCGCAGCTATACGTCCAGTGATGGTGGCGGGATGGCAAGTTTAGGGGAAATCGCAGATTTCAACCGTCCGTCTGATGACGTGGAAGAGAAAGAGTAACCTTGCTTTTTCAGGCTGCCAGCCCGGAATTATTTTCAGGCTGGCAGCCGTTGCTACTTTTAGTTGCTACTTTAAATGATAGTTTCAGCGATACGTTAAGCCATGAAAAAAAGTAATCTAACGTGGATTATAATCATCGGTGTGATGGCTTTAGGAGCCTTTAGTATTCTCCTTTTGATCGGTGCCTTATCACTTTCTGATGGCGGCGGTTTTGGCATGGGTGGTGACCGCATTGCCGTGATCCCGGTTGAAGGTGTTATTACCGGCGATACGGCACGGACGGTCAATCGTCATTTGAAGCAATATGGCGAGGATTCTCGTGTCAAAGCGATTATCTTACGTGTAGATACTCCCGGCGGCGGGGTAGCCGCTTCAGAAGAAATTTACCGTGAAGTCAAACGCATCAAAGACGAAAAGAAAATCAAGATCGTCGTTTCAATGGGGACCGTGGCGGCTTCGGGTGGATATTATGTCGCTGCTCCCGCTGACTATATCTTTGCCAATGCCGGGACAGTCACAGGTAGCATTGGGGTGATTGCTGAATGGGTGAATTTTAAAGAACTGGCGGATTGGGCTAAGGTCAAACCAATTGTTTTCAAGAGTGGTGAATTTAAAGATACGGGCAATCCCACCCGCGATATGACGGAACGCGAAAAACAGTATTTCCAGGGCATGATCAACGAATTGTACGATCAGTTTGTCAGGATTGTGACGGAAGGGCGGAAGGGACACGGGGCAGAGGGGAAAAAGCTGGATGAAGAAAAAGTTCGCGCCCTGGCTGATGGGCGTGTTTATACCGGCGCAACGGCACTGGATAATGGTTTAGTAGATCAGTTGGGAAATTATGAGGATGCCCTTAAATACACTGCCAAACTGATTGGGATGAAGGGAGAGCCGAATGTTGTTACTCCGCCTCCGCCACGGGAAGGGCTTTCAATTCTTGATCTTATCGGAAAGACAAAAGTTGGTAGTATCTTAGCAAAACCCAGTGAATGGCCGAGCCAGTTGAGTGACATTGATACTTCGATTAAATTTAAGTATCAATGGAAATAGTCAGGTTCTTTTTAAGTTATTCCATCGCAAAAAAATTAGGGGCAAACGATGACAAAAGCCGAATTAGTTGAAGAAGTGGCGCGCGCCGCCGAATTAACCAAAAAAGATTCCGAAGTAATTGTGGATGAAGTTTTCAGAAATATCATTCAATCGCTCAATCGGGGCGAGAAAATTGAACTGCGTGGTTTTGGCTCCTTCCGTGTGCGCCAGCGCGATGCACGGCGTGGTCGCAATCCCAAAACTGGAGACCCCGTGGATATTCCCGCCAAGCGGGTTCCTTATTTCAAGCCAGGGAAAGAACTGAAAGAGTTGATTAACCTGGATGGCGATAAAAGCGACGATTAAGTTTTTATTTAGAGAAGCCGCGTAATGGATTTTTTGTGGAGTCCCTGGCGAAATCATTATGTAAGCTCCGGTCAAAAGCCTCCCGGCTGTGTTTTTTGTCACCTGGCCCAGGGTTCTCTTAACGATGCAGAGAAGAAAGAATTTGATGCTCAGAATTTGATTCTCCATCGCGGTCAGGATAATTTCATCGTCCTGAATCTTTTTCCTTACACCACCGCACATTTAATGGTTGTGCCTTATGCTCATCAGGCAGAACTTTCCTCCCTTGCAAAAAATACCAGTGACGAATTAATGGATTTGGCAAAGCGTGCGCAAACGGCTATCGAACTTGCCTATCATCCCGACGGTTATAATCTGGGGATGAATTTAGGTAGCGCAGCCGGAGCCGGAATCGCTGCTCATTTGCATTTGCATCTTCTGCCGCGCTGGAATGGCGATGCCAATTTTATGACTACCGTTGGGGAAACGCGCGTTTTACCTGAGAATCTTTCCGCTACTTATCAGAAATTGAAGCAACATTTTCAGTCATAGACCCTCCGGCAAGTTTTAATATTTTTCTTTTCTCTGCTACTGTACTTTCCATCAGTTGCCCAATCCGTTTTCATTCAGGAG
>JANMKB010000507.1:0-2739 GCA_031371805.1 Blastocatellia bacterium | reverse complement strand
GGCGTAGGCAAATCCACCGTCGCGGTCAACCTCGCGGTGTCTTTGCAAATGCTCGGCGCTAAGGTTGGCATTTGTGATACGGATATTTACGGCCCGAACGTGCCGATTATGATGGGCGGTCACGATGCGCCCACGGTGCGCGGCAATAATATTGTTCCGCCTGTTTATCACGGCGTCAAAACGATGTCCATCGGCCTGCTCAATCCCGGCGACAAAGCCGTTGTCTGGCGCGGCCCGATGCTGCATTCGGCGGTGCAACAATTCATGCGCCAGGTCGAATGGGGGGACCTTGATTACCTCGTAGTTGATATGCCGCCAGGGACAGGCGATGTGCAATTGAGCCTGGCGCAATCGGTTTCGCTCGCGGGTGCGGTACTTGTGACGACACCGCAGGAAGTCGCTTTGGCGGATGTGCGCAAGGCCTATAGCATGTTCGAGCAACTCAACGTGCCGATTTTGGGCATCGTCGAAAACATGAGTTACTTTGAAGTGCCCACCAATGGCGAGCGTTATTATATTTTCGGTAACGGCGGCGGTGAAGCTTTAGCCGAACGTTACAACGTACCGTTTTTAGGTGGTGTCCCGATTGGGGTGAGTGTGCGCGAAGGTGGCGATTTGGGCATTCCCATCGTGATTGGCGATCCTGACAGCGTGCAGGCCAAAGCCTTCAAAACAAATCGCACAAAACGTTGCCGCTCAGGTCAGCATCGCAGCGGTGAAAGGCAATCGTGAATTGCCGGTGCTGAATTTAAAACGGGCGAGTTAGAAAATAGTGCGCGGTTGTTAGTTCGTAGTTCGCAATGATTGCCCCACGGTACAGTACCCGGAGCGGTAGCGGCGGGGTGATTTGAAAACTGATCTTTCTCCGTTCAGAGGGGGCGGTGTCTACATAATTTGAATCTTTCGCTTTCTTTCAACTCCTTAAGTACAATAGTTCGGACAGTTGTTTTGAATTGCCGTCTGCTTTAGCTGACGGAACTGCAAATGTTAGCATGACAGGCTTGAGCCAAAATAAAACAAAAAATATCAATTATCCTTTCTGCTTTAGCTAAAGCTGTTCGGAATTTTATTTTTTCTGATAAGTTTGGCTAAAGCCTTGCCTGGTTTGAATTTATCAATCCGCCAGCGAAAGCAGACGCCAATTCATTTTATGGCTTTCCTTCGCCTGGCTTTCGGTTGGGATTTCCAGTGCTGGAAGGCCCAACCACCAACGCGGTGACAGGCAAGCTGAGCTATTTATTAATCCTTCCTTCCGGGCAGCGCGTCGAGTTACGACAGCTGGGCACGAGCAATTATTACGAATCTGCTGATTCCTCCTGGTTTCAACTGGAAACAAATTATGGAGCGCAAACGCTGACCTTGCGCACGAGCAATGGGACACAGCTTCGCTATCAACCACAGAGCGGTGTCTATCGCTGTAATCAAATTAAGGATTCCAATGGCAATTTCCTGACCGTTAGTTACACGAGCTTTGGCAAGCTCAATTCCGTCACCGACACCCTGGGATGTGTGCTGAATTTCGCGTATGACGGTTTTTATCACCTGACCGATATTACCCAAACCTGGGCGGGGCAAAGCCACCTCTGGGCGCATTTTGATTATGCCAACATTACGATCAATACAAATTTTGCGGGCGGGATTTATTACGTCAACGGCCCTGCCAACAACACACAGATTCCCGTGCTGTCGCGCTCGAACACGCGTTCGACCCTGAGGGAGTGGATACTGGGTTTGAAGACCCAGCGATTGCAAATCCACCTTATACTCCTGATCCTGAAGTCCCAACATACAACGCTGGCGGCGGCTCGTCAGAGCCACAGTGTGTGTTGGATGGGGTCGGTGTTAATTGTGGTGTGGATTGGTAATGAGTCTCGCCAGAAGCAACGCCGCTGTGGCTGCTCCCGCAGAGACGACAAGAGTGCGCACAGTTAATGGGCAGCCAATTATTGAATTCTTCGAAGCATTTGCTGATGGTTCTTCAGGGTACTATGGGTACTATGGTAATAATTTGATTTCTGGTTCCATCCAATCCCGAAAAAAAGGCAAAGGCCAACGACCAAAACTTGTCAAACCATCTGCCGAGAGTAGAAAAGTAACGGAAGGAACTACGGAACCAGTAAATGTGCAACCTCGGCCATCAAATACTTGTGAACGTTTTGCCTTATCGCTTGTTCACCAGCTCTACAATGCAATGGTACAAGGCTGGAACAATCCTGAAAATTTTCGTGAGTTAGGATCGACATTAGTAAATCGGGCGATAGCAAATCGTGACAAAAATAATCATGTACGTAACAAAGGAGTAGCAAATGAGACACCTTTTGACGGATTCAAAAATGAATTAGTTGGAAATTTTGATAAAGAAACCAATTCTTGGAACTTCGAACAAAGAAGCGATGTTTTTCATCATATTGAATTCTCTGCGGGAAGTGTATTGCATTCAAATGGGGACGCAAACCCTGAAGGTTGGGCGTTGTGGTGGTCTGACATATGGGGTAGGCATATACAAGGTCGGACAGAGTCTGCTATAGAAATACGGGATGATCACGCCGGATGGGCCGTAGGAAATGCAATGCTTGAAACTGCTCGTCAAGGGCAAAATGGAGATTACAATGGATCACTTTATAACCAAATCAGGGGCATTCTTTGCCAATAGAAAGAATATTGTAAAAAATGCCAATTCAAAAAAAATAATAACTGACGTGGATAAAAAACTAAGAATACTGCTTTGGCAAGGCGTCT
>JANMKB010000498.1:0-4238 GCA_031371805.1 Blastocatellia bacterium | reverse complement strand
AAAAATTTTGACGATAAGCTGAAACTGAGCTTGGGCAAATATTTTGTCACGCCACTGGTTTTATCCATTACGCCTGTCAGTAACGAAGTATAAAATTTGCGCTCCGTTTTTACCTCCTGCGCTTTAATGAGAATTGTAGGGTCGTCATTGACCAGTTCGACGACGGTTTCAATCCGATGTCTGTTAAAGCCATCCATGTTTAAAAAGGGAATTTTTGATTTTTTCTCGTTCGTTTCCGTTGGCACTAATTCGTAGGTTGGCCCGATGTGCGTGCCGAGTTTTGAGACGGGTTCGCCACGCACAAAATAATTCGCGGCATAGGTCAAATGGCTTTGGAGCGAATCGAAATCCTTATCCTGTTTGCGCAACATTTCCTGCGCTCCAAAGGCATTGAAAGTGAATAACCAAATGCTGGGTTTGACTTTGCGCGTCGCCAGGTTTTTTTCCAGATACCAGGCGACGGCCTGAGCCAGGCCGCCGCCCAAACTGTGCCCGGAGATAATAATTTCAGGGCGTTCGGAAGGTTTGTACTGCGAAATAATTTGATCAATAAACTCAAGCAAGTGCTGACTCTGGCTGCGCCCAAAACTGAAATCCGCAATCCTGTCACGAAAGCCTTCTGTGCCTGCGATGGCGATATACGCCGCTGTTAAATTATCTTTGGACGGTTTATTGCCGCTTGGTTTTGGCGTAAATGCCGCTACGCGCAACCCGGTTTTCGGGTCAGATTCAGACAACGCCAAATTCACGGCAGAAGGCATTTTTTGTTTGAATTCGGCAAAATATTTCCGTGACTTCAGCGCTGTATCTTTGCTGTCAAAATCGGGCAGCAGGTACACCACTTCCGCCAATTGCAGGGCGAGGATTGCACGCGGCAAAATATCCTGTTCAGGGTCAGGTGGCACGATTTTGAGGCTTGCAGGCCTCGGCGGTTTCGGTCTGGCTCGTTTTGTAATGCGTTTTTGTGCGAAGCTGTGCAGCGGAGCAAGGCAAAGCAAAATAATGGAAAAAATCTTCAGCAGAGGCGGGGCAAACATTTAAGCGATTCCTTTCCTACCGGTAAAATAGTAATGCTAGTGTACAAAATATCAGCATTTATGTACAGTATCCACAGAATGAAACAATGGAGAATTGAATTACTATGAAGCCTGAAGTTAATCGTCGCAACAAGCATTTTATTTTAGACGACAATCAATTGAAGCTGGCACGAAAGCTGATCGGGGCCAAATCGGATACGGAAACAATTGAAATTGCTTTGACCGAATTGATCAATGAGCGGCAACGGAACCAGCAGGTTTGGAAGGCGACGGAGAAGTTAATAAAAAGTGGAATAGAAGTGCGTGATGTATTTGGACGTTTGGATGAGCAATAATGGCAGGGATAATTTTTGATACATCGGTGTACATTTCGGCTCTGCGGCAGGGCGATTCATCTTTATTGTCATTGCGCCGTGCAGCGCGTTTGGGGACTGATAAATCATTGCCTCTCTGGCTCAGTGTGGTGGTTCTTGAAGAACTTTATGCGGGAGCTTTTGATCATAAAACCAGGAAAGTTTTTGAAGCAATGGAGTATGACTTTGCCAAAGCTGGAAGATTACTTGTTCCGCAAAGAAATGATTGGGTATTGGCGGGACAGGTGTTGTCAAATATTGGTGTTAAATACGGCTTTGATTTGGTTGGTAAATCACGAATGACAAATGATGCCTTAATTGCGATGAGTGTCGCTACTCATGGTTTTACAGTCATTACGAAAAATTCAAGTGACTTTCAAAAGATCGCTGAATTTAGAAATTTTCAATGGCTGGCTATCTGATCATTTACGTTTCCACCGCATTCCTTCTTTGGTGTCTTCAAGAATAATTCCTAACCCGGCCAATTGATTACGAATCTCGTCAGAACGCGCAAAATTTCTGGCGGCACGAGCGGACTGGCGCTCATCAACTAAAGCTTGAATTTCGGCATCAAGCATTCCTTTTTTCGCTTCACCAAAAATATTGAAGACGGTATCAAATTTCGTTACGGCATCAAGCAGGATCGTTTGATCGTCAGCTTTGAGTTCGTTATTTGCCAGCGCGGAATTCACTTCGCGGACAAAATCGTGGATCGCGGCGAGCGCTTCGGCAACATTCAAATCATCGTCAAGCGCGGTTTCAAATCGTTGCAGTGCGCGTTTGACCAGGACGGGCAATGCCGGATTGGAACCTGCCGCACATTTTGCTTCGGTCAAACGTTGCCGAAAATCGTTGAGCCGCGCCACTGTGCTTTCGGCCCCATGCAAACCGTCCAGCGTAAAATTGAATTGCTTCAAATGTTGCGCCGTCAGCAATAAATAGCGGATCGCACGCGGTGCAACTCCCTGGTTGATCAGGTCGCGCACGGTGTAATAATTCTTGAGGCTCTTCGACATTTTCTGGCCTTCGGACAACAGGAATTCCGAATGCACCCAATATTTGACGAAGGGTTTTCCAGTCGCGCCTTCGCTTTGCGCAATTTCGTTTTCGTGATGTGGGAACACCAGATCAATGCCACCCGCGTGAATGTCGAACGTCTCACCCAGCGTTTTCATGGACATCGCTGAACATTCAATGTGCCAGCCGGGACGCCCTGCGCCAAGCTCGGTTTGCCACGAAGGTTCGCCGGGTTTCGCCGCTTTCCATAACACGAAATCACGCGCATTTTCTTTCTCGTACTCATCGGCGTCTACGCGGTCGCTGCCCCCGTCAATATTGCCGGCAAAGTTGATTTTGGAAAGCTTGCCGTAATTTTGGAAGCCATTAATCCGGTAATACGTCGAGCCTTCGGATTCGTAAGTTAACCCTTTGACTTGAAGCTTTTTGATGATGTCCACCATCTCGTCAATGTAATCGGTGGCGCGAATTACCTGTTCTGGTCGTTCCAGTCCGAGCGCGTCCCAATCCTCAAAAAACAGGTTGATATATTTCGTTGTGAAGGCGCGAAAGTCAGAACCTTCTTCGCTGGCTTTTTTGATAATTTTGTCTTCGATGTCGGTGATGTTCATCACGTGCGTCAACTCGTAGCCTTTGAATTTCAAATAGCGCCGCAGCAAATCGGCAAACAAAAACGTGCGAAAATTTCCGATGTGCGCGTAATCATAAACGGTCGGGCCGCACACGTACATGCGGACTTTGTTGGTTTCGAGCGGCGTGAATTCTTCGACCTGAGCGGTCAGCGTATTGTGCAGTTTGAGCATGTGAAATGATCCATCGTGAATTAGTTCTGATGCGAATAAGCGGTGCAGTTTAGCATAAAGTCGGGAGCCTTGACAGTTGGTTGCACCCCGATTTAGCGGGAAGCGGCGGGTTAAATTTGGCTGGCTTGGTCGTGCTGATGGTTGTCATCCGTATTCTGGTTATTTTCTGGTCAGCCAAAATTTTCTTTTCACTTCTGGAAATTTTTCAATCGCATACCGCAACATTGTACGTGGCATTTGTTGATAATACTTTTCCAGAAATTCTTCTTCAGGTGGCAAGTCACGTTCGCCGACTTCGCGTAACATCCAACCGACTGCTTTGTGAATTAAGTCTGCCTGGTCGTTAACGAGGAGCGCCGCAATTTTCAATGTATCCGCGAAATCATGCTGGCGAATAAAATATTGTGTCGCGATGATTGAAATCCTGCGCTCCCACAGCGAACCTGATTTTGCGAGCCGAAATAAAATTTTGCGCTCACGCTGAAAAAGGTAATGCCCGACGATGTGCGGAGCCGTCACATCTACTAAATCCCAGTTGTTGATCCAGTCCGTATTCGCCAAATAACGCTGATAAATTAATTCTTTGTGGGCAGGATTTTTTTGCGTGTAAAGCCGTACCCAGAATTGCAACGCCAGCGCTCGCTCTTCGTGAATTTCGGAATGCAATAATTCTTCGGCTTCGGCAACGCTGATGTTTTTATATTCTTTGACGAGCGCTTTTAGGACAGGCGCATTGATGCCAAGAAAAATATCGCCTGCGCCATATTGACCAGGCGCAGTTTTGAAAAAGCGTTGCAGGATCGCCGCTTTGTCAGGATTGGCAAGTTGTCGTAATCGTTTTTGTATTTCTGTAGCAGTCATAGTTTTAAGATGTTGGGTACGGTACGGGGAGCGTGAGCGACCTGCACTTTATAGCGAATTTCAATTGGATGCGACCATTGGAAGGAATGATCGCATCAGTACCGCGACCGGTAGGGAGCGAAATCTTCGCGACTGATAGAGTTGCCGAGACTGCGCTCCCTACCGGT
>JANMKB010000485.1:0-17533 GCA_031371805.1 Blastocatellia bacterium | reverse complement strand
CGTGATGACGCTGCCGATGGAAACGAAACGGCGGATGATGGATCGCAGGCTTTATGACGCGGGGATGACCGGGATGGTCAGGTAATTTGCGTTGTGCAGTGACAGGCAACTTCTCACTGTTGGATAATCTTAGCCAGAAGCCGCCGCAGGTGTCTGATTTGATGACACTTTGCATTTTAGTCAGACACCACTTCCTCCATTTACAAAGAATTTCATACACTTACATCCCAAAGTTATCGTGGTTTGCGCCGATTTTCTTTTGGAACGGAGTTTGCCTTGTTCTTCACGACAAAAAAAATAATCCAACCCTGGTTGCGATTGATTAACTTAAATATATTTAGGGGAGATTTTTTTATGAGCAGATTTTTTTTATGCCTGATACTTATTCTGGCATCTGCTACAGCTATTTTTGCCCAGGAGAAACGGGCTGAAGTTTTCGTTGGCTACTCAAATTTACAAGCGGGCAAATCTTTTGATGATCTTGGCAATTTCAATAATTTCAGAGAGACATTCAAACGTAACGGATTAAATGGAGTCGAAGGCTCTGTCACAGGGTATCCGGTCGCCTGGCTGGGTTTTACAGGCGATTTTTCTTATCACCGAAAAAGCGACAACACAACTTTCACAGGTGGTTCAAGCAAATACGAACGCGAGGTCTTTTATTTTATGGGCGGCCCAACCTTGAAAATTCGTAATGCCACGCGAATTGAACCTTATGCGCATGCCTTATTTGGCGGCGCACACTTACGCGAAAGCTATACGCTGACCACAACTATCGCAACTGGCTCTACGCAGGCAACGCTGGCGCCGAACGTAACAAAATTCGCGCTGGGTGTTGGTGGAGGGGTAGATTTGCGGCTGGGCAAAAAATTCAGTTTGCGCCTGGTGCAGGTGGATTACACGCCCATCTTTACGGGTGATCGCGTCTTTAATGTCAATAATAATACGATCCGGTTAGATAAAAACCGGATTAATAGCTTGCGAATTTCGACCGGAATTATTTTCTAGATGAATTAACCTTTGAATTACGACTTAAGGTATGGACAGCCCTGCGTTGCTTGGGGGATAGGACGCAGGGCTATTTTTTATGCCGAAGTGCAGAAGACCGCAGGCAGTAAGTGAGTATTTTCCTTTACTGTGTGCGGCCTTTACATTATTAGCTGCGCATTTTCTTAAATCTCTCCAGATTCGCCTGCAAGGCCTCAAGCGGTGGAAAAGCGTCACGCTCGTACTCAATGATGTACCATTCAAGGCCACCGACAGTTTCGACCGTTTTCATAATCTCCGGCCAGTTCAATTCATCTTCGCCTAAGAAAGCGTCCGGCTTTTTCTTTGAGAACGGTTTGACGTGCATCGAAATTGTGCGGCCTTTGTTGCGTTTTAAAAAGTCCAGCACATTCACGCCTTCCATTTCAGAGGCGTTACCCGTATCAAACTGCAGCATGACATTTTTCTTTGTTCCGTCCGCGAATAAATTCCACCAGTAATCGGCCCCAAATTTATTAAAATCCGTCGTGTGATTATGATAGCCAATCCGCAATCCGGCTGGCTTCAGTTTCTCGCCGATTTCATTCACTTCGTTCGCGGTTTTCGTGAGCAATTCTTTGGAGACATAAACGTCTTTCGGCAGCGAACGAATGATTAGATTTCGATTGCCAATGGCTTGATTAAATTCGATGCTTGCTTTTAATCTATCGCCGCGTAATTCGCTCAGGCTGTGATGAAAGCCGCAGACTTTCAGCTTTGCCTCATCCAGATATTTTTTCCAGTCCGCCCCCGATTTGCCAAACGCATTTTCGAGTTCGATGCCCTGATAGCCCAGGGCGGCAACGGCTTTCAAAGTGCCGGGGATGTCTCCCGCCATTTGTTTACGGACACACCAGGCCTGTGTGCCGATGGGAATATTTTTCCACTTTTTGGCAGCACTAACAGAAAGCGGAAGCAAGGCAGCGGCGGCTCCCATTTTTAAAAAGTCACGGCGACGTAGTTCGTTCATGTTATTCATCTTTTCCTCATGGTTTGATTGGATGTCTGATTTAGTATTCAAAAGTAATCATAAATCGCTTTCGCCCTTTACCACAACTCATTTGAAGTCGCGTTGCATTAATGTATATTTCTTTCATTCGTTACAAATTTAGTCGTTAACTCAAAGGAGGGAAAATGATCCGAAATATTTTGAGTGTAATTGCCGCTTATATTGTCATGGCAATTTGTATGTTTTTGACCTACACGCTTTTTTATCTGGCGCTGGGGGCAGATGGAGCATTTAAGCCCGGACTCTACAATGTTTCAAACCGCTGGCTGCTGGGAAGTTTTGTGATCGGATTTGTATCAGTAGTCATTGGCGGCTACATCGCAGTCCTCATTGCAAAGAATACAAAAGCAGCTCTCTGGTATGGCATTGTCGTTTTGGTATTAACGCTTCTGGTGGGTATTCTGGCATATCAGAAAGGAAATCCACACGAAGCTAGAATTGGCATTGTTGATAATTCTGCGGCGATGCAAAAAGCCCAGAACCCAACCTGGTTTAATTTCCTCATTCCCTTCACAGGATTCTTTGCGGCACTGGTCGGTGGAAAATTACGGAAGGAAGGATAATAGTTCACACCGAAGCAGGAACTTTTATCACCTGCTTATTGTTTGGCGGGTAAAATAATGGCGCGGCATTCGCCAAAGCCAATGCGTCGAAAGCCCTCTCGCTCACAATAGCCGCGCAGTATTACTTCGTCGCCATCGGCCAGAAATTTGCGTAATTCGCCGCTCGGTAATTCGATGGATTGCGTTCCCTGCCAGGTGAATTCCATTAACGATCCGTAAGAGTTTTTCTGCTCGCCAGAAATTGTGCCGCTGGCAATTAAATCACCGGGGCGCAGGTTGCAACCATTGCTGGTGTGATGCGTAAGCATTTGCGCCAGTGTCCAGTAAAGATTTTTGGCGTTGGTGCTGACCAGTTTAAATGGCTCCAGATTTTGTGTGCGCATTTTCTCGGTTGACAGATAAAGATCAAAGTTTATGTCAAAGCCGCCACTTTCACGATTGGCTGGGGAGTTAAGATACGGCAACGGCTCAGGATCATCTTCAGCGCGAGCAAAAGCTGGCAGGCGAAAGGGTGCAAGCGCTTCCATCGTCACAATCCAGGGTGAAATCGAAGTTGCAAAACTCTTGGCCAAAAACGGCCCCAGCGGTTGATATTCCCAGCGTTGCAAATCACGCGCCGACCAGTCATTCACCAGACACAAACCGAAGATATACTCTTCAGCTTCGGCAATGCTGACAGGCTCGCCGAGGTTATTTCCCTGCCCCACAAAAAATCCTAATTCAATTTCGTAATCCAGTACGCGGCTCGGGCCAAATTTCGGAGCGGCTTCGTCATCCGATTTTGTTTGCCCACACGGACGACGAATCGGCGTGCCGCTGACGACGACGGATGAAGCGCGTCCGTGATAACCAATTGGCATGTGTTTGTAATTTGGCAACAGCGGATTGTCAGGGCGAAACATTTTGCCAATATTTGTAGCGTGGAAAATTGAGGCGTAGAAATCGGTGTAATCGCCAATATCAGCAGGAATACGGGGAAAAGTATCTGACATTGGGACGAGCAAGCTAATTTTATGAGGATGCTCGTTATGATATGACTGAATAATTGTGCTGCCTTCTCGTAACAACGCTATTGCCTGCCCACGTAAATTAAACTTTATTACCTGATCAAGCTCCATCAGTCTGTTGAGACCATCTGAAAGTACCCAACTTATATTTTCAGGGATTCCGAGCAGATTGGCTTTACAACACTCAGTCAAATCAAGCACCTGATCGCCAATGGCTATCCCTATATGCCTTTTGCTGCCGGAATCAAATCTATCAAATAACCCCAGCGGTAAATTTTGAATCGGGAAATCGGTGTTTGGATCATTTGCAGATTCAACCCAGCTGCTTAAATTCGGATCGTGTGTTTCGTTGATGGAATAGATCATAAATATCGTATAGCGGGCTGCCAGCCTGCGTTCGAGGCGTTCATCGCAATTTTTTTGGAATAAACTGCTACCTGAATTCTCAGCTTGCGGGCTGGCAGCCCGCGCTACGCCGGAAAATTCTTTTTCAGTCCCTGCCAGCATTCGTGATAATCGCGTTGCAACGCTGCGGTTTCCAGCGCGAATTTTGTGGGGCGAATGACAAATCGCGTCTCGAACATAAACGCCATCGTGTCGCGGATGTAATGCGGCGCAAGCTCGGCCTCACTAGCTTTGGCAAATGTTTCCGCGTCTGGCCCGTGCGCGGACATACAGTTGTGCAGGCTCGCGCCGCCCGGCACAAAGCCTTCAGCCTTCGCATCATAAGCCCCATGAATCAAGCCCATATATTCGCTCATCATATTGCGATGAAACCAGGGCGGACGAAAAGTTTTTTCGGCTACCATCCAGCGCGGCGGGAAAATTACAAAATCTGCATTCGCGGTTCCGGCAATTTCCGAAGGCGATGTCAGCACTGTAAAAATCGAAGGATCAGGATGATCGAAGCTGACTGTATTGATTGTATTGAAGTGCGCCAGATCATATTTGTAAGGCGCATAGTTGCCGTGCCACGCGACGACATCAAGCGGCGAATGATCTATCGCAGCTTCCCACAAATTGCCCTGAAATTTGGCGATGATTTTGTAGTCGCCTTCACGATCTTCATAAGCGGCAACCGGGGTCAGAAAATCGCGGGCATTCGCCAAACCATTCGCGCCAATCGGCCCCAGCTCCGGCAGGCGAAACATCGCGCCATAATTTTCACAGACATAACCGCGTGCTGTGCCATCTGGCAATGCGACGCGAAATTTCAACCCGCGCGGCAACACACAAATTTCGTTCGGACTGACTTCAAGAATGCCAAGTTCAGTGCAAATGACTAATTTTCCAAGCTGCGGCACGATCAACATTTCGCCATCAGCATTGTAAAAAAAGCGATTCTGCATATCGGCGTTGGCGGCGTAAAGATGAATGCCAACTCCCGCGTGCATCGTCAAATCGCCATTGCCCGCTATCGTCACGAGGCTGTCAATAAAATCTTTTTCCTCACTCGGAAACGGAATAGGGTTCCAGCGCAATTGATTTGGTGGTGCGGCGACTTCGTTAAATGGCGTGCTGCGCCATAATCCATTGGAAATTTGCCGGAAGGGCTGGTGCGTGACCGAAGGGCGCAGGCGATACGTCCACGTCCGCCGATTGAGTGAGCGCGGAGCCGTGAACGCTGTGCCGCTGAATTGTTCGGCATACAAACCAAGCGGCGCCCGTTGCGGAGAATTCTGACCGTGTGGTAAAGCTCCGGCCAGCACTTCCGTAGCGAACTCATTGCCGAACCCTGATTGATATTGCGTCATAAATTTTCCCCCGCGCCTTTTCTATCGCGCAGTGACGCCAATGTCAAAAGAACGGTTGCACAAAATGGAACAGGGTAAGCGGGTTTTCAAGCACTACAGAAGTGGGTTCAAAACGGCGCAAATTACTCAGCGCTTTTTTGCCAGCAACTACGGAGGTCGCAGCAAAGCGCTTTCCTGTGTTTTATTTCTATTAAATATTCATAGTGCTGCAATTCGGGCTTGACTAAATTATCGCCTATGCCTAGAGTATTGCTCGTCAGTTAACATAATTATTAATTTATAATACTAGACAAGTGAACCATTCGTCCGGTCAGCCTTGGTTTATTCTTTAGCAGTGGTATCCCCCTATAATATTGATTCGCTTCCTCGTGTGAGATTTCACGCGCAGAATCATGGATTGAACAGCTACTACCTGTTTCAGATGTGCGGTAAGTTTTACTGCCTGGGCAAAATCAAGTGATTTTGTGGATATAGGTTTGGGATGGTTCTCTACAAAGGCAGATGCCGTTGTAAATGTCTTGCAGTGCCAGAGTCCATTCTCAATTCCTGCCATTAAGAATGATTATCTGTCGAATTGATTTGTCTTGTGCTAAATCAAACAAGACAAGGAGGCAGGTACTAACCTGGAGACCGATTATGTTGGATCGAATGTACTTCTTTGGTGATCTCATACGCACGAAAGCCACAAAGCGTTCGCGTAAACTTCTTACTCATATACTCTCAACGTCCTTACTTTATGCGCCATTCGCCACTCTGGGAGTAGCGAATACGCCAGGTGGAGAAACAAAGCTTCCACCGCAACAACGCAAACAACCGAATTCCGTTAAAGCACTACAGCAAATGCCAATCTTTTTTGAGGCAAATGAAGGGCAGGCCGCTGCTGACACGAAATTTATTGCGCGCGGGCAAGGCCATAATTTGCGTTTGACCAAAACTGCGGCAATTTTATCGGCTGCCGCGCCACGCTCGGCACGATTCACATCGCGTGATGACATTCTGGCGCGACATATTCCATCACGCCGTACAGACACGAATATTTCAAAAATTCAATCCAGGCACAATCCACTGATAATGGAGTTTGCCCATGCCAATAAGAATGCACTGGTTGAGGGTATAGATGTACTAGCCAGTAAATCAAATTACATCATCGGAAACAATCCAGCGCAATGGCACAAAGATGTGAGCCATTTTGCGAAAGTCAAATACAACGCTCTGTATCCAGGCATTGATTTGGTGTATTACGGCAACCAGCAAAACCTTGAGTACGATTTCGTCGTCAAAGCAGGGGCGAACCCCAGTGCGATTGCCTTAAATTTTAAGGGCGCAAAAAAGATCAGCCTCAATCCAAATGGTGATTTAGTCATTGCCACCGATGCGGGACAGGTCATCAATCACAAACCTGTTGTATATCAGGAAATTGCCGGTCAACGACGGGAAATCGCCGCCAGCTATCAACTGCGCAACAGCAGGACTGTTGGCTTTACGCTTGGTACATATGATACGGCTCACGCCTTAGTGATTGATCCAATTTTGAGCTATGCCACCGCATGGGGTACGGCTGATGACACGATTGGCAACGGCATTGCAGTTGATTTGGCGGGAAATTCCTACATCACGGGTATTGCCTATTCGGTCAAATCTCCCACCATTGGGGGAAATGGCGTGGCACACGTTTTCGTGACAAAACTAACGAACGCGGGTGAGTTGGTGTACAACACTTATATCGGAGCAGTCGGCGAAGAAGTCGGTTTTGCGATTGATGTTGATCGTCAGGGGAACACTTATGTCACAGGCAGCGCCGACAATAAGGACTTTCCTGTTACCCGTGGCGCATATCAAACTAAGTATGCCGGGAAAACAGATGTCTTTGTGCTCAAACTAAACGCAGCCGGCAACAACCTTGTCTATTCAACTTTTCTTGGGGGCGCTGGCGAGGAAACCGGCCTGGGTATTGGCGTTGATTTACAAGGCAACGCTTATGTGGCAGGCGAAACACTTTCCAAAGATTTCCCCACCGCGTCACCTATTTATAAATTCGGACAAGCGCCAACCGAAGCCTTTGTCGCCAAGTTAAATCCGAGTGGCAGCAATTTGATTTATTCCACCGCCTTAACCGGAGCCACCAGCAATCCTGAGGGTGGATCGGCAGCGTTTGGACTCGCCGTTGATCGGCGCGGCAACGCTTACGTTGCGGGCTTCACCACCTCCGACAAATTCCCGACGGTCAATGCTGTCCAAAATAAACTGAACGGCACGATTGACGCATTCGCCACCAGAATCAGCGCCAACGGGCAAGGTTTGGATTTCTCGACTTATCTTGGTGGCGTCGGTGAAGATGCCGCATTTGCGATTGCAGTTGACGCAGCCCAAAATGTGTATGTCACAGGGTTGACGAACTCCACCAATTTCCCTGTCGTTGATCCGTTGCAGGCACAATTAGGCGGCAGCGCTGTGACGAATGTAACTGAAAGCACAACTGAAGTACTGGCCCCTCCCACCAGCGGACGTGATGATGCGTTTGTTACCAAGCTGACACCAAATGGAAAAAATATCCTGTTTTCCACTTACTGGGGCGGTTCAAAAGACGATGTCGCTTTCAGCATTGCTGTCAATGACGCCGGAGAAATCCACTTTGCGGGTCGTACTCGTTCAGCGGATTTCCCCACGATTGACGCATTCTCTAACCAGCTAAACGGTACAATTGACGGATTCATCGCCAAGTTTGCTCACACTAATCGCAAACCGATTTATTCTTCTTATCTCGGTGGCAAAGGAGAAGAAAAAGTATTTTGTGTGGCGACGTGGCGTAATAATTATGCGTATTACTGCGGACTGACAAACTCAGTTGGTTGGATCACGCGTGACTATGCGCCGCCGAAATTGAAAGATGCGGCGAGTGCTTTTGCGGTGGGAGTTCTCAGTGACTCAACACCGCGCAGCCTGACCTCTGTTCAGGCCGCGAATTACAAAGCGGGACCGTTAGCCATTTCTTCGATTGTTGCGGCATTTGGCATCGGCCTTACCAGTGATACCGAAGCCGCCGAATCAGTGAATTTACCCACCGCACTTGGTGATGCACACATAAAAATTCGGGATAGTGCCGGTAAAGAATTTATTGCGCCAATCTTTTATGCTTCGCCATATCAGGTGAATTATCAAATCCCGGCTGATGCCGCACAAGGTGCGGCGGTGCTGGAATTGACAAAAGATGATGGCACTGTCTTTACGGAAAATGTTCAGATTGAAGCCGTAAATCCTGGCATCTTCAGCGCTGATTCATCAGGGAATGGTGTTGCGGCAGGCTATGTCACCCGCGTAAAGGCAGGCAAAATCGTGGGTGATGAACCCATTATGCAATACGCTAACGGACAAATCGCACCACTGTTCATTGACCTGGGCGGAGCAGATGAAGAGGTCATCCTGATTCTCTTTGGCACAGGACTTCGTAATCGCAATGCCAACAGCAAAGTGCTTGCCGCTATCGGTGGGACTGACGCCCAGGTATTGTACGCGGGGTTACAGCCATACTTTGTCGGTCTGGATCAAATCAATCTTCGTATTCCCAGGAGCCTGCAGGGTAAAGGGGTAGTGGATGTGAATTTCAGTGTGGACGGCAAGAGCGCCAACGCCGTACAAATTAGCGTTAAATAACAGGTATTTTTACAGAGGAGAAAGTTATGCAAAATCTTACCAAAATGATTTTCAGTGTATTCACTTTAGGGTTAATGATGATGAGTATCTCAGCCAAAGCGGTCAGACCAGCAGGCGAACTGGCATCTGCCAGTGGCGCAACCATCAATAACTCGACGGCACATTCGGGGACAACAATTTTCTCGAATAGTCGGGTCAAAACGGCTGCCAATGGTTCCGCCATGATCAATCTTGGATTGTTGGGGCGCGTCGAATTGGGGCCTAACACCGATTTGACGTTGCAATTTTCCAGAGGCGTGTTAGGTGGAACTTTGTCCAGCGGCAAAATCGCCATCAGCACCTTGTCGGGTGTGCAGGTCAATCTGCTTACGCCGGATGGTTCTGTCTCTTCTGCCAGCCCGCAAGCCGCCCGCTTTGTGGTTGATTTAGCGCGTGGCAAAACCAATGTAGTGGCAAATCGCGGGGCAGCAAAATTGCTGTCCGGCGGACGTGTCAGCGTCATCGGCGTTGTCAATGCTGGTCAGGTGCAGGGCATTTCTCGCAATGCTGTAGCTTCAGCAGCCAATAACACCACTTCCAAACAGGACGCGACAATGTCAAATCTGCTCCGCGCCGTCAGTAATCAGGCCGTTGCAGAAGCTCTGGCCAATCGCGCCAGTAATCAATTAGGCGGTCTTTATTACACCAGCATTACGTGTAAGGATTTTTTTGATAATCCCAAATGTGTAAAAAGAAGCCCCACGCGTTAAGTAGTTTTTGGTTTTCTTCCTGCTGAACAAACTCAGGCTTATTATAATGAGCCTGAGTTTGTTTTCTTGTAATTACCAGATATCGTGCTCTTAAATTTTAAACTCAATAATTTTAGCCGCAAATTGTTTTCACTGGGCGGGATTAGCTTGCTCGCCGGATTAGCTATTTGGTGGACAATTCATATTTTCGTTATTAGTGTCATCAGCGATGCGCGGACGCCAATTGACCAGCCAACCTTACTAGCGGCGGCGGCGTATTTCCCCCACTCAAGTCAGGTGCAGGGACGATTGGCAGCGCGCTTAATTGAAGCGGGTGTTGCTGACAACGAGACTGCCGAAGGTAACGCTGAGCTGGCGGAACAAGCCGCCCTCCGCGCCACGGCGCTGGGGCAAAACAATTACGAAAATTATTTATTATTAACCGCTATCAAAGAACAGCGTGGTGATCTTGCTGGCGCTGTTGCTGCGATGAATAAAGCGCTTCAACTTGCGCCCAATTATCTTGATGTGCATTGGCGCGCCGCGAATTTATTCTTACGCGCCGATCAATTGAACTCCGCACAAAAGGAATTTCAAGCGGCTCTGGCATTAGATATTTCGCGCGCACCCGCCGCCTTTGATTTGCTGTGGGAAGCAACTGACGGCGACTGGCAGGCGCTCAAGCAAACAGCACAGGGCAATGCCACCATACAAATTGCCGCTGCGGAATATTTATTAGCGAAATCTCGGGTGACAGAGGCGACACAAATCTTCGCCCAGGTGGAGCGCACAGCCCGCGCGCAAGCGCCGCAAACTCCGGCTTTCCTGGTGGCGTTAATCGCCGCCAATCAAGTTGGAGCCGCGCACAATTTTTGGCAGGAAATCACGCAACCAGCGGACGCCGCAACAATTAATTTGATCTGGAATGGGAGCTTTGAGGAATTACAGAGTAAAACCCTCCAGCAGTTTGCCTGGAATTTCACACCCAGCAAATTTGCGAATTTTGGTGCCTCCGATGAGTGGGCAAAATCCGGGCGTTACGCCTTAAAAATTGCTTTCGCCGGACAAGATACGACGCGCTTGCAGGGCAACATTCGGCAATTGATCGCGGTACAAGCCGGACACAAATATCACTTTGAAGGTTATGCCCTGACCACCGATTTAGTGTCATCCGAACCCGTGCAAATTGCGATCATACGGATGACCACAGGTGCTGTTATCACCACTTCTAATCCGGTCAAAAATGCTGGCAATAACTGGCAACCGTTAGCGCTGGAATTTACGGCGCCCGCGCCTGACACCGGAGTCTTTATCGAAATTCAGCGCTTGCCAAAATTCAGTTTTGACGAACCAACCAGGGGGAATGTCTGGTTCGATGATTTTACGCTTCGGGCGCTGAACTAAGTTAATTTCAGGTGGTCTTATGCCCCTAAAAAACAGCCTCATGCTCACGCATATTTTAACTTACGGCTACCTCTGTCTGGTGGTTGGTGCGGCCCTCAGTGGGGGGATTGTTTCCCCACTGGCAACCGCGCTGTTTGCCCTCGCCGTAATTTTCCTGTTACTCATTTTCGCTACCAAAATTGTGCTTGATGGTGATGGGCAGCTTTTTATCCCGGACACTCTCTGGCCATTTCTGGGGCTGATCATTCTGACGCTGGTGCAAAGTTATGCGTGGACGGATCAGAACGGAGTGCGACAAAGCTTATCCCTTGATGTTGAGGCGACGCGCCACTCATTATTTATTTTTGTCATTTTATTCGGCGCATTTTTACTTGGCGCCAATCTTTTCCGCCGTCTGGAAACGCTGCAAATACTCACTAATTTTCTGGTTGTTTATGGAATGCTCTTCGCTTTTCTGGCGCTCGTTTTATCCTTTGCGTGGAAACAAAATTTGACCTGGTTGAAGCCCACTGAAAACGGTAGTCCCTTTGGCACTTTCGTCAACCGCAATCATTTTGCCGGATACATCGAATTGTTGTTTCCGCTTCCAGTCGCGCTGTTGCTGGTGCTGCGAAAAAATCTGGAACAACGAATGTTGTACGTGGCTGCCGCGGCGTTGATGGGCATTGCCTTATGCTTTTCGCTTTCGCGCGGCGGGATGATTAGCCTCGGCGTACAATTATTATTTTTATTGGCACTAAGCTCACAACTAAATAATAAAAATACAAATACCAGTAAATTGATTTCAGCAATGAGCATCATCGGCATCGTTTTATTGATTGGCCTGGGAATTTATTTAATCGGTGCGAACTCACTTCTTTTGCGGTTCGGCGATGAGGATGATCGGTCGCAAATCTGGTTGAATGCGTTGCATATTTTTCAGGCGCACCCCTGGCTCGGCACGGGGGCCGGGACCTTTGAGACGGTCTTTCCCATGTATGCACTGGACAAAGGGTTGGATGTCGCCGCCGAAGCGCACAGTGATTATTTACAAATCCTGACCGATACCGGATTGATTGGGTTTGCGATCTTTCTGATTTTCCTGTTTATGTTAATTCGCGCAACTGGTCAGGCGCTCCGCGCCGCCAAGCCATTGCACACAGCGCTGGCACTCGGTTGCAGCACTTGTATTGTCGGTATTCTAGTGCATAGTTTTTTTGATTTTAATTTGCAATTGCCCTCGCATGCACTGCTATTTTTCTTACACATTTCATTGTGTGCAGAAATTGCTTCGGTCAAATTGCCTTTGGTGAAAAATGAGGAGAAAGTACCTTCTTATCAGGTGCTGCCTATTGCAAAGGAGTCGTTGTGAAAAATACCAAAAATCGTTGGTTGATGCTTGTCTGTTTATTCAGTTTCTCACAGGTATTATCGGCCCAGGAATTACCTCTTGCCCCCACCGCGCCACGTGTGAACCGTGCCGAGGCCCCACCCTCTCCGGCAGTTGAAAATAAAAACAGAGGTGTCCTCATTGAAACCAGCGAAGATTATAAAATCGGCATCGGCGATGTGCTTGAAATACAAGTTGAGGATGCGCCCGAATTAAGTCGGTTGTACCGCGTCACGACTGCGGGAACATTTCAAGTTCCCGTTGTCGGAATCGTAATGGCGGTAGGCACTACGGCTGAACAATTAGTGCGGAGCCTGGAAAAGAGTCTGAAAGAAAATGACTATCTAAAAAGCCCGCAAGTCAATGTCACCGTCAAGCAATACAACAGCCAGACATTTTTTGTCCACGGCGAAGTGCGACAACCGGGCGTTTATCAAGTCGAAGGTCGCCCTTCGATTCTAAAATTATTAAGTCTGGCCGGAGGGTTGACCGATAAACACGGCACGACAATTTTCCTGCTGCAACCGGAAAAAAATCCAGCGCCCAAAACTACTGCGACAACTTCCTTAGCCAGCGCCAATGTCGCAACACTAAAAAATGCCGAGACCATTTCCAGCACTGAAAAAGTTACCGACACCAATGAAACAAATGCCGATTACGCCCTGGTCAGAATCAGAATCAGTGATTTATTAAAAGGTGATCCCACGCACAATCCGCGCGTCGAAACAGGTTCGGTTGTTTATATTCCTGAATCCGATATTTACTTTGTCGGCGGCGAAGTAAATGCGCCCGGCTCGTTCCAATTAAAAGATGGGACGACCTTGCGTCAGGCCATCTCTTTGGCAAAAGGAATGACGCCCAAAGCGCTCCCAACCAAAGCGCTGATTTTCCGTGAAGACACTGACACTGGTAAGCGCCTCGAAATTAAAGTCAATATCAATGATGTGATGAACGGCAAACAGGAAGATTTAGCCTTGCGTTCCAATGACGTGATTGTGTTGCCCAGCAGCAAAATGAAAAATATTACTTCGACCTTTATCAACGCGCTGCCATCGGCGGCGGCGGTGGCGCTCGGTCAATTACCTTATCTATTTTTACGTTAGTAATTGTTTACGAAAAAGCCTGAAACTATATGAATAACGGAAAACTACCGCCTCACCAAGCTACGCCGCCGCCTCTTTCTTCTTCTTTGGTGGTGCGTCCGCCGGCATCAATCTCATCACTTGAAAATTCTCCGCACTATTCTTCTCAACCGGACGCGGATGCAAACAACAACGAGGCAGTCCATTTGCGGGAATATTTACGCATCATAAAACGGCGTAAATATTTGGTGTGGGTAACAGTGCTGTTAGGAACAATGCTCGGTATTTTGTATTCGTTCCACATAAAATCTTCTTATACGGCGAAAGTAATGATCGAGATTGGCACGGAAGCTCCGACCTTAATGAAAGGGGGAGAGGCGGTCTATTACATGAATGATTATGAAGTAAAAACCGCTGTGCAGATTTTGCAAAGCCGACCGCTCCAAACGGAAATCAGCAAGGCAATGAAGCTGGGGGAAAATAAAAATTTCCTTGATGTTACTGAAGAGCGTTCCCTCGGCGAAACCTTTGCGGCGGTGTTTGACAAAGCGCCAGCCCCAATGTCAGATCGCAAAGTTCTCGCCGGAATTTTTGCTGATAACCCTGATGAGGTAAAACCCATCATTAATCCGAATGAGCAAGTACTATCAGAGAAAGAACAAGAAAAAATGCGGTTATTGTTAGGCGCAATCCAGAGTAATTTAAAGGTTTCCACGATCCGTGATTCGCGCCTTGTCAACATTGAATATTCGCACACCGATCCGGTCCTCGCTGCCGCGATTGCCAACACGCTGGCAAAAACTTTTATTGATAGTAACTTTCGTTCCAAGACGAATAAATATACCAAAACTTCTGATTGGTTAGATCGCACCACCCGCAGTTTGAAAGCAAAAGTAGAACAATCCGAACAGGAGTTGGGCGATTACACCAAAGCCAATAACATTTTCAGTATTGATAATAAATCAACGCTCACGACTGAAAAACTGGCAAAATTACACGAACAAACCATGCGCGCCGAAGCAGATCGGATTCTAAAAAATTCTTTGTATCAGGAAGTAATACAGGGACGCGTCGAACAATTACCCGAAGCATTTTCAGACCCCAAGACCATTGAACTTAAGAAAAAACTGGGAGAATTATCCACCCAGGTAGCGCAACTGGAAGTTAAATTTGGTGCACGTAATCCTAAAGTTGTCGAGATTCGCCAGCAGATGACCGCGATTGAATTACAACTAAAAGCCAGTTCCTCGACGCTCGAAGAAAGATTAAAAGCGGATTACGAACGCGCAGTTCGTGACGAAAAATCTCTTAAAGAAGCTTTAGTCAAAGCCAAGAGTGAAGCCGTGCAGGAAAATCAGGCGGCGATTCAGTTTGGGTTATTACGCCAGAATGTCGAGACAACTAAAGCGTTGTATAACGACTTCCTGCAAAAAACGACGCAGGCACAGGCGCAGGTCGCCGAACAATATAACAACATCAAACTGATCGAACCGGCGGAAGTACCCCCATCCGCTGCGCGTCCGAAACGCCTGCAAAATATCCTGCTGGCTTTCTTACTGAGCACGGTTGCGGGCATTGGCTTGGCGCTCTTTTTTGATTATTTGGATAATACGATCAAAGATTCTCATGACATCACACACTATTCCGGTTTACCCACGCTGGCGATAGTCCCGAAATTGATCAATAAAGAAAATCTGGCAACACAGAACCAAATGTCAGGAGAAAATCCTTACCAGAAAAAGGCTTCTCTCCTGGCACTCGAAGAAAAAAATAAATCCTCGCTCCTGGCACTTAACACACAATTACACGATGCGATGCTGAACCTCCCAGGGATCGAAGCCTACCGCACGTTACGCACCTCAATTCTGCTTTCGACCGCCGGCGGCGCACCGAAGAAAATTCTTTTTACCAGCGGTCTGCCTGGCGAAGGTAAAAGCACCACTGTCATTAATACCGCACTGTCATTAGCCAGACTGGGCCGCTCGGTGATCTTAATTGATGCTGATATGCGTCGCCCTTCCGTGCATAAATATTTTGGCCTCAGCCATAATATCGGCCTTTCCAATTATTTGTCAGGTGAGGTCAGCCTGGAAAAAGCTGTTCATCCGACAGGGGTTTCAAATTTATTTTTGCTGCCCAGTGGCATCATCCCGCCGAACGCGGCTGAATTAGTTAGCTCAGAAAATATGCGCCAGCTATTAGCAGAGCTTGCGCAAACCTACGATCATATCCTGATTGACACTCCGCCACTGTTACACGTGACTGATGGTCTGGTGCTTTCCACCATGGCCGATGGCGTAATTTTATTAGTCAACAGCGGCAAATGCACCCGCGATGTTTTACGGAGTTGCCGTTCCCAGCTTGCCAAAGTGAATGCCAAAGTGCTGGGCGCGGTATTGAATAACTTCAGCTTCGAAAAAGAAGGCTATGGTTATTACGATTATCGTCAATATGGCACGTATGGCGCAGAAAACACGACTCCTGCCCAGGAACACGTCTCGTAACAATATCTCCGCCTGAAATCTCGTCGAAAAACTCTTGCTTAAAAACAAAGGACTTAGGAAAACAATGCCAACCTAAATACCAAAAGTGTCCTTTTAAAACCTTAAGCCCGCCATTACAAACGTCAGTGGAATTAGCTTGACAAGCCCTTGCTGAGTAGCTAAGGTTTCTGTTTCTCAAGTGCCCTCATACATCTTTAAGGAGTTACAAAATTGGCAAAACAGCATACTGAGCAACTAAAACACGATCCGTTGATGGATCAATATATGAAGACAACCGCATGGGTCAAACCGCGCACGAAGCCAATTTTGACTGCTTTGGCTGCCGTCGCAGCGGTACTGGTCTTATGGTTCGGCTATCAGTGGTTTTCCAAACGGAGCGCCGAACGCGCCACTGACGCCATGAGCACAGCTTACAAAATAGAGGCGGCTCCGGTGGCTGATCCATTGCCGCCCACGCTGCCTGGCAGCTACGCCTTTAAAACCGAAGAGGAAAAAAACCGCAAGACAGTCGAGGCGTTTGAGAAAATCGCCAGCGATTACCCTTCACAATATGGCGACATTGCCACCTATTACGCCGCCATCCACAAACTTGATCTTGACGGCGGAGCAAAAGGCGAAGAAGCGTTAAAATCGTTAGCCGGCAAAAACTCGATCATCAGTGCAAAAGCGCGGCTGACTTTAGCAGAACGCTATGAAGCAACCGGCAAATTTAATGAAGCGCTCGCCGAGTATCAAAAGCTCAAAGCTGCGCCCGGCAATGTTTCAGACAGCCTGGTTGATTTTAATACGGCACGAACGTATGAAGCGCTGGGCAAAACCCAGGAAGCTTCTGATTTGTACTTTAATTTAGCCAGCCAGAATCGGGACAAGCCCGCCTCGATCAATACCAAAGCGCTGCTCCAGCTTGCAACCCTTGATCCGGCGCGAGTTGACAAATTACCGGAACCAGAGAAAAAAGATTTGCTTCCCAGCCGGACGAAAATAGCGACAGCAAAATAACAAAAACGGTCAGAGAAAATAGCTCCTCTGGCCGTTTTTATTCCTCCATTTGCCCTGATGGATAATGTCACACATAGTCTGGTCGGCGCGGCTTTAGCTCACACCGGATTAAAGCGCTGGACCTCACTTGCTACGCCAACGCTGATTCTGGGCGCAAATTTTCCTGACCTCGACATCGTAACCGGACTCTTCAGCACCGCAATTTACCTTGAGCATCATCGCGGTCTTACGCACGCCATCATTGCTATTCCGATTCTGTCATTACTGCTGGCAGGCCTGATGTATGCGGCCTCGCGGTGGTGGCAAAGAACACATCCAGCCTGGCAGTCCGCTAAATTTTTTCCACTCTTCGTTTTGAGTTTGCTTTCCATCAGCACGCATCCTTTGCTGGATTTCACCAACTCCTATGGCTGGCGTCCGTTCCTGCCCTGGAATCA
>JANMKB010000472.1:0-14809 GCA_031371805.1 Blastocatellia bacterium | reverse complement strand
GGTGATGCCGGGGGACAACATTGCAATGGACATTGAGTTGATCACCCCGATTGCGATGGAGAAGGGGCTGCGTTTTGCGATCCGCGAAGGTGGGCGCACAGTCGGCGCGGGCACGATCTCCGATATTATTGAGTAAGGATTTTGCTGATCAGGAGTAATTAAAAAATGGCAAGAGATAACATCACACTTGTTTGCGAAGAATGCAAAAATAAAAATTACATGACAACGAAGAACAAGAAGACGACTCCGGCGCGTCTGGAGTTCAAGAAGTTTTGTAATACGTGCCGTAAGCACAATAATCACAAAGAGACTAAATAGGATTTTTGCAGGGGTATAGTGTCAATGGTTAGCACGACGGTCTCCAAAACCGTATGTCCGGGTTCGAGTCCTGGTACCCCTGCCAATCGTAGAAAATTTTAAAGTGCCCTGATTATTATTCAGAAATTTTAGCATGCTAAATCAAAATGCAAAGATGATTCGCGGGAGGGACGCATGGCAATGTCAATAGAAGAAACACAAGGCGAAATTCCCGTTACCAGCGCACCGCAGGGACCGATTCAACGAATCAAAAATTATTACCACGAGGTTAAGCTGGAGATGCAAAAAGTCTCCTGGCCGACTCGGCAGGAAGTTATTAATACGACAATTGTAGTGATTGTCGCAGTTTTCTTTTTCGGCTTTTTTCTTTTTGGAACTGACATTGCATTAACGTATTTGATTCAGGGCATTGAATGGGTTGCCAAAAAGATTTTCTAATTTGGAATAGAAGGGCGTCCTGATTTATTGGGAAAGCTTGAGAATATGACTGAAATTGAAACTCAGGTGGAAGATCAATCGGTAGAAACTCAACCTGCGGAAGTTCAGCCTGAAGCCAGAACTGAATGGTTTATCATCCATACTTATTCTGGCTATGAACGAAAAGTGCGCGAAAGCCTGAATACGCGGATTGAGGCTTTTGGGATGGCGGATGAGGTGTTGGAAGTTCTTATTCCAACCGAAACCGTAGTAGAGATGCGCGGCTCAAAGCGAGTTGAAAGTACGCGGATGTTTTTTCCCGGTTATGTGCTGGTTAAGTTATTGACCAACGAACGGGGAGATATTACAGATAAAGCCTGGCATTTGATAAAGAGCACTCCCAAAGTTACCAGCTTTGTCGGTGGTCAGAAACCAACTCCGCTGACCCCTGAAGAAGTGGATCAGATTGTGCATCATGTGGCGGTGGCGGCTGAAAAACCGAAACCCAAGTTCACTTTCTCACGGGGTGAAACTGTGCGCATCACCAACGGGCCTTTTACCAGCTTTACGGGCACCGTTGAAGACGTAAATATTGATAAGAGCATGCTCAAAGTAATGGTGACGATTTTTGGACGGGCAACTCCGGTCGAATTAGGATTTTTAGAAGTCGAAAAAATGACTTTTACAGAAGAAAGTTAATATCGGTGAGGACTACAGGCAGTATTTACTGCCCAATAATTACCGCTTAAAGTTTTATTATGGCAAAGAAGATTACAGATTACATCAAACTCCAGGTGCCTGCGGGCAAAGCGAATCCTGCTCCACCAATTGGTACAGCGCTCGGCCCCAAAGGCGTCAACATCATGGAGTTTTGCAAGCAGTTTAATGCGAAAACCGCAAATATGGGTGACATCAAAATACCCGTTGTCATCACAGTTTATGCGGATCGTTCTTTTACCTTTATTACCAAGACTCCACCGGCAGCAGATTTGCTGAAAAAAGCGGCAAAGATTGAAAAAGGATCGGGCAAACCTAACCGCGAGAAAATCGGTACAATTTCTCGGGCAGAGATTGAAGAAATCGCCAAAACAAAAATGCCCGACCTGAATACCTCAAATCTGGATTCTGCGATTCGAACGATTGAAGGCACGGCAAAGAGTCTCGGGCTACAAATCATTTAACTCTCAATCGCCTACGAGGGAGTGACTAAACCACTTTGCGATTTAGTCACGCTAACACCTGAAAGGAAATAACCATGGCTGGAAAAAAATTTAAAGCTGCATCTGCGCAGGTAGATAAAGCAAAGCTTCATTCTCTGGGTGATGCGGTCGCTTTAGTCCAAAAGCTCGCGTTTGCTAAATTTGATGAAACCGTTGAATTAACAATGGTTTTAGGCGTTGATCCGCGCAAAGCTGATCAACTTGTGCGCGGCACAATCGTTTTGCCAAATGGCTTAGGCCGATCCAAAAAAGTTGCCGTCATTGCTGGCGGTGACAAAATGAAAGAAGCCCTGGACGCCGGAGCCGATGAAGTTGGGGCAGAAGATTTGGTAGAAAAGATCAAAGGTGGCTACACCGACTTTGATGCCCTGATCGCGACCCCGGATATGATGAGGCTCGTCGGAACATTAGGTAAAATTCTTGGCCCGCGCGGGTTGATGCCCAATCCAAAAACTGGAACCGTAACCGTAGACGTGGCACAGGCGATTAAGGAAACCAAGGCCGGTAAGGTTGAATATCGCGTTGATAAAACAGGCGTAATTCACGTTCCGGTCGGTAAGGTTTCATTCACTGCTGACAAGTTAATTGAGAACGCAAAGGCCTTGATTGACGCAGTGATTAAATCGAAACCTTCCACCGCTAAAGGTAAATACGTCAAAAAAGTGAATGTCGCTTCCACAATGGGACCAGGCGTTCTCGTAGATGCTGGTTTGGTTGGAGCCTGAAATTTTTAAGAGAGTGTAAATATGAAAACAAGAGCGCAAAAACAACAAGAAGTTGAAATTCTCAAAAGCGAGTTTTCCAAAATTCAGCATGCCATCGTGGTGGCTTATCAGGGGATTTCGGTCGAGAAGGATTGGGAGCTTCGGAAGCAGGCAAAAGAGGCGAACTTCAGCTATCGCGTAGTCAAAAATACTTTGGCAGAGATTGCTGTGCAGGGAACGGCACTCGAAAGTCTGAAGGACCAGTTTGTCGGGCCGACTGCAATTGCTTACAATGAAAATGACCCGGTTAGCATTGCCAAAGTTCTCAGCAAATTCGCCAAAGAGAATCCCAAATTTACTTTCAAGGCTGGCGTTGTTGAGGGGCGGGCAATTTCGGTGCAGGAAATTGCTGATGTCGCCTCCATGCCATCCAGGGAAGAATTGATTAGCAAAATTATGTTCCTCATTAACTCAGGCGCACAGCGAATGGCTGTGGCATTGAGTGGTGTCGCCCGCAATCTGGCGATTGTGACGAACGAAGTCGCCAAACAAAAAGGCGCATAACGATTTTTGAACGCAGGATTTATTGGTGGTCGCTCGTGCGTGTCAGTGCGCGACCAACACGCAACGATGAGCGTGCGGAGTGATGCCCAAACGTTATATCTGAAGCGCGCCGAAGCTTTTTCAGGCGCTTGACCATTAACTTTTTATTTAGGCAAAATTGCGGAAAGAACGAATATGTCAGAAAAACTTACAGGTATTATTGATCAGATCAAAGAATTAACCCTTCTTGAAGCTTCCAGTCTCGTTAAGATGATGGAAGAAACTTTTGGTGTGTCAGCCGCCGCCGCCGCTGCGTCAGCCGCTCCTGCCGCCGCCGTCGCTGCTCCAGTAGTAGAAGAGCAAACAGAATTTAATGTTGTGCTGGTTGCAGCGGGAAGTGCCAAAATCAATGTGATTAAAGTTGTCCGTGAAATCACCGGATTAGGCTTGAAAGAGGCGAAAGATTTAGTAGATGGTGCGCCGAAAGCCGTTAAAGAAGGTGCGTCGAAAGAAGAAGCTGAAGCCATTAAGACCAAGCTTACCGAAGCCGGCGCTACAGTTGAACTCAAGTAGTCATTTGAGTTATTGGTCGTTATCGGTTAACCTAAGGGGTGTTGGGTCAGATAGAAACGCTGACTTGGCTCAACACCTGTTAGGTAAATTCAGCGATTCACGGTTTATCTCTTGTGCTGAGCGTAAAGGCCCGCACAGGTAGCCCCATAGAGAAGCTCCGGGGTTTGGGAATCAAAGGATTTCAATTACAAATTGCGAAATTTTAACTGCATATATCGCGGCTAGGGCATAGTGTCGTCCCTCAGCCGCCATTTGCTGTTTACAGCTTTGAACGTAATTCTTTTGCAAAATTATGTTTTGCATGGGATGTCAAATTAATTAACGCGGGAACTGACCGTATGGCATATAACGAAATAACTGTTTCTAGCGTCGCGCGAGCACCGCGATATGATTTCTCTAAAATTCGGACGACTGTTCGTATCCCTAACCTGATCGAAGTTCAGCGGGAAAGCTATGACCGTTTTCTTCAAATGGACATGCTGCCGCCTGAACGCGATAACACCGGGTTACAGGCAGTTTTTAAATCCACTTTCCCGATTGCCGATTTTCGTGACGTGTCGTCGCTGGAGTTTGTCGAGTATCGAATCGGAAACTGGAATTGTAAGTGTAATCAGCTTCAGGGCCTGCATCACCTGCGTTCTAATTGTAAGCAGTGCGGTTCAGTGATTAAGGTCAATCCTTTTTCTTCTGATGACGTGATGTGTAACGATTGCGGCACCTACAATAAAAACGTCGTGATCGTTTGCGATAATTGCGGCGAACCAGTGGGCTTAAAGCACAAATACGATGTGAACGAATGTCAGGAGCGGGGCATGACGTATTCTGTGCCGTTGCACGTCAAAATTCGCCTGACCGTCTGGGACAAAGACGAAGAGACTGATCACAAATCAATCCGTGACATCAAGGAAGAAGAAGTTTATTTCGGCGATTTACCGCTGATGACTGAGAACGGAACTTTTATCATCAATGGTACTGAGCGCGTCATTGTTTCACAGTTACATCGCAGTCCGGGCTGTTTCTTTGAGCGCGCCGATAACAATACTTACTTTTTAGCCAAAGTTATTCCCTATCGCGGATCCTGGGTCGAGTTTGAATACGATGCGAAAAACCTGCTGTATGTTCGCATTGATCGGAAGCGTAAATTTTTGGCAACGATCTTTTTGCGGGCGCTAGGGCTTAAGAGTGACGAAGATATTTTGCGGTCTTTTTATCAGGTAGATCAGATTCGCGTGCAGAAAGGACAGCTATTCTGGCAGGTCAGTAAAAATATTATTGGCTTGCGCGTTTCGCATGAAATTAAAGATAAAAAGGGCGAAGTGCTGGTGAAGAGCGGCAAGAAGCTCACCAGTTCAGTTTACGAAACAATGCTCAATACGGGCATCAAAGAAGTCGAAGTGCAGGCACACGACCTCGAAGGTGCTTTTGTCCTGAGCGATGTGGTTGACAACACAACGGGTGAAGTCATTGCTGAAAGCAACACCGGACTAACCCCGGAAACCATTGCGAAACTCGCTGAAGCCGGAGTCGAAGCGCTGGAAGTTTTCTTCCCTGAAAAAGATGATGTCGGCCCGGTAATGAGCAATACCGTGCGCAAGGATGCGATCAAATCTCATCAGGAAGCTCTGATTGAAATTTATCGCAAGATGCGTCCCGGCGATCCGCCAACTTTGGATACGTCCAAAGCTTTATTTGAAGGGATGTTCTTCGATCCGCGCAAATTTGATTTTTCGCGTGTCGGACGCTTGAAATTCAATATTAAGATGGGGCGTCCTGATCGGGAACGTCTGGACGATTTATTATTTTCGCCCCAGGATTTCTTTGATGTTCTGGATTATGTTCTCAAGCTTAAGCGCGTCAATGGCGAGCAAAAATTACCTGATGGTCGCACGGTTTTTTATAGCGATGACGACATTGATCATCTGGGCAATCGTCGTGTTCGTGCCGTTGGCGAATTATTGGAAAATCAATTCCGACTTGGTTTGGTCAGGATGGAGCGGGCGATCAAAGAGAAGATGTCCATTCATCAGGAAATGCAAACCGCGATGCCGCGTGATTTGATTAACGCGAAACCCGTGATGGCGGCGGTGCGTGAATTTTTTGGCTCGTCACAGCTTTCCCAGTTTATGGATCAGACGAATCCGCTGTCGGAAATTACCCACAAGCGCCGTCTGTCAGCGCTTGGACCAGGTGGTTTATCACGTGAACGTGCGGGCTTCGAAGTCCGCGACGTGCATACGACTCACTACGGTCGCATCTGTCCGATTGAAACGCCTGAAGGGCCGAACATTGGCTTAATTTCCAGCTTGTCGTGCTTTGCTCGCATCAATGAATTCGGCTTTATCGAATCGCCTTATCGCAAGGTTGAAGATGGTCAGGTGATTGATTATGTGCTGATTCATAATCCTGGCGATACGAAGCTTAAAGCTGGCGATCATGTGCCTGAAGATGTGGTCGAAAAGGCCAATAAGAAATTATCCGAAGGACAAAAGCCAGCGAATTTCGAGCCGTTCCCCTTTTATCTCTCGGCTTGGGAGGAAGACAAATACATTATTGGTCAGGCCAATATTGAGTTGGATAAAAACGGTCACATCGTGGGTGAACGCGTTAACGCTCGGCAGGCCGGTGAATTCATCGTTTCGTTGCGGGGCGAGATTCAATATATGGATGTTTCGCCGAAACAGCTTGTTTCGGTCGCGGCATCATTAATTCCCTTCCTTGAAAACGACGATGCGAACCGCGCCCTGATGGGATCGAACATGCAACGTCAGGCTGTTCCATTGCTGCGTGCACAGGCTCCTTACATTGGAACGGGGATGGAAAAAGTTACGGCGCAGGATTCCGGCGCGGTCGTCATTGCACGACGCGATGGAGTCGTTGATGTCGTTGACTCTGAACGCATCATCATCAAGGCTGATCACAACGTTGACGGAACACTTTCACGCGAAGTGACGGCGGACATTTACCCGCTCATCAAATTCAAACGCTCGAATCAAAATACCTGCATCAATCAAAAGCCAATTGTGCGCAAAGGTGATCGAGTAGTGAAAGGCGAAGTTATTGCTGACGGGCCTTGTACCGAAGGCGGCGAACTCGCGCTGGGTCGTAACGTTCTGGTCGCGTTTATGCCGTGGCGCGGTTACAACTTCGAGGACGCGATTTTGATCTCTGAAAAGATGGTCAAGAACGATTACTACACTTCGATTCACGTCGAAGAGTTGGAAATCGAAGCCCGCGATACCAAGCTGGGACCAGAAGAAATTACTCGCGATATTCCCAACGTTGGTGAAGCGGCGCTGCGTGATCTTGACGAAAGCGGAATCATCCGCATCGGCGCTTATGTCAAGCCAAGCTCAATTCTGGTTGGTAAAGTGACGCCAAAAGGTGAAACACAACTAACGGCTGAAGAAAAATTGTTACGGGCTATTTTCGGTGAAAAAGCCGGCGATGTCCGCGATGCTTCGTTGACCTGCCCGCCAGGGATTGAGGGAACTGTTGTTGATGTCAAAGTCTTTACTCGTAAAGGCGCTGACAAAGACGCACGCAGTATGGCAATTGAGTCGGCAGAAGAGGAAAAGCTGCTTAAAAATCTCAATGACGAAATTCGTATTTTGCACGAAGAGCGCAACAAACGAGTTTACGAACTGCTGGAAGGTCGCAAGCTCGAAGAAGACTTAGTTCATAACCGCAAAGTGTACGCGGAAAAGGGAACCAAGCTCACGCGCGAAATTTTGCAGGAGTTTGAATTTGCCGCCCTCAAGAAAGCGGTGGTCGCTGGCGCACGTTCTGATGTTGGGGCTGAAATTAAAGACCTCGAACAACGGACTGATCGGCAAATCGCAATTCTCGATCATCTGTTCAAGGACAAAGTTGACAAGCTCAAAAAGGGTGATGAGTTAATGCCCGGCGTGATCAAGATGGTCAAAGTCTTCATCGCCATGAAGCGCAAGCTTTCGGTGGGCGATAAGATGGCTGGTCGTCACGGTAACAAAGGTGTGATTGCACGTATTCTTCCTGAAGAAGATTTGCCGTACCTGCCCGATGGCACGCCGGTTGAGATCGTGCTCAATCCGCTGGGTGTCCCCTCGCGCATGAACGTCGGTCAGATTCTTGAAACCCATTTGGGCTGGGCTGCCAATGTGCTTGGGATGAAATTCGCGACACCAGTTTTTGACGGTGCGGCGGAATCTGAAATCAAGCGTTTCCTGCGGCAGGCGGCTGACCAGTTAACCAGCGAAGGCTATCCCGATATGATCAACGAATCGGGTAAGACGGCGCTCTTTGATGGTATGACCGGTGAAGTATTTGAGCAAAAGGTGAGCGTTGGTTACATCTATATGCTCAAACTCTCGCATCTGGTGGACGATAAGATTCACGCTCGTTCTATTGGACCATACAGCTTAATTACGCAACAGCCGCTCGGTGGTAAAGCGCAATTTGGCGGTCAGCGTTTCGGTGAAATGGAATGCTGGGCGTTGCAGGCTTATGGAGCGGCGCATACGTTGCAGGAACTCTTAACGGCGAAGTCTGATGACGTAACAGGACGCTCGAAAATTTACGAGGCAATTGTCAAAGGCGAAACAGACTTTGAGCCAGGCTTGCCGGAATCATTCAACGTGCTGATCCGCGAATTGCAATCGCTGTGTCTCGATGTGGAATTAAGGCAACGCGAAACAGCAGAAGCGTAGAAACATAAAGGAGTCAGAATTCGGAAGTCAGGAGCCTTCGGTTTCCCTTCCGAATTCTGACTTCCGAATTCCGAATTCGACAACGGAGAAATATGTATAGATTAACTGGAGAAAAAGCGGCTACACCGCATCTTGAAGCGATTCGCATTAGTCTTGCTTCGCCAGAAAAAATCCGTTCCTGGTCGCATGGGCATGTGACCAAACCGGAAACAATCAATTATCGGACTTTTAAGCCGGAGCGCGACGGGTTGTTCTGTGCGCGCATCTTCGGGCCAGTCACCGATTGGGAATGCCTGTGCGGTAAGTACAAGCGCATGAAACATCGGGGCGTCGTCTGCGACAAGTGCGGCGTGGAAGTCACGCAGGCTAAAGTGCGCCGCGAACGCATGGGGCATATCGAACTTGCCAGCCCCTGCTCGCACGTGTGGTTTTTCAAAGGCCTGCCGTCACGCATCGGGCATCTGCTGGATATTCCGCTGCGCGAGCTTGAAAAAGTACTTTATTTTGAAAGCTATATCGTCATTGCGGATGCCAAAGAACTTGAAGAGCTTGGCCTGCCACTGAAAGAACGCGAACTGATTGCTGATGATCGCTATCGCCAGTTGATCCAGGAATTTCCTGGTAAATTCAATAGCGAAGTAGCGCGAATGGGTGCTGAAGCGATCAAGATTTTGTTGTCCAGAGCGGAAATCGCCGAGTTGTCGGAAGACCTCCGCGAAAGAATGAAGACGGAGACGAGCCAGCAAAAGAAGCTCAAGTATTCCAAACGTCTGAAGGTCGTGGAATCATTCCGTAAATCCGGTAACAAGCCGGAGTGGATGATCCTGGATGTGATTCCGGTTATTCCGCCGGAACTGCGCCCACTCGTGCCGCTGGACGGCGGACGCTTTGCGACTTCGGATTTGAATGATCTGTATCGCCGCGTAATCAATCGCAATAATCGTTTGTCGAAGCTGATTGAATTGAAAGCGCCTGAAGTCATCGTGCGCAACGAAAAGCGCATGCTTCAGGAAGCCGTTGACGCGTTATTCGATAATGGTCGTCGTGGGCGCGTGCTGCGTGGTGTGAACAATCGTCCGCTGAAATCTTTGTCCGATACGCTCAAAGGCAAACAGGGACGTTTCCGCCAGAATCTGCTTGGTAAACGCGTAGATTATTCCGGTCGTTCCGTCATCGTCGTCGGCCCTGAATTAAAACTGCATCAATGCGGTTTGCCGAAGAAAATGGCGTTGGAACTTTTCAAGCCGTTTATTTACAACCGACTTGAGGCTGAAAATCACGCCGCTACGATCAAGCAGGCCAAAGAATTAGTCGAACGCCAGGAAGAGGTCGTATGGGATATTCTGGAAAAAGTTATCAAAGATCATCCTGTGCTGCTCAACCGTGCGCCAACGCTGCATCGCTTAGGCATTCAGGCCTTTGAGCCTGTCCTCGTCGAAGGCAAAGCGATCAAGATTCACCCGCTCGTGTGTACTGCTTTCAATGCAGATTTTGACGGCGATCAAATGGCGGTTCATATTCCGCTTTCGCCCGAAGCGCAAATTGAAGCAAGTGTTCTGATGCTGGCTTCGAATAATATTTTATCGCCAGCCTCTGGCCAGCCAATCGCCGTTCCTACCCAAGACATCGTGTTGGGCTGTTATTACCTGACGCTTGCGGCTGATGGAGCCAAAGGTGAAGGCCGCGCATTTTCCAGTACTGACGATGTGCTGCTGGCGCTTGATGCGAAAGAAGTCACGACGCAAACCCGGATTCGCCTTCGTTTCACGGGCGAATTCATTAATCTCGAAAGTGAACGCGACTCACAGGACATCATTAAAGCGACTGTCCAGGAGGGGAAGGTTCGCACGATTCAGACCACTGTCGGACGCGTGATTTTTAACGACGCGCTGCCGAAAGAAATGCCTTATATCAATGGCATTATGAAGAAAAAAGGTCTCGGCAGTCTGGTCAGTTTTTGTTACCTGCGTTACGGACATCCATTGACCGTGACGATGCTGGATGAGTTGAAAACGCTCGGCTTTACGTTCGCTACTAAAGCAGGAATTTCCATCGGCGTTGACGATATGGTGACGCCGCCGAATAAACCGCGCATTGTGGGCGATGCTGATGCTGAAGTGATTAAGGTCGAGCAACAATATAAAGATGGTGTAATCACCAACGGCGAGCGTTACAACAAAGTCGTCAACATCTGGTCGGAAGTGACCGAAAAGGTCGCCGATGAAATGTTCAAGGAAATGTCCAAACGCGAGAAAGAGTTGAAAGAACTCAATCCTATTCTCGTCATGGCTGATTCCGGCGCACGTGGTAACCAGCAACAGATTCGTCAGCTTGCCGGGATGCGCGGACTGATGGCTAAGCCGTCAGGCGAAATTATCGAAACGCCTATTCGCGCCAATTTCCGCGAAGGCTTGAACGTGTTGCAGTACTTCATCTCAACGCACGGCGCACGTAAAGGTTTGGCGGATACAGCGCTGAAGACTGCGGATTCAGGGTATTTGACCCGTCGTCTGGTAGACGTTTCGCAGGACGTGATTATTTCTGAAAGCGATTGCGGCACCATCAAAGGAATTTGGGCTGAGCCGATTATTGAAGCCGGAGATATCATCGAAGGATTGCGCGAACGTATTATGGGACGCGTAGCTTTAGAGGATGTGCTGGACCCAATCACCGGTCAGGTGCTGGCTACTACCAGTCAGGAAATCACCGAAGACATCGCTACCGAAATTCAAAATGCCGGAATTGAACGACTGCGAATTCGTTCGGTGCTGACGTGCGAATCGCGGCGCGGAGTCTGTGTGAAATGTTATGGTCGCAACCTGTCGAATGGACAAATGGTTGATATGGGCGAAGCGGTTGGGGTGATCGCGGCGCAGTCAATCGGTGAGCCGGGCACGCAGCTTACGATGCGTACCTTCCACATCGGCGGGACGGCAACCAGAGTCGCTGACCAAAACTCACATGAAGCGCGCACGGCGGGAACTGTCAAATACGATGACCTCACGACGCTGATTAACCGCGAAGGTAAGATCGTCGCGATGAATCGCAACGGCTCGGTTGTCATCATTGATGATCGTGGTCGTGAAGTAGATCGTTACCCCATCGCCTACGGTGCGGTCATCAATTATGTTGATGGCGGACGGGTTGAAGAAGGCGAAAAAGTTGCCGAATGGGACCCTTACTCGCGGGTAATTTTGACCGAAGTCGGTGGTCATATTCATTGGAAAGATTTGATCGAAGGCGAGACCGTCCACGAAGACATGGACGAAACTACTGGTTTGTCCCGCATGATCGTGATGGATTCGACCAACGAAAAACGGCAACCGCGCATTGAAATCAGAAACGAAGCCGGCAAGGTTTTGAAAAATTATCCCATGCCAATTCGCGCTAACCTGATGGTTGGTCGTGATGACGAAGTGAAGCCGGGCGATTTACTGGCGAAAACACCGCGTGAATCTGCCAAGACGAAAGACATCGTTGGTGGTCTTCCGCGCATCGTCGAACTCTTTGAGGCGCGCCGTCCGCGTGAAACTGCGGTGATGGCGGAAATTGATGGCATCATCAAATTTGGTTCCATCACCAAAGGCTCGCAAAAAGTCATCGTGGTTGGTGAAAATAGCGAAGAGCGGGAATATGGAATTCCACGCGGAACCCATATCAACGTTCAGGAAGGCGACCGCGTCCGCGCTGGCGAACCTTTGATGGATGGCCCGCTGAACCCACACGACATTTTGGCAGTGCAGGGAACAGAGGCTCTGCAGCGCTATCTGGTCAATGCGATTCAGGAAGTCTATCGCTTACAGGGTGTGCATATCAACGATAAGCATATCGAAGTTATCGTGCGCCAGATGCTGCGCTGGGTGCGGATCAAAGAGGTTGGCGATACAGAATTTCTGTTGGAAGAACAGGTTGATCGCTTCCGCTTCCAGGATGAAAATGCCCGCATTGAAGCTGAAGTTGAAAATGGCGTTTCGGCGACGGCTGATCCGTTGTTGCTTGGCATCACCAAGGCTTCGCTTTCAACTGATTCATTTATTTCAGCAGCTTCCTTCCAGGAAACCACCCGCGTGCTGACCGAAGCCGCAATTTCAGGCCGCATAGATTACCTGCGTGGCTTGAAAGAAAACGTCATTATGGGACGTTTGATTCCGGCGGGCACTGGCATGAGCTTTTACCGCAATATCAAGGTGGAAGCCGATGGAACGGAAAGCGTCAACAAGGAAGACGAAATCGAAGATACACAGAGTTATCTTGAGGCCATGTCGGCGATGGTTGGTTTACGTCCAACCTCGACGCCAGCACCGATAGAAGACGACGTGGCTGAGGATGAGGAAGAATTCGTTGATGAGCCGGAAGGAGCATTTGAAGTAGAGCCAGCTTTCGCCGCCGATGACGACGACGACTTTTAGATCGCATCCCCTCCGTGAATAAAGAAAGAGCCGCAGCGAAATTTTGCTGCGGCTCTTTCTTTATGCAAAGCTCAGGCCTCTTGGTGACTCATTGCCAGACCAGGTCGCTACCGCTCCCTGTACTGTACCGTCAGACGACTCCCTTTGTACGCAGCTCCTCAAGTTGCGTTGCCGAATACCCCAGCATGTCGCCGTAAATTTGTTGATTATGTTCGCCGATTTCTGGTGGTGGTTGATCGAAGCCAGCCGTCGCTCCTGAAAAACGAATGGGCATGCCGATGCCGTAGACATCTTCGACGACGCCGAATTTTGGATGCGCCAACGGAACAGATTCGCCACGAGAAGTTACCAGCGGATCGCGCACCGCAACCTGCGGATTTCTCACTTCAGCAGCAGGGACTCCGAAGGCTTCCAGGCGCGTGAGAATTTCCGCTTGCGATAACGAGATCATCCATCCCGAAACTATCAAATCAATTTCTTTGTGGTGCTTGACGCGCTGATCACGGGTGCGAAACCGTTCATCTGCTCCGAGGTCGGGACGCGCCATCGCGTTGAAAAGCCCTTGTACAAAAGCGTCCGTGAGCGCACAAAGCGCAATGTATCCGTCGCTCGCTGCATACACTCCAAACGGAGCAAGACGCGGCGCCGTCTGTCCGGTTTTCGTCGGGATGCCGAGCCGCTCCAATAAATCAAACGGCTCACACGCCACCAGCGAAGTCATGACGCCAAGCATCGAAACATCTACATGCTGCCCGATGCCTGTTTGCTGTCGTTGTTGCAACGCAGCAAGAATTCCAATAATTCCAAACAACGGCGTAATCAAATCCGCAAATGGAACGCCAAGTCGCAGCGGAGGATCGTCAGCTTCGCCCGAAGTTTGCATCACACCGCTCAGCGCCTGAATAATCGTATCCATCGCTTTGCCAGAACTTGGTTCCTTGAGCGTATTGTGGCTGCCAAATCCACTGATCGAACAATAGACAATGCGCGGATTAATTTGCCGGGCAAAATCGTAGCCTACGCCCAGGCGATTCATCGTACCGCTGCTGAAATTTTCGACTACGACATCGGCTTGTTTGAGCAGGTCGGCAAAAATTTCTTTGCTGCGCGGATGCTTTAAATTCAGCGTAATGCCAAGTTTGTTGCGTAACCGATTAATCGTCGAAATAGAAATATCGTCATCGTTTTCACGCGTGAGTTTCGCTCCTAATTTACCAAGATACGGTGAGTTTGTACGGCAGGTGTCGCCACTCGCAGGATTTTCAATTTTAATAACTCGTGCGCCCAAGCCTGCCAGCATCAATGTGGCAAATGGCCCTGCAAGCGCAGTGGTTACATCAAGAATTGTGATGCCTTCGAGCGGGCGAGGTGATGTTGATTGTTGTTCCAAAATTAAAATCAGCCTTTCAGAAGAAGTATTTAAGTTTTCAGGCTGATCGTAACACGGCGATTGGCTGAGTCAGTCACTCCGTCGCAGGGTTCTGGTTCATTTTTCCAACTGACACTCACTGTCTTGAGTCCAAGTCCGCTCAGAATCGCACCAACTTTTTTGGTGCGCATTTCTGCAATGGATTCGGTTTCAATAATTTTCTGCCCATTTGATAACCACGTCGTCGCACGATAGCCCTTCACTTCGATTTTAGCCGCATTCACGATCTTCGCAATTCTTGCCGCTTCTCCGACAATGCGCGTCGTGTGCAGCGTCAAATAATCGCTGTCGAAATCGAATGGTATTTTGAATTCGCGGGTCGTGTCAGGCAACGGCGCACGCGAAGGATACGGCGGAGGCGGAGGCGGTTCGTAACCTTCTTCCGCAGGCAACAACGTATTGCACGTGCGATTAATTTCCCGCAGTACGGAAACCCTGACAGGACTCAGTGGAATGCCGCCGCACACGCGGTTCTCGCTGGCAACAGTTCCTTCGATCAATACTTCGTGAT
>JANMKB010000420.1:0-8792 GCA_031371805.1 Blastocatellia bacterium | reverse complement strand
AAGGTAAAAGCAGATATAGCAAGTTACCTGTTTGCTGAAGCAGGCTAATATAATTTGGTTTTCGGAAAGCCTCTGTACTGCCAATTTTAGCTTACGGGCTGGCAGCCCGTGCTACGTTTTTATCCATTCAACTTGCCGTTTGTTGCGCGGCTTTTGTGTTCTCGCTCACTTCACGAACAAACAAATCTTCCAGTGATTCGCGGACAGAATTGACCGAGACTAAGCGCCCGCCAGCGCGATGAATCACGCCGAGCAAGGGCTCAATTTCACGCTCACTATTAAGCCTGACACGCGCTCCCTCTGGTGTGGGAATAACGCTGAGCGCAAAAGCGCGTAAGTCGTTCAGCACCGCTTCACTTAGATTACTCACGATTGCTTCCATCTCGTTGGTCTGGCTCTTGAGAATGTCTGACAGCTTGCCGGAATCAAGCAGGCAGCCTTTGTTCATAATCGCTACGCGGTCGCACAACGCTTCGACATCGGACAAAACGTGCGAAGAGAAGAAAACTGTTTTGCCCTGTTCGCGCAGGCTGGCAATCAAATCGCGGACTTCCCTTCTGCCCAATGGATCAAGGCCGGACATTGGTTCATCCAGAAACAAAACTTCAGGATCATTGACCAGCGCCTGCGCCAGGCCGGCCCGTTGCAACATTCCTTTTGAATATTTGCGTAATTGTTTGTCAGCAGCTTCGACCAGGCCGACGCGCTCCAGCAAAATGTCTGCACGTTTTGTAGCATCAGCTTTATTCATGCCGAAAATCCTCGCGCAATACATCAACAATTCACGCGCCGTCAGGTAATCATAAAAATATGGCTGCTCTGGCAAGTAGCCAATCCGCGCCCGCATTTTCATATCATCCAGCGGACAGCCAAGGATTTTTGCAGCGCCCACGCTGGGATAAATCAGGCGCATTAGAATTTTGAGCGTCGTAGTTTTCCCCGCGCCATTTGGTCCTAAAAAACCAAACGATTCGCCAACGCCGACTTGTAAATTTAATCCGTCCAATGCCCGCACCGGACGTTTACGCCAAAAGCCTACGGTGTAATCTTTCGTCAAATTGTTAATTTCAAGTGCTAACATAATTTTTGATTAGTGGTTAGTGGTTAGTTTTTCTGGCCCTTATTTTCAGTTTTTCCACGGAGCAATCGTTGAATCAGGAGCCAGCGAAATTGTGCAGGTAGCAGCCTTAAAGCTGTAAGCAAAACCATGCGGATCAAGCGGCGTCCGGCTTTCATCAAAACTCATTCCGGCTTGTTGAAGTTTTTGGATTGCGCTCGGCGGCATCGCTCGTATTAACAATGAAAGTGAGGGTGGGCAGCTTCCTTTTTGGGCGCTGTAATCCGCCAGCAATTTCGTCAGAAAAGTAATTTCATCGCCCGCTTTGAAACCTAACAAACGATTGAGGCTGGTTTTTTTAATGGTCGGATCATCGGTCGTTTCATAAATCCGCGCAAACATCTGCCGTGCGGTTTCCCGGTCTCCACCATTCGCCAGCATAACCGCCGACATTTGTTCCATCCACTTCGGCACTCCCGCTAAACGACTGCCCTGCGAATAAATTTCGCTGGCCTCCTGATAACGTTTTTGCCGCCAGAAGATGAACCCCAGGTCCTGGTATACGCGCCAGTCATCAGGATTGTCTTTGATTGCTCGTTGCCCCAGTTTAATTGCTCCTTCGACATTAATATCCGGCAGAAACAACGAACCAAAACGATAGGCAGAAAGATAGTGCGGATCAAGTTCAGTCGTAATATTGATGAGTGGTTCCAGCAACTCCAGCTTCCAGTCACCCACATTACTAATGCTGATCTCGCCTGTCAGCTGCTGCGATTTTCCGCCAAAATATTGAATCGTGCGGAGCCAGTACAGGTCAGCCATGATCCCTTCAAAACCGAGACTCGCCTGTTTTAAAGTTTTCCCTGATTTGAGATAAAGCGCTTCTTCAACTGCTGACCCGGCTCCACGTTGCGCATCAATCCACTGTTGCAGCACGACGCTGGCACTCAAACAAATTACCAATACTGTGATCCACAAACTTGTTTTCATACTTTCAAAGCAGGTTATTTAAAATTTCTCTTTTGAAAAATCATGACGGTTGCCGCCAGTAATGCTGAGATATAAAGCGCGGCATAAACCGTCGCGCTACCGATCATATTGAGCGGCGGAGTGTGACCATACGCAGTCGCGCTGATGAAGTTAAAATTATCCAGATTCGGTAACAGGTAATACAAAACCTGACAGACAACTTTAATAAAACCGGAGCCGACAGTTGCCGCAAATAATTTTAGATCGGCGCTAAAAGTTCCGATGATGAAAAGAAAAAAGGTCATCAGCGCCGAAAGCGCAGGCGACGAAAAGGAAGAAAAAAGCAGGCTGAGCGCCGTTACGACCATCAATTCCAAAAAGATTAAATATGCCGTCGGCAGGATTTTCAGTTGAATCGGATCAAGGCCACGTTTCAGGTAAATCAGGGCGAGCGAAATCCCGCCCGCCATCACGACGGAATTGACCAGTAAGGTCAGACACAAGCCAAAATATTTGCCGAGAATAAATTCATAACGATGGATAGGCTTGGCCAGCAGGCTGTAAATTGTGCGCTTATCAATTTCCTTATAGACCAGACCGATGCCAATAAAAATTGCGATCAGTACGCCAAATAACCGCATGACCGAAAGCCCCATCGTGACGATGATTTTCGACTCCTGCGACATCGAAATTTCGCCTAAGAAAATAGAGGCGCCGACCAGCAGCAAAACAAATAAAATTAAGTTGTAAAGGATTCGATCACGAACCGATTCACGGAAAGTGTTGAGAGCAATGGTTACGACTTTCATAAACTGAAATATGGGGCGGGAATTATTGTTGACAAATTTATGAGTTAAAATTTGCCTGCCTCAAGCTCTGAGATGCTTGAACGAATCAATGACCTGGAATTCGCGGCGGTAGTCCTGGAGTTTTTCGCCAGCCTGTGAGATACGATGCTCAACGATGGGTTCGCCAAGCTGACGCAGATAATTTAAATGAACAATCTTTGTCGGGTCAAGTCCCATTAAGCGGGTCGCGGTCGCATCGGCGGCGGCTAAATTGTCGCTCATCACAATGACCTGCGAGTTAACCGTTTGCCCATGCAACGGGCCATTGCCTTCCATCCCTTCGACACCATCAATAATCGTGAAGCCGGGTTTGACAGTGGTGGCAATATCAACAATGGATTCGTTGATGCCGTGCCAATGCAAAACATTTTTAGGCCAGCCGTAATAGACACTGGGAATCACGCCAAAAAGATTTTTCAGAGAAAGCGTCACACCCGCCCAGTGATGCGTTTTCAGCTTCGGCATCGAAACAACCAGGTCCGCATTGAGGATCGTTTCGGGCAACCACAATTCGCCCATCGTGGTCAACTGTGAAGCAGTCGGAACGCGATGAATCGAATCAATATTCAGATCAACAAATTTGGTTTTGGCGTCTTTCACCACTGCATCAAGGCCGGAGAGTTCGAGCAACATTTCCGTATCGCGCTGATGGCCTGGCCCGTCGGCAACAATTACTTCTTTCGCTCCGAGATGGCGAAAGGCATCAATCGCCGCTGCAATCAGCACAGGGTTCGTATTGATGGTGCGCGCCGCATGATATTCAACTAAATTTGCCTTGAGGACAACGCGCTTGCCACTCAGGTTGAAATTGTAATTCTTCAGTCCCTGCCGCAACAAATCGCTCAGGTTTTTCTCGTAAGAACTCGCGTGTAAAATCGTCACACGGGCGGCGGACGCCAGCGGATTCCAATCACGCGTGGTTGAGGTCAACCGCGAACAGGCAGCCGAACTGAGACCAGCGATGCCACCAGCCGTAATTGAGGCGGCCTTGATAAAATCGCGGCGCGTCAGGAGGAATTTTAGTTTTTCTTTGCCAGATGACATGACTTCAATTGTCAGAGCAGACTTTTTTTATTTAGTGCGGTCAGACTTAACGATTTCATAACCCAGGGCATAAATTGCTTTCAGGGTTTCCATCGTCGTGACGCGATCAAAATCTTTTTCGCCCTCTGACAGTTCTTCATAAGGAACCAGCCCAGGATGTTGTTTCAACTCGTCATTTCTGGACTTTCCGTAAGTCCAGCCTTCCCTCAGGCGACCGAGCGACCAGTTATCATGCGTTGATTTTGCCAGTTCTTCCGTCAAAGCATGGATGTTTGCGGGCAATGTTACTTTTTCGGTTTCGATGGGTTTGGGTTCGTACATAGTGTTAGTTTTTTCGGGTAGTTTCAAAGTTTGAAGATATTTTTTTGTTCAGTTTGCGTTTGTAAAGCCAGCGCTGCCAAGGCGGTTAAATGAATATTGCTTCTCCAGCTTCCATTTTCTTCCTGGCGAACAAGCAAATTTTCCAGCCATTTATCAACTGGTCTCCCATAGATGTCAAGACACAGCGAACCCAGCGCAAGGAGCATTGAGGACTGTCGTGCGGCAATTTCCTGTTCCAGCCATGCGACTGATTTTTTGATGGTTTCGTGGTTACGATCAATATCCTGCAAGGCTAGTAAAGCAAAGCAGGTATTGGTCGGCATCGGCTCCAGAATGACACCCAGAACTTCTTTATTACCGTAATTCCATCCGCCCTCATAACAGGCGCGATCCAATAAATATACCTCGCCAATTTTGACCCGTTCGTGTTGTTTCAGATCATTGGCTTTCAAGGCGAGCAACGCATACGCTGTCGGCTCGACCCAACTGGCTGTCCCGCGCGCCCACGACCAGGCTAATAAATCACCATTGAGTTTCAGATCAGCAGCGCCTTTTTTATCAATCTGATTGCCGCGTGAATTAAGCAGGTATTGCAAATATCGCGCACTCAGCTCCGCCCCCAGATTTAATTTTCTGAGCGCATAAAACGCAACAATTGTGCCCCAGTTATCCAGACAGCCCAGGTCAACCGGCGCGGTTACTTTCGTCTCAAGGGACAAAGCTCCAACCGTATTTGTACGAGCAGTCAACCAGCCTAACGCCAGATTTTCACGTTGTTTCTTTTCCTCAAGAGTGCCAATTTTTTGTAAGGCTAATAACGCGTAGGATAATGGTTCAGGATAGCTTTGCTGACCTGGTATATAACCCCAACCCGAATCTTTGCCTTGATTGGCGAGCAGAAAATCGGTCGCACGTTTTAAGCCAGGTTGTACAAGCGTGAGCTTCATTTTGTAATCTTACAATTTTTGGCAACTGTCATGCTAATTTTTGTTAAGTGGCGGTGAAGTTGCCAGTGCTGGCGTCCCAAGCTCGACGCGAATAACACCTGTTTCGTCACTGTAATAATGGCGCATAATGGAGGCCGTGCCAGGCTCTGGTGTAGCGGTCACATTGTAAGTGATCGGAGAAAGTAAATTGACGTGAAAGCGATAGTAATTTCGATCTTGGGTAAGCAAACTATCATCTATAAATTTATAGTTTACCAGATCATTTAGTGTTCCATAAGTGACCTGATTGCCGTGACTTGAGAGATACATACTCTCAGCCTGGACTAATGATCGCGTCATCGCGGCGGCGGAAGCTTCCTGCGAAGCGCGTCTCACAACCATTAAATTGGGGATCGCAATCGTGGCGATGATCCCAATAATGGCGACCACAATTAACAATTCTACCAGCGAAAATCCTGTTGCCTGCTTTTTCAGATTATGGTGTCTCATAGTTGACCTCAGCGAAATATTTTAATCTCGGGCGCTCATCAGTCAGCCAAATAATAATCAATCTCTGTGCCAAATCCAGTTCAAGTCTAATGATAATTATTTGTTAATTCTATCACCCTCTGCTTTGTGCGGCGACTTCCCGCAAATGTCCGGTCAGATGGCGAATTTCGTATTTGTCCAGGCAATGACGCAAACTACGGACAGTCATATTCAACAACATCGCCGCTTTGGTCTGATTACCATTCGTTCTTCTGAGCGCCTCCAGTAAATAGTTTTTCTCTAGTTCGCTCAAATACTTTTCCAGGTCAACACCCTGCTCAGGAAAATACAATTCGTCGTTCGCCTTTTTGGGCGAGTATTTTAAAATCCGCTCAGGCAAGCGCTGCGCGTGGATGTCGTCGCCCAGTTCCAGCGCCACGGCACGTTCAATCGTATTTTCGAGTTCCCGGACATTGCCTGGCCAGTCATATTCTTCAAGGTACCGCAGGACTTCTTCATTGCAGCGTTTTACCACCTGATTCGTCAGGCGGGCGAATTTTTCGAGGAAGTGCTGGGCTAAATCCCGAATATCTGAGCGGCGCTCACGCAGGGCGGGTAACTCCAAAGGAATCACGGAAACACGGTAAAACAAATCTTCGCGGAAATCTCCGGTCTTGACCATTTTTTCGAGATCGCGGTGCGTCGCTGCGACAATGCGCGTATCAATCGCAATTTCTTCTGTCCCGCCCACGCGTCGAATACGTCGTTCCTGCAAGACACGGAGCAGTTTTACCTGCATCGTCAGGGTCATTTCACCAATCTCATCCAGAAAAATTGTGCCGCCCTCTGCCGCTTCAAATAATCCTTTGCGATTGGACTGCGCTCCGGTGAAGGCGCCTTTGACATAACCAAACAGCTCAGATTCCAACAGCGTTTCGGTGAAGGCGCCGCAATTTACTGACACAAAAGGACGGTCGCGGCGCGGACTTAAACTATGAACGGCACGCGCCACCAATTCTTTTCCCGTCCCCGATTCGCCTGCGATCAAAACCGTACTAGCGTTGGAGGCAACCGTTTCCACCATGCGATAAACTGCCTGCATTTGCGGGCTGCGACCAATGATGTCACCGAGGCTCCCGCGTTTGAGCAACTCCCGTTTGAGGAGGGCATTTTCCTGCCGCAAATCAAGTTTTTCCAAAGCTTTTCTGACGATGAGCTTGAACTCATCCACATCAAAGGGCTTTTGAATAAAATCATCTGCGCCCAGCTTGAAGGCTTCGCGTGCACTGTTGATGGTGGCAAAAGCAGTCATCATAATCACCATCATTTCAGGTGCCTGTTCACGGGCGGCGCGGAGTAATTCGATGCCGCCGAGGTCGGGCATTTTGACATCGGTGATGAGCAAATCGAAGCTGTTATTTTGTAACGCTTCCAATGCCAGCCGCCCATCAGAGACCGCTGTGACCTGATGCCCTTCGCGTTTGAAGACGAGTTCGAGCAATTCCCGCATGCTGCGCTCATCATCTGCTACTAAAAGTTTTGCCATACTTGAACCTTTACTACTTGCTTCGGATAACTGTTTTATGAGTTGTGAGGTAATCATCGGTATTTCACCAATGACAGGGGTTAATAATTAGGCGTCAGGGACAACAGCTTAGGCTGCGCCCATTGCGCTCACGGCTTTTTGACTGAGTTGAGTTTCATTGTAAGCAGCAAAACTAACTGTAAAAGTGGTGCCTCGGTTGACCTCGCTGCTGACATCTATTTTCCCACGATGTTCATTAATAATGTGATAAACAATGCTCATTCCAAGTCCTGTCCCACCAGCGGTGAAAGAACTGAATGGCTCAAATATTCTTTCAATTTGTTCTTCAGTCATCCCGACTCCGGTATCAGTGAACTTTATTTCAAAGTGCGCCAGATCGGAGGTGCGATTGATTGAAATTTTAAAAGTGCCGCCCTCCGGCATCGCTTTGATGGCATTACGGGCTAAATTCCACAGCACCTGCCGTAACTGTCCCGGATCAGCAAAGGCCAACGCCGGTTCGCCATAGGGTTCAGAAATCAATTGATACTGGCTGCTGTCAATTTCTGTGCTGTAACGCAACAGGGTCAGGGTTTCTTCCAACAGATCATTCAGGTTTACGCTTTCCATTTCCGGCTGACGCGGACGGGCGTACATCAGAAAATCACTGATGATGCGATCAATGCGATCCGATTCCCGTAAGACAATATTCATCAACTGCACGTCTTCATCGGACAATTTGGCATCGCTCCCCAGCACTTGCACCGCCCCGCGCATGGAAGCCAGCGGGTTCCGAATTTCATGGGCAATCGCCGCCGCAACCCGCCCCAGTGCCGCCAGCCGATCCTGTCGTCGCATATCTTTTTCCAGGCGCATCACATCTGTCAGGTCCTGGAACGGCAGCACAAATCCGGTAATTTCGCCGGAGATTCTGGTGAGCGGCGAGACACTGAATCCCAATTGAATTTGCCGGCCAACTGCCGTTGTACATTCCAGGTTCAGCCGCGATAATCCCTGCCCTCCCATCAAGACACTTTTGCCGGCATCCAGGTCTTCAGAGATTGTCGGGAACAAAGCGTTGAGATGCTTGCCCACCACTTCGGCTGCGCTGAAGCCGGTAATTTCTTCCGCCGCACGATTGAACGACATAATCTGGTGCTGCAAATCAATCGTGACCAAACCGCTGCTGATACTGTCAATAACTAATTCATTCAATGCCCGAATGTCGTTTAATTTGCGATTTGCCAAAGCCAGATTGGCATCGGTGCGCGTCAGGTGTTCATTGAGCTGGCTGCTCAAAAAAGAAATTAAGAGGATTTCAACCAGATGTGTCAGAACCGTTGACTGATGTCCCCAATTAACCATGTCATTGTGTCTGTAAACGACAAATAAGTAACAACCAATGACCAGGCTCGTAAGGGTATAAGTCCCACGCCGCGAGGTCACACAACTAATGACAAAAATGACGATAGGATACAGCGCCAGAAACGGCGATTGCACCGTTCCGGTTCCCTGCACCAGCCAGGTCACCAGCAAAATATCAAAGACCATTTGCAGGTAAGCCTGAAGTTTGTAATTCCCGGCCACCCGTAAGAGCACGCCATAAATCAGAC
>JANMKB010000403.1:0-1648 GCA_031371805.1 Blastocatellia bacterium | reverse complement strand
CGTGTTCCGTCTTGAAATGATAATCGTCAATTTGGGGAAAGACAGATTTTAAAAATTCGTCAAGTTCCACTGCATTCAGTTTTAGCATAATTTTCCGTCTTCACTTATTTTTCAGATGAGTCATTTTCCACTTCTTTGCGCCGTCGGGCAGAAAGAAAAAAACTTCGGTGTGCGGGAATCGCTTCAGGGTTTTTACACTCTCCGCCACACCCTGCACATAAAAAACATTATCCAGCGCATCACCGTCTGTCCCGGTTTTTGTGAGCACAGCCACACTCAAAATATTCATTACAGGCTGGCCCGTGCGGGGATCCATGATGTGCGAATAGCGCTTGCCATTCAATTCAAAAAATTTCTCGGAGCTACCTGAAATTGAGAGCGCCTGATTTTTCAACTGTACTGTCATCGCAATTTTGCGAACGTCTGTCGGGTCCTGGATCTCAACTTCCCAGGCCTTCTTATCAGGCGGAGCGCCCAGTCCGTAAATCGTGCTGCCACCTGCGCTAATCAAAGCTTGTCCAATCCCGTTTTTTTTGAGCAGTGCAACGACGCGATCAACGGCGTAGCCTTTTGCAATGCCGCCTAAATCAAGCTCAATGCCTTCCCGATCAAAGCTGATGGTTTTATGTTTGGCAGCCAAAAGTAAATGACGATAGCCAATTTTCTGGCGAACTTTTTTTAGCTCAGCCGCGCTCGGCATTTTACCTTCGCCACGAAAAAATCCCCAGGCTTTCATCAACGGACCAACTGTAATATCGAACGCGCCGTTTGATATTCGGCTGTAACGGACGCACTCCGCCAGAAAATCAAATAACTCAGGAGCAGTTTTGACCGGGTGTTTGGCGGCTTCACGATTGAGTTGCGAGAGCGGGCTGTCCGGTTTGTAATTGCTCATCAAACGATCAATCCGATCTACTTCATCAAAGGCCGCATTCACAATTTGGCGCAGCTTTTGTTCGTCTTCGCCATACACCACCAGCGAATATGTGCAGGCCATTGCGACGCGACTATCTTCATAACGGATCAATTTGGTTTGCGCGATAACAATGCTGCCAGGCAACAAAATCATTAACCCGAAGGTGCAAAGAAGATTGCGACAAAACGCGATTTGCGCCATGATTCGTTTCCTCGCAACGAAATTATTTACCCAACAGGAATTACGAATATGAAACTTCATCGCGTTTTCTCTCTGGCAATTTTCTTCCTTGTCATGCAGTTCCCGGCGTTCAGCCAAAATAAAGGCGTCATCGTCAGCGCCCACGTCAAAACGGATTCCGCGCTGACTGCCGATCCAAATTCCAGTGCCTGGAAAAATGTCGCGGGCGTCGTCACCGAAGCCGGGCGGCGCGGCGAAACAGTCCCGCATCATCGCACGGAAATTCGTTCGCGCTGGACGGCGAAAAATCTTTATTTACTGTTCGTCTGTCAGTACGAAGAATTGTATTTGAAAGACAATCCATCAACAACGACGGAGACGAACAAGCTCTGGGAATGGGACGTTGCCGAGGCGTTCATCGGCACGGATTTTCAGGACATCAAACATTACACCGAGTATCAGGTTTCGCCGCAGGGTGAATGGGTTGACCTCGAGATTGATCGCAAGCCGACGCCGGCGAAACATAATGTAGACTGGAATTCCGGTTACGAA
>JANMKB010000041.1:0-3383 GCA_031371805.1 Blastocatellia bacterium | reverse complement strand
GTGTCGTGGGAGACGTATCAAAATCTGCTCCAGCAAATTCAGGATGATAGTAACGTCCGCCTCAGTTACGATCAGGGAGTGTTGGAAATTATGACGTTGTCACCCCGTCACGAGAAATGGAAAGGGCTGTTCGCACATTTGTTAGCTGTTGTGGTGGAAGCTCTGGACTGGAATTTAATTAGCTTAGGTTCAACTACGTTTCAGTTACCCGCCACCGCACAGGGAGTGGAACCTGATGATTGTTTTTATATTCGTCATGCCGCTGCGATGGCGGAAAAAGACGAAGTCAATCTAGCTATTGATCCTGCGCCGGAATTAGTGGTGGAAATTGATATTTCGCATCGTTCGCTATACAAAATGCCAATCTATGCGAATTTGGGCGTCGCCGAAATCTGGCGTCATGACGGCACACAAGTTAAATTTTATCATTTGCTTGGCAAGAGCTACGTCGAAGTCGAGAGCAGCGATCTTTTTCCTTTTGTTACTTCCGCCATCCTGAGCCAATTTTTGGAAACAGGGAAAGAACAAGGCGTGATCCCGATGGTCAGGGCTTTTCGTGAATGGGTGCAGGCGCACAAGGATAGATAAAGATTTGCTAACAAAAGATGGTAATTACGAAAGTGAAAAAGTAAGGAAACCTATTCAAAATGAAGAAAATTTTATTGATGCTTGGATTCATTTTTGCTGCAATAACTGCTCAGGCTCAGACACCATCCACCGCGCAACAACTCGGCTATGGCGCGAATGACAAAGTATTGATGGTTCACGCGGACGACATTGGGATGTCGCATTCGGTGAATCTGGCTTCGATTGAAGCGTTCAAGCACAACATGGTGACTTCGGGGAGCATCATGGTTCCTTGTGCGTGGTTTCCTGAAATTGCAGATTATTTTAAGCAGCATCCTGAATTGGATTTAGGGATTCACCTGACGCTTACCAGCGAGTGGAAATATTTGCGCTGGCGTCCGGTCGCTTCGATTGACAAAGTGCCGGGATTGCTCGATGAACAGGGTTTTATGTGGAAATCAGAGCGGCAGACTGCGATGAAGGCTACGCCACAGGAAATTGAAATTGAGCTGCGGGCGCAAATTGATCGGGCGCTGGCGTTTGGCTTAAAACCGACGCATCTGGACACACACATGGGCACGGTGTATACGCGCAAGGATTTTTTTGAAGTGTACACGAAGCTCGGCAGGGAATACGGAATTCCCGTGATGGTAATGCGTCCGACGCCGGAAGCGATTGAGTTTGGCAAAAAAGATCAATCGCCAATTGGTGCGGACATGCTCAAAAAAGTTGAAGCTGATGGCTTCCCGATGCTGGATTATTTAGTGACTGGAGTTGGCGGAAAAACTTTTGCCGAACGTAAAAAGGCGTACCACGAATTGCTGAGAAATTTGAAACCAGGTGTCACCATGTTGATTGTCCATTTGGGGATGGACAATGACGAATTGAAAGCAACGACGGGTTCGTGGCAGCAGCGGCACGCAGATTTTTTGAGCTTTACTGATCCTGAAACCGCTGCCTTGATGAAAGAGCTTGGGGTTAAAACGACGACGTGGAGGGAGTTGGGAAAATTGGCGAAGTGGAAAGAGTTAAAGCAAAAAAAATAAACCTGTCCATTATTGAATTCAACTATTGTTAGCCTGATAAATATATTTGGAGATGGCACAAATTGATGAGAAGCACCGAGCTAATAAACGGCGCTCAAAAAACTCAGCCCATATGTCAGAATTGTGGGACAGGCAATGCGCTATTATATGAATCATATTCATTTGGTGCAGTACTTGCAGACGTTGAGCCTGAACAGTTCTGGTTGTGCGTGAAATGTGCCCGCACGAAGCGAAAACCTACCAGCGATATGCAGCTACCCTCCAGCAGTAGCGCAATAGGTCGGACGGAATTTATTGCTGCATTAGATCGCTTCTGGGCCGCAAGTGGGGCGGCGGAAATTTGTGCTCAGTGTCATGCACAAGGCACTGGTTGTTGTCCGCCGATGTGTCGTTACCTTAGTCAGGATGGTTGCCAAAAGAAAAATATCTTTTGCACGAGCTTTGTTTGCAGTGCGTTGCTCAATGCAATTTCTGAATGTGACGCCGACCTGGGGAGATTGCTCAGGTGGGTGAAGAAAGATGTCGCTCCGGCAGAATTTCGCTTATACGAAATGGTGACGCGCGTTCCGGTGATTGATCGAGAGCCGGCTCGCCCTTTGCGTTTGCCGGAACATTACCCTGGCCCTTTGCAGCTTGATGGCAAGAGGATCAGAGAGAAGTTGCTGGCACTGGCAGATGAAGTTTTGTTAATCCGCCGTCAATGGAGTCAGGAAGAGCAGCAGCAAATAAATCCAGGCAAGCCTTGAAAACTGTAGTTGAAGCTGAGTTAAAAGGCTGGGTTAAAAACCAGCAACCGTTTTTTTGAGTCGGCAGGCAGGAATTTCGATTTGGTGTTGGGCATTGTTTGTTTATGGTTAATTGGCTAATAATGCTGGAATTATCCGAGGGGAATCGGGACTCTAAACCCGCCAAAAATAATTTTTGACAGCCTGGAACCAATCTGTTAAATTCGCAATCTTGTAAATCGTCGTTTCCTGCAAATCGCGGCAAATTAAAACCCTACGGAGCCTTGCGAAATGCCCCTTGCAAGCGTGATCTCGTGTAAACGAGTCAGGCTTACCCTGTTTCTTCAGGCTTTGTCCTGCCTACGGAGGGAAACAAAAGTAAAAGATGAAATCGGCTATTGCTGAGATTGCGCAAACCTACGGCATCGAAAACTGGGGAGCCGGTTATTTCAGTGTCAATGCCAAGGGCCATTTGGTCGTCCATCCTTCTGAAAAAGATACGTGCAGTGCAGATGTGAAGCTCCTCGTTGACGAATTAGTCAAACGAAGGGTTCAGCTTCCGCTTTTGCTGAGGTTTCCGCAGATTTTTGCTAATCAGGTGCGTGTGATGAATCATTCTTTTACCTCGGCGATGAAAGAATATGATTACAAAGGGTCGCATCTGGCGGTTTTTCCGATGAAAGTTAATCAGCGCCGCGAGGTGATTGAGGCTTACATTGAGGAAGGAACCAAGCATAATTACGGTCTTGAATGCGGCAGTAAAGCCGAGCTTTATGCGGGCATTGCGCTGGGTCAGGCTGAGAAATCTTTACTGGTTTGTAATGGTTTCAAGGATGATGGATTTATAGATTTAGCTTATGTCGGAACCCAGATCGGCAAAAATGTAGTCATTGTTATTGAAAAACTTAACGAATTGCCGAAGGTCATTGAGCGCACGCAAAAAACCGGGATCAAACCCATGCTGGGAATGCGCGTCCGGCTTTATTCACGCGGTTCCGGGCGGTGGGAAAAATCTGGTGGCGAGCAATCAAAATTCGGGTTAACG
>JANMKB010000379.1:0-10960 GCA_031371805.1 Blastocatellia bacterium | reverse complement strand
TCTTCTTCTTCGCCTTCAGGCTCGCGCAGGCTGCGAGCCGAGGGGAAACGACCATCCGAAATCCAGATCAAAAAGACTACGCGCCATTCCAAACCCTTCGCCTGATGCACGGATGACAGCGCCAGCCGTTCGTCTTCGTCGCCTCCTGAAACTACGTCTTCGCCCGTCAAACCGCCGGTATGTTCGGTCGTCATCAGTGCGAGTTCATTTAAAAAATTTGCCGTTGTTTCGTAGCGTCCCGCAAACAAGGCAAGCTGGCGCAAATCCTCTTCGCGGGCTTCAGCGTTGTCAAAATTGTCCTGCAAATATTCGTTGTAGCCGGACTCCAAAATCAATTCAATTTGCCTGGCGGGATTGTCCATCGTTTCGGGCGCAGTCAATGCTTTGATGAGGGCGGCGAATTCCAGCCAGCCGGAAACGGCTCCTTTTGGCAGCGCAGCGGTCATCGTATCCGTTCGTACCAGTGCCAGCGCGTCCTCTGTCACAGCCAGTTTTTCCCAGACACGCGCCGCCGTCGCAGGGCCGATTTTCGGGACAAGTTTCAGCACCCGCTTCCACGCAATTTCGTCGCGCGGATTTACCAGCAACCGCAAATAGCAGGTCACATCTTTGATATGGGCCTGCTCGAAAAAACGTACGCCAGAGCGAATTTCGTAAGGAATGCCGCGCCGCGTAAGTTCAAGTTGCAACTCCAGCGCGTGAAAATGCGAGCGATATAAAACGCCAATTTCGTCGAGCGGCACGCCTTCGTCGCGCAATTCTAAAATCCGCGCCGCCACAAATGCCGCCTGTTGATCGGCATCGCGGCACGGAATCAGCGCCGGCGAAAAATCTCGACTGGGTCTGATCGCCTGCAAATTTTTGGGAAACTGTTTGCGGTTGTACCCAATCGCCGCGTTCGCCAGCATCAGGATTTCGGGCGTCGAACGGTAATTGGTTTCGAGCTTGAAAAGTTGCGCGTCAGGATAACGATGCTGGAAGCCGAGCATATTTTCTACGTTGGCACCGCGCCAGCTAAAGATGGATTGCATGTCATCGCCAACCACCAAAATGTTGCGATGTTTGGCGGCGACTAAATCAATGATTTCGGCCTGCAACGTGTTGGTGTCCTGATATTCGTCCACTAGCACGTGCTGGAATTGATCCTGATAAACCGCCGCGATTTCGGGCTTCAGCTCCATCAGCTTTTTCCAGTTCACCAGCAAATCATCATAATCCATTGCGTTGCGCGCCAGCTTGCGATCCTGATAAAGAAAATCTACGCGCTTGATTTGCGCGGTGAGCGGCTCAAAATGCGGATAATTTTTGGCAATTAAATTATTAAGCGGCGTGTCTGTATTTGTGGCGAGGCTGAACATTTCGCGCAACACTTCACCTTTCGGAAAGCGTTTGGCTTTGGTGTCAATCGCGGCTTCTTCGATGCAGGAGTCAATTAAATCTTTCGCATCTTCAGAGTCCAGAATTGTGTAATTGCTTTCGTAGCCGATACTCGCGCCGTGCCTGCGCAAAATTCTATTGGCGATAGAGTGAAACGTTCCGCCCCAGGTTTTGCGGACATCAGCTTTCATCAAACCCTCGACGCGGCTGAGCATTTCACGGGCGGCGCGATTCGTAAAAGTGACGAGCAGAATTCGTCCTGGAGCTACGCCAAGTTCGATCAGGCGAGCTACGCGATAGGTGAGCGTCCGCGTTTTCCCAGAGCCAGCACCCGCAATCACGAGCAACGGCCCGCCGCCAGCTTTGACGACTGCCCGCTGTTCATCATTCAACTCTTTGCCATAGTTGATGAGCGAAGCAGGACGCGCCTGGTCGGATTTAATAATGAAATTTCGAGCCATGAAATTTATCCCGCAGGTCAGGCAGAGGGCGAAAATAATTCAGCCGCTGCGTGATCTGCGGGGATAAAAATTCCTATTTGGGTTCGAGCATCATGGTTGTTTTAGCAGCTTTGCTTACAGCTTCTTTACTAAACGGAAAAACACGCGGTGTCACGTTGCGCCAATCATCAAGCTGATCCTGGTAATGCGGATTTTTCGGATCGCCTGATTGTCCCAGCGGGATGCCGTGTTGCGTATTGTCCCAATTTGCCGGATCAGCAATCATCCGCATGGAAACGGTTGGGCCGACGTTTACAGTGGGGCCTGTGCCACCCGTGTAGCCGTTGCCAAATTGCGGAAACGCCGCGATTTTAAAGGGTGCACCGATCATTGGAGCGCTTGCCAATGGATGCACAAATTTAACCTGAATCGCCTGTCCCCAGTTCCATTTGCTCTCGTCTGTGCCGTATTTTTTCGTCAGGATGGCGCGGGCATCATCGTTACAGGATTGCAGGTAAGCCTGCCAGTTCGCAAAATCTTTCGGGAGCCACGCTTGCGGCCATTCGGTCACGATGCGATCAATAATTGAGTGCCGATTTGTCCAGCGATATTGTTTCGCTTTCTCGGCTCCGATTTGGTTGATCAGTAGCTTATTGAAAAAGACATCGCGCAATTCGTAAATCATCAACGCCGCTTTTGAATCAGGCGTGAGTTTGCCATCCCAGGCAGCAAACATTTTCAGTGTATCTTTTAACTTTTCGTCGCTGGCTGACTGACCAAAAGCTTTCACGACTTCACGCGCAAACGTCGCGCCACCAATCGCGTACACATCACCCTGCACGGCACGAAAATCATCTGCGGTGATTTTCGTTTTTGCCGCCAGCAAATCATTGATGCGTTTTTGGCGATATGGCGCAGACCATCCGTACGTCAAATGATACGGATAATCTTTGCCCACAATTCGCGCGTTGGCCGTCACGATCAGGCCTGACGGCGGATCAAAAACGTGCGGCAATTTTTCAAACGGAATCATGCCTGTCCATTCGCCATCATCTTTTGTTCCATCGTAAGGCACGCTGCCATCGCCACTCCTGCGAATCGGGATATAGCCCGCGCCGTAATATCCGATGTGTCCGGCAACATCGGCGTAAACAAAATTCTGCGTCGCGCCCGCATACGTTTTGAGCGCGGCGGAAAAATCCTGCCAGTTTTGCGCGTGGTTGAGTTTGGAAAACATGGTGATGGATTCGAGCTTCGGATCAAACACCGTCCATTTTAAAGCATAGCGTTCCGCATCTTTTTCCAACACTACCGGCCCGTGCCGCGTAATGGTCACATCAAGGTTGACGGATTCGGTTTCAGGATTGAGCGCACCTTTGCGAACTTTAATTTCTTCGCGGCGCACCTCTGCCTCTTTCCAACCTGTCGGAGTTTGATAACGGCGGGGATTTTCGGAATCGAATTTTTCCAGATATAAATCCTGCACATCGGGGCCAAGATTTGTCATGCCCCACGCAATGCGGTCGTTGTGTCCAATGATGACGCCGTTGACGCCGGGAATACTCACACCTGCCACGCGCATGCCGGGAGCGCTCAAATGCACGAGATACCAAATCCCTGGCACAGTCGGCGCAAGGTGCGGATCATTCGACAACAGCGGTTTGCCCGAAGCTGTGCGTTTGCCACTGACGACCCAGTTATTGCTGGCGGCAAGTCCTTCGGCGTGAATGCCGACGCGCTCAAGTGAGCGTGTTAACAACTCTTCGCTGACAGATGCCTGCGCCAAAATTTCGGCACTGACTTTGACCGTATTTTGCGCCACGCTTTTACCTGCGGCTCTGGCTTTCACGTTGTCAGTCCCCACGACAGGCGTGTCAATTTTTGAATACTCCGGGAAAAGCTCGTGCAATTTGTCAGCGCCGAGATCAGAAAATGCGCCGCGCATGGCATCCGCCTGCCACGTGGACGACAGGCTTTCCGCCATCAGGTAGCCGATCACAATCGAATCTGCTGGTATCCAGGGACGCGGTTGATATTTCAGAATGCGAAATTCCTGTGGCAAAGTTTTCTCATTGCAGGAGGCAATATAAGCGTTCACACCACTGGCAAATGCTTCGAGCGTGGCACGCGCCGGAGTAGAAAGGAGCGTGGCGGATTGTTCAGACATTTTTGCAAATCCGTAAAGACGACGGCGTTTGTCTTCTTCAAAAGCCAGCTTGCCGAAAATTTCGGATAACTCGCCGCGTGAGGTACGACGCAAAATATCCATCTGCCACAAACGATCCTGGGCGGTGATGTAGCCCTGTGCAAAATAGAGATCAGCCTCATTGGTAGCTTCGATGTAAGGGATGCTTCGTTCGTCGCGCCGGACGGTTATTTTACTTTTCAAGCCGGATAATTTGAGCATTGTGTCCTGCGCGGAAACAACCGATGCCAGCAAAATAATTGCCGTGAGAAACAGAAAAAGTCTTTTCATAAATTGAACCTCGTGATGAAGATTTAGGTGCGCAGTGAATCGTAAAGCAAAATGGTCTGTAGAGAAAGACGTTTGCCCGCCCAACAGCCTGAAAAAGAATTTGTCGGGGCAAGAATCCGGCGATGCCAGCCAAATATACCTTCTGACATTTTTGTACGATTCCTGAATCTAAGCGACAAAATAAGACATATTTATTGTCAGATAAATTAAACTCATTGGACAAAACTGCTGGCCTGGCTTATATTCTAAAGCTCAATATTTGTTTATTTTTAATTTTTATCTACCTGGCATAACCAATAAGTTTGCTGAGGGCTTTCTGGTAAGGTTATATGAATAGCGGTGCTTCGATAAACCAAAAAAAGAGGAATGTTATTGCACCTTTTTTAGCCGCTATTACCTTTCCGCCGCTTGCCTCTAAACAGATAAAATGTGATGCAGTGGCTTCATCACTCGCTCTCCTTAAAGCTAAAGACAATCCGGTAGCTGATGGCAACAGTTAGATTCTGAATTCTAAATCAGAAAGCGATGAAAGCCTCTGCGAATCGAAAAGCGCTGAGGCTTTTTGATTATTTGGATTAGTTTTGAGTTTCGGGTTTTGCGTTTCGAGTAATGGAACAATAAGCTCGAAATCAAAAATCCGAAACTCGAAACTGACTCCTCGAAACTCAAAATTATATGATTCCTCCAAAGCAAGGTTTATACGATCCCGCGCATGAGCATGACGCCTGTGGCATGGGCTTTGTCGTTGATCTCAAAAATCGCAAGTCACACGACATCGTGCAACAAGCCATTCAAATTCTGGTCAAGCTGGAACATCGCGGAGCCTGCGGTTGCGAAAAAAATACCGGCGACGGCGCAGGTATTTTGATTCAGCCGCCACACGATTTCCTGGTCAAAGAATGCGCCAAAATCGGGATTGATTTGCCGCGTCCGGGGCGTTACGGCGTCGGCAATGTTTTCCTGCCGCAGGATGAAGCGAGCCGTAAACGTTGTGTCCGGCTCTTTGAAGACGTGATCCGCGAGGAAGGGCAGGAGGTTTTAGGCTGGCGTGATATTCCGACTGACAATTCCATGATTGGCCCGACGGCTTTGGCAGCAGAACCATTTATGTGTCAGGTCTTCATCAAAAAAGGAAAAGTTGAGGAAACGCCGGATGGCCTCGCGTTTGAGCGCAAGCTTTGCATTATTCGGAAGCGCGGCATTCGCAAAGTTCGCAAATCCGGCGTCAAAAATGCCGAAGGGTTTTACCTTGCCAGCCTCTCGTTCAGAACGCTGGTTTACAAAGGAATGCTCAATTCGTCACAGCTTGGGGAATATTATCCAGACCTCAACGATCCGACCTTTGTGTCCGCGCTGGGCATGGTGCATTCACGTTTTTCGACCAACACCTTTCCCAGTTGGAATCGGGCGCATCCGTATCGTTATCTTTGCCACAACGGCGAAATCAATACGTTGCGTGGCAACATCAACTGGATGCGCGCCCGTGAATCACGCTTAAAATCCTCGCTGTTTGGCGATGAAGATTTACAGAAAATGCGCCCGGTAATTGATGTCAACAACTCCGATTCCGGGATGTTCGACAATGTCCTGGAAATGCTGGTGCTGACCGGACGCCCCATCGCGCACGCCATGATGATGATGATTCCTGAACCCTGGAGCGGTCACGAATCAATGAGCGAAGCGAAAAAAGCGTTCTATGAATATCACTCCTGCATGATGGAACCCTGGGATGGTCCCGCTGCCGTGGCCTTCACCGATGGCACACAAATTGGTGCGACACTTGATCGCAATGGCCTGCGTCCGGCACGTTATTACGTCACCAAAGATGAGCGCCTGATTATGGCTTCGGAAGTCGGAGTCCTCGAGATCGCGCCTGAAAACATTGCCTACAAAGGGCGCTTACAACCAGGCAGGATGTTGCTGGCAGATTTGAACGAAGGCCGCATCATTGATGACGAAGAATTAAAAAACAAACTTGCCGCTGAGCATCCCTACGGCGCATGGCTTGCGCAAAATACAGTTAAGATTGAGGATTTGCCGGAGCCGCCGCACGTGCATGAGACTGATCATAAAACCGTCCTCGTTCGGCAGCAGGCGTTTGGCTATACGAACGAAGATTTGCAAATGCTGATGGCTCCGCTGGCGCAAATCGGAGCCGAAGCGACTGGCTCGATGGGGACTGACACGCCGCTTGCCGTGTTATCAAATAAAGCGCAGCCGCTCTACAATTACTTCAAACAATTGTTCGCACAGGTTACGAATCCACCCGTTGACGCCATTCGTGAAGAGCTGGTGATGTCAACGGCAACCAGCATCGGGCCAGAAGCGAATATGCTGGAACCGACGCCCGAAGTCGCACGGCAAATTGCGCTGAAAACGCCAATTTTTACGAATGAAAATTTAGAAAAATTGCGGCACTTAGACGAGCAGAATTCGCTCGGTTTCAAATCTGTCACCCTGCCGATTTTGTTCGACGTGAAGCGGGGCGCAAATGGTTTGGAAGAAGCCATGACACAGCTTTGCGAACGAGCCAGCCAGGCAATTAAAGATCACTTCGACATCATCATTTTGTCGGATCGCGGCATTGAACGCGACCACGCTGCGATTCCCGCGTTACTCGCCGTCGCCGGCGTGCATCATCATTTAATTCGTGAAGGGACGCGCACGCAATGTGGCTTGGTGATTGAAACGGGCGAGGTGCGTGAGGTTCATCATTTCGGTTTACTGCTCGGTTATGGTGTCGCCGCGATCAATCCTTACCTCGCATTTGAATCGTTGCACGACATGATTAATACGGGTTTGCTCAAAGGAATAGACCACGACCAGGCCGTTTACAATTACATCAAAGGCGTCAATAAAGGCGTCGTCAAAATTCTCTCAAAGATGGGGATTTCGACGGTGCAAAGTTACACCGGCGCACAAATTTTTGAAGCGATTGGCCTGAATCAGGATGTGATTGACAAATATTTTACCGGTACGCCTTCGCGGGTGAGCGGCATTGGCCTGGAACAAATTGCCAAAGAAGTCTGGATTCGTCACAACCATGCGTTCCCTGATCGTCAGGTTAATGGGCAGTCGCTGGAAGTCGGTGGACAGTACAAATGGCGCAGTGATGGCGAAGCGCATTTGTTCAATCCCGAATCAATTCACTTGTTGCAAAAATCTACGCGCACCAATGATTACAAGGCTTTTAAGCAATTCAGCGAATTAATTAATAAGCAGTCGGAACAGCTTTATACGTTGCGCGGCCTGATGGAATTCAAACACAATCGTCCGCCTGTGCCGCTTGAAGAAGTTGAATCAGTCGCAGCCATCGTCAAACGTTTCAAGACTGGCGCGATGTCATATGGTTCAATCAGCAGCGAAGCGCACGAAGCTTTGGCCATTGCCATGAACCGCATCGGCGGCAAATCCAATACGGGTGAAGGCGGCGAAGACCCGGCGCGTTATATCCCGGATGAAAATGGTGATTCGCGCAACTCCGCCATCAAACAGGTAGCCTCTGGTCGGTTCGGCGTGACCAGCGAATATCTGGTCAACGCCAAAGAACTGCAAATCAAAATGGCGCAGGGCGCGAAACCTGGCGAAGGCGGACAGTTGCCCGGCCCGAAAGTCTATCCCTGGATTGCGAAAGTTCGTTATTCGACTCCCGGCGTAGGATTAATTTCACCGCCGCCGCACCACGATATTTATTCCATCGAAGACCTTGCACAATTAATTTACGATTTAAAAAATGCCAATCGTAATGCGCGTGTCAGCGTCAAACTCGTCGCCGAAGTTGGCGTTGGCACAATCGCCGCCGGCGTCGCCAAAGCGCACGCCGACGTGGTTTTGATTTCCGGTCACGACGGCGGCACAGGCGCATCGCCGCAAACGAGTATCAAGCACGCCGGCGCTCCGTGGGAGCTTGGGCTGGCGGAAACGCATCAGGTTTTAGTGCTGAACAACCTGCGTTCCCGCATTGCCGTCGAAACGGATGGACAATTAAAAACCGGACGCGATGTCGTGATTGCCGCGCTGCTTGGCGCAGAAGAATTCGGCTTTGCAACTGCGCCGCTCGTCACGCTTGGTTGTATCGTGATGCGCGTTTGCCATCTCAACACTTGTCCGGTTGGTGTTGCCACGCAGGACCCGGTGCTGCGCAAACGCTTTATGGGATCGCCGGATTCCGTCGTCAATTTCATGTATTTCATCGCGCAGGAAGTGCGGGAGTTGATGGCGGAACTTGGCTTCCGCACCATTCTCGAAATGGTTGGGCATACAGAAGCCCTGGAGATGCGCAAAGCAATTGATCATTGGAAAGCGCAGGGCTTGGATTATTCAAGCATTTTCTATCAACCTGAAGTCGGCGCAGACGTTGGGCGTTATTGCCAGATTTCCCAGGATCACGAGTTGGAAAAAACGCTTGATCTGACGACGTTGCTTGACCTGTGCAAACCCGCGCTTGAGGAAGGTAAACAGGTTCGGGCAGAGCTTCCAATTCATAACGTCAACCGCACTGTCGGCACAATTACAGGCAGCGAACTGACTAAAAAGTATGGCGCGAAGGGCCTGCCCGATGACACCATAAAAATCAAATTCAACGGCTCCGCCGGACAGAGTTTCGGCGCTTTCATGCCGCGTGGGATGACGCTTGAACTCGAAGGCGATTCCAATGATTATGTCGGCAAAGGCTTGTCAGGTGGCAAAATTATTGTCTATCCACCCAAAGCTTCAACCTTTGATCCGGCTGAAAGTATTCTGATCGGGAACGTAGTATTATACGGCGCAACCAGTGGCGAAGCATATTTCAACGGCGTCGCCGGCGAACGCTTTGCCGTGCGCAACAGCGGTGCGCTAACCGTAGTCGAGGGCGTAGGCGATCACGGTTGCGAATATATGACAGGTGGACGCGTCATTGTGCTGGGCAAAACCGGTCGCAATTTTGCCGCCGGAATGTCAGGTGGCGTTGCTTACGTCCTGGATGTCAGCGGCGATTTTGCCAAACGATGCAATCTGGAAATGGTCGGATTAAGCACGCTTGAAGATGCTGATGAAAACGCCCTCGTGAAAAATTTAATCCACAACCACGCTTCGTTAACAGGGAGTAAACGTGCCGCCGAGGTGTTGCTGAACTGGGACGAATACGTCAGCAAATTTGTCCGTGTAATGCCGCACGATTACGCCCGCGTCCTCGAAGCTCAGGCCAAAATGCGTGAACTGGGATTGCCCGAAGAAGAAGCCGTTATGGCAGCGTTTGAGATGAATACAAAAGATGCGACACGGGCAAGTGGGAAATAGTAACTGGTGGTAAACTTTGATTAGTTGGAATCGTGGGAAGTAGTATGAATACAATTGCTGAATTCGGCGAGCAGGGTAGAAGTTTCATTCCACCTCGTACATACTCAGATTTGATTCTTTCTTTGCCATCCGGCGCAATGCTTAGTTTGGCAGATATTAGCTGGCAGGAGTACGAAAAACTTCTTGTTGACTTAGATGAAAAGCCTCACCTGCGATTAACTTACGATCATGGGGAACTGGAAATCATGACGCTTTCACCAGAGCATGAAGGATACAGTGGACTTTTCACACACCTGATTCAGATTTTAACGGAAGCGACGGACACTGATTTTATTGCGCTGGGTTCAACGACTTTGCGAGACCACTTAGTCGAAAGCGGAGTGGAGCCGGATGATTGTTATTACATTGGTGAATTCGATGCGGTTGCCAATAAGAAACGGTTAGACCTGAGCGTTGATGCGCCGCCTGATTTAGCGGTCGAAATTGATATTACTAATCGTTCACTGGGCAAACTGCCTTTGTACGCTGACTTGCGAATCAATGAACTTTGGCGTTTTGATGGAAGCCAGATGCAATTTCTGAAACTTAAAGGCAGGCAGTATCTGGCAGTTGCCCAAAGTGAGCGCTTCAGCTTTTTGGCGCCTGCGGACCTGGTTCCTTTCCTGATACAGGGGCGGACACGTGGGATTAATACTATGCGCCGTGCTTTTCGTGATTGGGTGGAGTTGAATAAGCACTAGATTTCCCGATTTGAAAGAGCGGCTCCGCCAAAAGTAAAGATTTTCTGGTGATGAAGAAAAAGTGATTTTTAAGATCGCAAAGTGTGAGTTTAAATTTAAAGATACAAATTCAAAATCATGGGTAAACCAACAGGATTTTTAGAATATACACGCGCCTTGCCAATGGATACGAATCCGCTGGAGCGCGTCAAACACTGGCAGGAATTTCATGGGCATTTTCCCGCCGAAGATTTGCAGCAGCAGGGCGCACGCTGTATGGATTGCGGCGTACCCTTTTGTCATACGGGCAAGCTCATCAACAACATGGCTTCGGGCTGTCCGATCAATAACCTGATTCCTGAATGGAACGATCTGGTTTATCGCGGACAATGGAAAGAAGCGTTGATCCGCCTGCACAAGACCAACAATTTCCCGGAATTTACCGGACGCGTCTGTCCTGCGCCGTGCGAAGGCTCGTGCGTGCTGGGCATCAATCAACCTCCGGTCACGATCAAAAATATCGAAGCGGCGATTATTGATCGCGGCTTTGACGAAGGCTGGGTCGTAGCTGAGCCGCCAGGCAAGCGCACAGGGAAGAAAGTTGCGGTGATCGGCTCCGGCCCGGCAGGGTTGGCCTGTGCCGCGCAACTTAATAAGGCTGGTCATTG
>JANMKB010000365.1:0-20113 GCA_031371805.1 Blastocatellia bacterium | reverse complement strand
CGCCCACCGCGCAATTTGCTCAGCACACAACCGACGTGCGGATGTTCGATGCCATTTTGGAAAAGTCGTCCGGTTTGCATCATTTGATGTCCGGTGTCGTGGACGGCAGCGGCGGTATGATACATCGAACGCACGAAGGCGAATTTGTCAGCATTCTGCGCCATGCGCGGAAAGATTTCGCTGACTTCAATACCGGGAACATTGGTCCTGATCGTTTTGTACGGGCCGCGAATTTCGGCAGGAGCGTTAGGTTTCATATCCCACGTATCAAGCTGGCTCGGTGCGCCGACGAGCATCAGCATAATACAATTTTTGTCTTCGGCAGTGCTGATTGCGCCCTGTGCCTGAAGGTGGAATAAGTCAGTCAGGCCAAAGCCCAGCGTTGACAAGGCTCCGGCGTGCAAGAAATCACGGCGATTAAAACCGTCACAAAGCTGAACTTTTTTTTCGGCATCGAAGCGAAACATATTTTTTTCTCCCCGCGAATTTTTTGCTGAATGATGCAGATGTTAAGCGTTCCTGTTTGAGCGATCTCAACGTCTGATATGTAGCACAAAAGACGCGGCGAAACAAAATGTTTGGCGGATACCGAGCTGGTTGATGATTGAAGGGGGAAATTAAAGGAAGGGGGTCGGGCGGGCTATTAAACTAAGCTTATTTAGTAGCCCGGCCCTTTTGACGAATCACGACACGCTGCACTTTGGCTTGAATTTCTGATCCCCAGACAGCGAGTAAAAACAAACTACAAATTATCATTCCTGCGATTGGCATAAACATTACCTCTCTTTCACTAACGTAATCCCGAAGCAGGGTCAATATATTTCCAAGTTGTCGCAATCAAGTTGCCTGCTAATGAAAAATACGTTCGTTTTTCAAATTTAGTTCTGTTGAGAGGCGGGAACTCACAAAATAGTTGCCAATTATTTTGCGTGAGGCGGTGTGAAGATTATTTTTTCTTCTTCTCGGATGAAGTATTGCTATTCATTTCTTGTTTTGGCGCTTCGATTTTTTTCGGCTCCAGCTCGGACTGAACATACATCGTCGCCGGATAACGCTCGGTCGGAATTCCCGTCTTGCGTGCCAGAACAAAAATATTGTCGCCACGCAGGCGCGGAGAAAATTCCAGCTTTTTCAATAATTCGATAATTGCGGGATTTGATTTTGCCCACACATCAGCGGTTTCCAATTCAACGATTGAAAATCCACTGGCGGCCAGGAAAGTCTCAATCGTTTCAGGCGCATGTTCGTGGTAATGCTGTTGAGCCGCGTCTTTGAGGTTATATTGCAACCAGAGATAAGGCGGGTAAGAAGTCAGTTGCGCTTCGAGGGAACGAGCGCTGACAATATTCGGAGTGCTCAGTAACAGCAACCCATCCGATTCCAGAATGCGATTACATTCCCAGAACATGTGCATCGGATCGCGGCTCAGGTGTTCCAGCATTTCGCAGGACAACACGATTTGAAAACTGTTGTCAGCGTAGGGGAATTTATCGCGCTCAGCATTAAATGTGCGGGTTTCAAAAGTATGCGTTTCAGAACCGACAAGCTGTTTGACGACACGTTGTTCGACGCCAGGTTTTGCGCCTTCCGACCAGTCGGCACAGCTAATGTCGTGATAGCCGCAGAATTTATTAATCGCCGGCGTGAAGAAAAAACAACTGCCCAGTTCCAATAATTTCGCCGTGGATTTTTGCGGTGGTGGAATCCGGTTCAGGGTTTCGACAAAGCGGCGGATATGCGTTTGCACATACGATTCATGTTTGGGATCGGAGTGATCCACATAACTCATGATGTAATCAACCACTTCCTGTTCATCGGGCGAGAATTTTTTCAGGCTCTCAACGGCTTCTTTTTTCCAGTCCAGAATTTCATGATAAATCGCTTTCGCCTGTTCCGGTCGCTCGCCAATTTGTTGCGTCACGCGGGCGGAAATATCTTCCAGTGCGCCACGGGATTTTTTTAACTGATCGAATTTCTGAAGCCTGAGATTTACGTCCGCGCCGGGATCATCATTGGTTTCAAGCACGATTCTCATGGCCCGCCGCAATTGATCCATCCGCTGTTCGGAATGTTGAAGCAATAAATCCGTCCGCGCCACAATGTCATCGCGGATCACGACGAGGCGATCATCAACAAATTTCTCGCGGGCAAAGAGCCGATTATCAATGCCCTTTTCAAAGGCGGAAACGCGCTGATCAAGATTGCGATCAAGCTGGCTAAAACGATCATCGGCGCGGATGTCCAAAGCTCTGGTGCGCTGCTCAAACGATTGATTAATAGTAGCCGCCAGCAGTGCCGCTTGTTCGTCATTGCGGGTTTCCACCTGCTGTAAGCGGTCATCAACTCTGTCATCAATGGCAGCACTGTATCGCTCGAAGCGATTATCTACGGCAGTTTCGTAACTTGTCATCCGTTCATCAACCGCCACATCAAAGTCAGTAAAGCGCTCGTCTAATGAAAGCTCAAGCTCTACCGCTCGCTGATTTACACTTTGCGTCAAAGTGGCAAGGCGTTCATCAATTTTGGCTTCCACCACATCAAGGCGAATTTCCATACTGCCCAAACGCCCATCAGATAATTTCTCAAAAGTAGTAAATCGCTCATCAACCCGCTTATCAATGACGACTTGATATTCCTCTAAGCGAACATCAATGCGCTGTTCAAATTCATCTATCCGCTGCTCAATCAATTGCCGAATGCGCGTCAGTTCCTGCTCCAATACATCAGCCTTATCAATGGCGGCATCAACTCTTTTTTCTGATTCGTCAGCTCGCGCTTCAACTCCATCCAGGCGGTGTTCGCTTGCATCAAGGCGAGGCTCAGCCAAATCCAGCCGCGCTTCAGTACGGTCATGGCGTTCGCCCAGCGCATGCGTAACCTGATCCAAATCCAGACTGAATTGCTGGCGTAAGTTTCGAATAAATAGACTGATCGGGTTCATAGAAATTTATTTTCCCTTTTTCCTGAGCCAGGCTTGAAAAACTGTATCGTACACTGCCTGGGTTTCATGCGCCGCACGTTCCCAGGAAAATATTTCGGCGCGTTTCAATCCGGCTTGTTCGTAATGACGTAATTTTTTAGAATCATTCAGCAAACTGGCAATCGCTTCCGCGAGTTCAGCCACTTTGAGCGGATCAACCTGCAGCCCCGCATCTGCCACAACTTCCGGCAAACTTGACGAGTTGCTCGTGATCACGGCTGTGCCACAGGCCATCGCCTCCAGCGGCGGCAAGCCGAAGCCTTCATAGAGCGAAGGATAAATAAAAACTTCTGCCGCTGAATATAGAGCAGGCAAATCCTCATCCGGCACATAGCCCGTGAATTTTACCTGGCGCTGCAATTTCAATTCGGCGACCAATTCAAACACTTCGTCTTCCATCCAGCCGCGCCCGCCACACAGCACCAGTTGCGGCTGATGATCTGTCGTGCGTAAAACCTCGTGATAGGCCCGAAGCAATTTGAGTAAATTTTTTCTTGGCTCAATCGTTCCCGTATACAGCAAATACTTTCCCTGAATGCCGTATTTTTGCAAAATCGGTTCACATTCTGAAGGGCGTAACGGTTTCATCTTGGGCCGGGCTGCCTCGTAAATGACCTGGATTTTTTCAGGCTTGATTTTGAGATGTTTGATGATTTCCAGTTTCGTAGCTTCGCTGGGCGCAATAATCATGGTGGCGCGACGAGCCATAATTGGAATCCGTCGCTTACCACGATCAACGTTATTCTGCTCGTGCGTTGTTGCCTGTGAATAAAGCGACAGGTCGTGAATTGTGACGACAGTCGGGCAGGAAGTGAAAACCGGAATGCAATAATTCGTGCCGTGAAAAACATCTACAGGGGAAATTTTTAGTAAAGCAGGCAGGCCGACCAGCCACCATTTCCGAAACATCGGGCTGACGGGAGTAAAGCGCTTGCTCAAATTCGGATGAGTTTCCTGATTGGGAATGAATTCAAAATCAAAAGGAGAAATTAATTCATACTGATGATCGTGGTGAGTTCGCGCTAACCATTCGGTTAACGCATCCGTGTAATGTCCCACGCCGGTTTTGTTGGCCGCGAGTGGGATCGCATCAATTGCTACGCGCATTGTATTTTGGGGGTCGCCTTCTTCTTAATTATTTTCTATTCGCCGCGCTCCGCGTCGGTCTTCTTCAAAAGCTGGCAAGCTCAATTGTTTTTCAAACCGAATCCGCAGGATCGTTCCCTGATCCAATTTCAAATCATTTCCTTTGGTCATCAGGACGCCCGCCATTGCCCCGACACCAGCGCCGATGACCATGCCACCCAGGCCGCCAAAAATCCCGCCGATGCTGCCAATCCCTGCGCCTGTGCCAGCATTTCTGGCCGTCCGTCCGCCAGAGTGTCCGCCATTTACCTTACCCTCGCCGCCTTTGGCGCGATATTTTTCATCGTTGCGATAATCGTCAATTGCCACGACGGTTACCACTACTTTTTCAGCGCCATACGGCATCAGCATATTTTCAAACGTGATTTTCAGCAAAGCTTCTTTCTGACCTTTTTTAGCGCGCTGGACTTGTGTCACGTGACCATAAAACTGTGTGCCTTTAGCAATGGCAAGTCTGCCATCTTCGGTCCGCACATCCTCGTATAAAATTGCATTCACCTCATCTCCGACTTCACTGAGTTTGGTACTCACCGGAGTTTGCAACGAAAGCTTGCCCATTGTGCCTTCGATCACGGCCAGATTATTTTTTTCGCGTGTTTCTTTTTCAGGCGCATTAACCTCAGGCGGCGTCGCGGGTTTCTGAGTTTGTGCAAAGGTGCTAAAAACTATTAAGGTGCTGGTAAACAAGACAAAAAGCTTTTTCATTTTTACCTCCAAAAATAAACGGGGGCGAACTGGGTGAGCGTCAAGCATATCCTCTGTGGAAGCCTGACAGCAACTGAAATCAACTAACGAGCAAGATTGACCGTATCAATGCTGGCTCATTGCGAGGCCTGAAAAATGAGTTTGCGGGCTTGGAATAATTACCAGCCGCGCCTGATGTCGCTTTTCATGACATCCCGAATTTCATCATCTATGCCGCGCTTGCGATCTTTATTTTTCTCATCCGCTTCGCTCGCTCCAGAGGCGCGACGCAATAAACGAACAGAACCATCACGTGATTTTTTAACTTCGCGGCGACCATCTTCAAACAAAATTTCAATCGCCTGACCACCTTCCAGTAACCGAACGATTTCTCCGTAATGCATGCCGGAACCGGTGGCGTAGGAAATTTCATCACCAATTTTGTAATCAGTCGGCGTTCTTTTGATGCTTGCAACCATATTAATTCCTCTAAAATGTAGCGTAAACTTTCCCGTTTGCATGCGTGTAAGGCAACACCTTCCGCTGGCAATGTACCGCTCTCGCCACAAACGCAAACGAGAAAATTTGCGCTACTCTATATTCATGCCAGCTTAAATTTTGCTGTCTTCAATACTACAATATTAGGAGTATCACATGGAACTTTCAATCCCGCATCAAGTAAGAGGTGGATTAACATTTTCAAGCCATAAAATATTTATTAGCTACTTGGACTAACCAATTGATTTTTAGTTTGACCAGGCGTAAATTGCAATTGTTCTATTTTCAATCTTGGGTAGTTCGTACCAAACCGCATTCTAAATCAGTTCGCAGAACCATTTTGCTCAGGCGTAAATTGGTTTTATTTTTCTTCGCTGCTTAGCTCAACCAAGGAGGCCCACATTGAGACCAGTCAAATTTCAATTACCACTCTGGATGATTTTACTGTTCGCTTTCAGCATATCTGCTGTTGGCCAAACCGTTACCGGAACGATTTCCGGCACGATTACCGATCAATCGAATCAGGTTATTGCCGGTGCCAAAGTAACGCTCAGCAATGACCGTACCAACGACGCCCGAACCACCACCGCGAATGAGTCAGGAAACTTTCTCTTTCCGGCGGTTTCGCCTGGAACCTATTCCGTCAAAGTCGAACAAAACGGTTTTCGCACCTTGCAACGACAAGGCTTTGTGCTCTCCGCCAATGACCGCTTGTCGTTAGGCGATCTGCAATTGACCGTCGGGCAAATCAGCGAAATGGTAACAACCACGGCAGAAGGATCACTGGTACAAACTGCCAGTTCGGAGCACTCTGCCCAGCTTACTTCCAAACAATTAGAATTAATTTCGCAACGTGGACGCGACGTCACTTCCCTCATCAAAATTCTTCCCGGCGTTTCTTACCAGGGCGAAAGTGAATCGGCAGGCAACAGTTTCGGCAGCGGCATCCCGAATATTCAGGGCGGGCGCAATACGACGAATACCATCAACGTAGACGGCATGCGCGGCAACGATTTGGGCAGCCCCAGTGTTTTCAGCAGTACCGTCAATTTCGATGCGATTGGCGAAGTCAAAGTTTTGCTCAACAGCTATCAGGCGGAATATGCTAGTAACTCTTCCGCCGCCGTCAATATCGTTACGAAGTCAGGAACCAGCCGCTATCACGGTTCTGGTTATTGGTATAAACGCCACGAACAATTCAACGCGACAAATTTTTTCAATAATGCAACGGTCACGACTTCAGCATTGACTGGCATCACCAGCACGATTCCGAAGCCGCGTTATCGCTACAGCACGCTCGGCGCAACCTTTGGCGGCCCCGTCTGGTTGCCAATTGCGAAAGAAAAAATTAAAGACAAATTATTTTTCTTCTATTCGTTTGAAGATTCCCAGACGCTCAATCCCCAGGCGCTGCGCACAGTGACAGTGCCAACTGCACTCGAACGTGCAGGCGATTACTCTAAATCCTACACTTCTCTGGATTCAGCGCTGAAGCCCATCCCCCTTTTCATCCGCGATCCGCTCAAAACCGGAACTTGCAGCGCTGCGGATCAAACCGCCTGCTTCACCGGAAATGTGGTTCCAACGGCGCGGCTGAACAAAAATGGACAGGCGTTAATGAATGTTTTTCCATTGCCAAATGCGACTGATCTTTCGATCACCAAAGGCGCTTATAATTACACTTTTCAGGAAAGTCTAAAGGTTCCTAAACGTCAGAATCTGTTTAGGATTGATTACAAACCTTCAGATCAAGACAGTTTTTACGTGCGCGGCTCCACCTGGTACGCCGACAATCAGGGCTATGCGGTTCCGGCAGGGACGGCGAATTGGGGACTGGCAGGATTGCATTACACTTTTACTGATAATGGCATTACTGGAAACTGGGCACATGTGTTCAGCCCTTCGCTCATTAACGAAGGCGCACTCGGCGTGCGTCACAGCGTCGAGAATGGCCCGTTCCTGAGCGATGCGGAGCTGGCGAGAGTGCAGCGCAAAACTTACAACTTCAACCTGGGACAGTTCTTCCCGGACATCAATCCACTAGGAATTATTCCGCAAGCTTCATTCAGTGGAATCACCAATGCGGCGGCGATTTCGTATGACGGACGCCTACCGTTGCGCGGCGCAGATACGCTGATCACCTTCAATGACAACCTGACGTGGACGAAGAGTTCGCACGTCCTGAAAGGTGGGATTTATTTTGAACGCGCTCGCAATTATGAAGGTGCGACTTCGACATTCGCGGGAAATTTCAATTTCTCGAATGATACAAATAATCCTTTGAATTCAGGCTTTGCCTACGCCAACGCGGCATTAGGTAATTTTACAAATTATCAGGAATCTAATACTCGCCCCAGCGGCGAAGGGCGGCAAAGCATTTTTGATTTTTATGCGCAGGATTCGTGGAAGGTGTCACGTCACTTGAACATCGAAATTGGTGTTCGGTTCAGTTGGTACAATCACTGGTATCAGGACACCGGCAAAGCGGCGGCAGTCGTGCTTGCTCGTTATAGTAAGGCGAAAGCCCCTAAATTCTATCAACCTGGTTGCGCAGTCGCACTGCCAACTTCAGGAGTCTGTCCAGCAGCCAGTCGCCGTGCCATCAATCCGGTGACGAATGAATTGTTGCCGAACGTTCTGGTGGGCGCGTTCGTTCCAGGGACAGGAGACGTTTACAACGGAATCGCCGTTGCCACTGACAGCGGCTATCCACGGGGCTTCCGTAATCAACAACCGATTCAGGTTCAACCGCGCTTCGGATTTTCGTGGGATATTTTCGGCAACGGAAAGACTGCGTTACGTGGTAGCGTCGGGCAGTTTAATCAAACCCGCGTCAGCGCGAATGCGGTCTGGAATGACGTTTCCCGCAATCCACCCATTTCGGAAACGCCGCAGATTTTCTATGGCAATCTGGACTCGCTGCTGTCATCAAAAGGCTCGCTCTTCCCGGCAGGGACGGTCGCAGGTTTTGATCCATCAGCCAAAACTCCTGTCACGTACAATTACAATTTAGGAATTCAACATGACGTCGGTTTTGGCACGGTCGTAGACCTTTCGTATGTCGGTTCGCAAAGCCGCCATTTGCAACAAGTCCGCAACCTGAATTTACTGCCTTACGGCGCACGGTTTGCCGCCGCAAATCAGAATCCCGTCGTCGCAGGGACAGCGCTGCTGGATAATTTCCTGCGCCCCTATCCCGGTTACGGAAACATCAACTATTTTGAGAATAATGGCACATCGAATTACAACGCGTTACAGGTTGCGGTCAATCGCCGCTTCATTCGCGGCGTACAATTCGGACTGGCTTATACCTATTCCAAAACAATGGACTACTCTGACGATGACCGGGGAACCGTAGCCACCTATCGTCCCCTCCGAATCTGGAATTACGGCAAAGCATTGTTTGATCAAACGCATGTCATGGTCATCAATTACACCTGGGATTTGCCCAAAGCTTCAAAGCTTGTGGACAACATTCTGGTCAAGTCAATTTTTGATAACTGGCAGATTTCAGGCCTGACCGCCTTTGTCAGCGGCACACCCGCCGGAGTTGGTTATGCCTTAGTTGACAGTGGCACAGACATCACTGGCGGCGGAGATGGCGGACGTATCGTTATCACTGGCAAGCCAACACTTGAGGCTGGCGCAAGGACAATTGCTGCGACGGGATTCCTGCAATGGATCAGCCCAACCGCGTTTGCTCGCCCAGCGAAAGGCGATTTTGGTAATGCGCCAAAAGATGTCTTCCGCAATCCCGGTACGCATAACTGGGATGTTACGTTATTCAAAAATATTCCGTTGAAAGGCGAATCGCGTTATCTCCAATTCCGTTGGGAAATTTACAATTTGGCCAATCACACCCAATGGTCAGGGATAGATAATACGGCAAGATTTGACGCAGCTGGCAATCAGGTTAACACTCGCTTTGGTCAGGTCAATGCGGCTCGCAACCCCCGCCAAATGCAGGGATCATTACGACTGACTTTCTAAATTTTGGTTAGCAGAAAAAACTTCACGGCGCTCGGCATTGCGATAATTCCGAGCGCCGTTTATTTTATGGCTTATGACTAAATTACTATTCTCTTTTGCTCTGGCGGTGGCACTTTCGTGCGTTGTTCTCGCACAATCTAAGCCCAATGTAATTTTTATTCTGGCGGATGATCTGGGCTATGGCGATGTTGGCGTATATGGACAAAAAATTATTAAGACGCCGAACATTGATCGGCTCGCGGCGGAAGGTATGCGCTTCACAACATTTTATGCCGGCTCGACCGTCTGCGCTCCATCCCGCAGCGTCCTGATGACGGGCAAACACACGGGACACACTACCGTTCGCGGCAACGCAGGGCCAAACAACACAACGATCCAATCACTCAAATCCAGCGACAAAACTGTCGCTGAAATTTTCAAGGATGCAGGTTACGCGACGGCTTTAATTGGCAAATGGGGACTCGGTGAAATCGGGATGCCGGGGCATCCGAACAACCAAGGCTTCGATTATTTTTACGGCTTCCTGAATCAAGCACACGCGCATAATTACTGGCCTTCGTTTCTGATTCGGAATTCTGAAATTGTGAAACTGAAAAATACCCAGACTGAAGTGAATCCAATCGGATCAGGATTTGCCAAAGAAAAAATTGAGTACGCGCCTGAACTCATCACCAACGAAGCCTTAAAATGGATTGACGGAAATCATCAGAAACCTTTCTTTTTATATTACTCGCCGACCTTACCACACGCGAATAACGAAGCTACGCGAGGCACGGGCAACGGCAGTGAGGTTCCCGATTACGGAATTTACAAAAACGAAAAATGGCCGGAGCCGGAAAAAGGCAAAGCCGCGATGATTACGTGGCTCGACAGCGATATCGGAAAATTGATGGCGAAATTAAAGCAGTACAAACTTGATAAAAATACCTTAGTAATTTTCACTTCCGACAACGGAGCACATAAAGAAGCAGGCAACGATCCAAATTTTTTCAAATCCAGCGGAGACTTCAGCGACATCAAACGATCAATGAAAGACGGCGGAACGCGGATTCCTTTCATTGCACGCTGGACAACTAAAATCAAAGCTGGAACGACTTCAGATCACGTCGGATATTTTGGAGATTTTTTCGCACTGGCTTGTGAATTAACAAATCAGAAATTGCCAAACGGATTAGATTCCATCAGTTTTTCTGCTGCGCTTAAAGGCCGGAAAAACCCTGCGCACGAATATTTATACTGGGAATTTTACGAAGGTGAAGGAAAGCAGGCAGTGCGGTTTGATCATTGGAAAGCGATTCGAGAACCAATGTTGACAGGCAAAATCCAGCTTTATGATCTGGCAAAAGATGCAGGCGAAAAAAATAATGTTGCGAGTGCGAATCCACAAATCGTCGAACGCGCTGCAATATATCTAAAAAAAGCGCATACGCCTGACCCGAATTGGCAGGCAAAAGCGCAGTGATGAATGTTCGACAAGGCTGCCAGCTTGTCGGCAGCTTTTCTCAGCCACAGTTTTTATTGCAGGTTGCTTCTACTCCAGGGTTTCGACAAGCTGGCAGCCTTGTCGAACCGCTGTCTAATGACAAAACTTTCTTAACTCATTGAGCTTTGCCAAAGCTTTGCCATCTGCCACCACCTGCCGCGCAAGTTGGAGCGAATCTATCAACGTAGCGCCACGACCTGCCACGTGCAGCGCAGCCGCTGCATTAATCAAAACTAAATCAAGCGCCGCATCTGTTCGTTGATTCTGCAAAATAGCTTCAATGATGGCAGCATTATTCTCGGCAGTTCCGCCGCGCAGATTATCCAGGGACGAACGTGATAAACCAAAATCTTCCGGGCCAATGGTAAAAGATTTTACGCCTGCTGCCGTGACTTCAAAGATGCTGGTTGTATCAGCCAGCGTGATTTCATCCAGCCCGTCATTGCCGCGCACAATCCAGGCGCGACGCGTGCCAAGTTTTGCCAAAGCCTGCGCTTCACGTTCACAAGCCGTCGCGTCCGGGACTCCGATAATTTGAAATGGTGCGTTGGCCGGATTCGTAAGCGGCCCCAGCCAGTTAAAAATTGTCCGCACTCCCAATTCACGGCGAATCATCGCTACGCGTTTTGTCGCGGCGTGATGCAATGGCGCAAACATAAAACACATGCCAACCTCGTCCAGGCATTGCTGGACAAGCTCAAGTGAAATCTCTGCTCTCACCCCCAAAGCCCGCAGGACATCCGCGCTTCCGGCTTTGGTTGTCACGCCGACATTGCCGTGTTTGGCGACAGGAACTCCGGCAGCAGAAACCACCAGCGCGGCAGCCGTTGAGATATTAAAGGTTTTTGCGGTGCTGCCACCTGTGCCGCAGGTGTCTATGTATTCGGTGCAATTACCAGCTTTGATTCTGGCGCTGCGCGAACGCATGATTTCGGCAAAGCCGGCCAGCTCATCCGCAGTTTCGCCTTTCGCTGCCAGCGCAATCAAAATCGCGGCAATTTGTGCGTCGGTCGCAGTTTCTGAAATCAATCTTTCCAATAACGAAGCGGCTTCGGCTTGCGTAAGATTTTCGCGGGCGAGGATTTTCTTGAGAAATGATGTGGGCATTTATTTGGCAGGCTACCTGTCACAGACTCATACGCTAATCTTCAAAAAGTTGGCGATCATTTGTTTACCTGCCGAAGTCAGAATTGATTCGGGGTGAAATTGCACGCCTTCGCAAATAAATTCACGATGCCGCAATCCCATGATCAAGCCATCATCCGTCATCGCGGAAATTTCCAGGCTTGGCGGCAACGATTCGCGCTCGACGATCAATGAATGGTAGCGCGTGGCGACGAAAGGATTATCAAGCTTGTCAAAAATAGTTTTGCCATCGTGATTGATCTTGCTGGTTTTGCCATGCATCAGGTAGGGAGCGCGGATCACTTTGCCGCCGAAAGCCTGGCCGATGGCCTGATGCCCCAAGCAAACGCCCAGAATCGGAATTCGTCCGGCAAAGGTACGAATTACTTCCAGACAAATTCCCGCCTTCTCCGGTGTTCCCGGCCCTGGCGAAATCACAATTTGTTTGGGAGCAAGATTTTCGATTAGCTCAATATTGATGTCATTATTGCGTGCGACGATGGGATCAGCCCGCAACTCGCCCAGGTATTGCACCAGGTTATAAGTAAAAGAATCGTAATTGTCTATGACTAACAGCATTTTTTTAGGTTCGGAATTATCAGGGCAACCCTGCTTTGCTCTAAGGTTTAATCGTCGCCTCGATCAGTTCAATTCTGCTGACCGGACTTTCACCATTCCTTGGCACCTGCTCAATGCGATCAAGCGTCTCGAAACCGTCTACTACTTTACCAAAAATTGTAAATTTACCATCAAGGTTTTGCGCTTCTCTCAGCACAATAAAAAAAGAAGTTTCCGCCGAATTTGGATCATCTGAATGCGCCATCGAAAGCGACCCACGCAGATGTTTGCGCTCCTTACTGAATTCCCCGTTAAGTTTATGCACCCAGCGATCTGCCGGATGTGTCTTGTTCGGTTCGCGGGTATAACCGATGCCACCCTGAATCACAAAGCCCGGAATGATGCGATGAAAGGCGGTGTGATCGAACCAGCCTGTTTCCACGAGCTTCAGGAAATTGCGAACATGTTCCGGGGCCAGATCAGGATCAAGCGCCAATGTGAAATCTCCCAGCGTCGTCCTCAGTAAAACTTCTTTGCGCATCTCAGCGACCGCCGCGTCTTTGTAAGGCTCAGTCCTTTTCGGCTCAAACGTGATGCTGATAATTCTGACTGGTTTGAGCGTAAAATTCTTGTCATCAGCGGGAGTCAGAGAAATTTGCTCAATAATCTCAAGGCCTTCGTTGATGCGGGCAAAGGCCGAATATTTCCCGTCCAGTTGTGGTTGCGCCGCTGCGCAGAGGAAAAACTGAGCACCGCCACTGTTCGGTTTATCAGGAATTCGTACCGCTGAAACCGTACCGCGTTCGTGTTTGAGATCGCTGAATTCATCTCTGAGCAAATTCAGCGCCCCCGCTCCCCACCGATTGCGCGGGAGGCTTTCTTTCATTGACGGGTCGCCGCCCTGCACCAGACTGTGGGCAAAAACGCGAAAGAACCAAGTGCCGTCATAAACTCCGGCGCGGGCATTTTTGATGAACGAAGAAACATGCAACGGCGCTTTGTCAGGATAAAACTCCATCCGCATCGCGCCAAGTTCAGTTTTGATGACAGCTTCCAGTTTGGCGGCTTCTTCAGGTGTAATCGGCGCATCAGCCGGAGGCGCATTTTTCTTACGTGCTGGTTGGGCGGCTAACGATAACGGAACAAAAAGTACGAGGAGCAAAAGACCAGAAAAAACGGTTAAGCAAGGAAAGTTACAGCGGTTTGCAATGGAACGAGCAGTCTGAGTACTGACCACTGGCAAAAACTCTCCTGTCCTGCCAGGTGATGATTTTGGGTCAGTGGGCAGTGGGCAGCGATCAGTGATCAGGAAGAGGCGCTTCATACGATTGAAAACTTCAATCAGTGTCTTCCAATCCCTGTTTCCATCTCTCATAGCTCCTTCTCCGCCATTTCAATTGCTCTGATACAGGCACGCGCTTTATTCACGGTCTCGGTATATTCTTTCTCCGGCACTGAATCAGCGACGATTCCCGCTCCGGCCTGAATGTAAGCTTTGCTACCTCTGACGAACATGGTGCGGAGCGCGATACAGGAATCCAGATTTCCTGAGTAATCGAAATACATCACAGCACCCGCGTAAGCGCCACGCCGCGTCGGTTCAAGTTCATCAATAATTTCCATCGCACGGACTTTCGGCGCTCCCGATAAAGTTCCCGCCGGAAAGGTTCCGCTCAGGGCATCAAAACAATCGTACCCTTCCTGCAATTGTGCTTTGAGTACCGAAACCAAGTGCATCACGTGGGAGTAACGTTCGATGATCATCAGGTCGGCGACTTCGACTGTGCCGTATTCGGAAACTCGGCCCAGATCGTTGCGCCCTAAATCTACGAGCATAATATGCTCAGCCTGTTCTTTTTCATCGTTCCGCAATTGCTCACCCAAAATCAAATCCTCAGCGTCATTGGCGCCACGCGGATAAGTCCCGGCAATCGGGCGATATTCCAAAGACCCATCTTTGACACGCACCAGCATTTCCGGCGAGGCTCCCAACAAGGTCTGGTCATTATCCATTTTGAGATAGAACATGTAAGGCGATGGATTAATCGCCCGTAACGCACGATAAATTTGAAATGGATGCGTCGCAATATTCGCCTCGAACCGCTGCGATAAAACCACCTGAAAAGCGTCGCCGGCACGAATATATTCCTTGATAATATTGACCGCCGCCTCAAATTCTTCTTTCGACATGTTTGATTTTAGCCGCGCAGGTTCGGCACGATTGATTGCTGGCAGAGGCGGAATCGAATTGTTCAGAATTGCTTCCAGTTTTTCAATTTCGTCACAGGCCTGAGCATACTGCGTCTGTAAATTTGAAACTGCGCCGTGTGTAAAAACATTGACGATAATTTGAATCTGATGTTTGACGTGATCGAAGGCGAGCAGGCTGGAAAAAAACATCACAATCGCCGTATCCAGCCTCAGATCATCCGGCGCTCTTTTGGGTAAACGCTCAAACCATTGCACCGCATCGTAACCAAAAAATCCGACGGCGCCACCCGCAAAAGGCGGCAGGTTGGGAACTTTGACAGGCTGATAGGCCTGCATCATCCCGCGCAAAACATCAATCATTGAATCCGGCGACTTTTGACTTTTTTCATTGGCATTTTCGATAAAAACTTCATTGCCCCGCGCCCGCACGATGCGATGCGGGTGGATGCCCAGAAAAGAATAGCGGGCAAGTTTCTCACCGCCTTCGACTGATTCCAGTAAAAATGCGTATTGCGATTCGGCCTGAATTTTCAGAAAAGCCGAAACAGGCGTCAGTAAATCCGCCATCACCGTTTTGATGACTGGAACGACCGTTCCGCGTTTTGCTAACTCAAGAAATTCTTCGTAAGTTGTCGGAGTAATTTGCGACATAAAAATAGTTATTTAGTAACGGTCAAGGTCTTTGGTCTTTGGCTTTTGGGCTTGGAACCGTTGCCCAAATTATTGGCCTCCGGTGGCAGTCACGCAAGGGTTAACATTCTGGTCAAGGCAAATATTTTCAATCTCGCGCCAAAACCCAAAGACCAAAAACCAAAGCTCTCATCGCTTACATTATTTATTATATTTCGGGTGCGCAGTTTTACCTGCACGTTGCCCCAGTTCTACCGCGATGGAATCCAAACTAATCCCCCGCTCAACCAGCAAAACTAACAAATGATAAGTTAAATCCGTCACCTCACCAATCAACGCCTGATCATCGCTGTTTTTGGCAGCAATGATCGTTTCTGCCGCCTCTTCGCCTATTTTCTTGAGTATTTTATCCAGTCCCTGCTCAAATAAATACGTCGTGTATGATTTTTCCGGGCGCAGATTTTTTCGTTCCACAATTACATCGTAGAGCGTCTGGATAACATCGCTCACATTATTGTCGTCGGTTTGAATATTTTCTGCTGTCATCAGGCTTCCAGGTTCCGAAAAAAACAGGTTTGCTCACCGGTATGACACGCCGGGCCAAGCGGCTCCACTAAAATCACCAAAGCATCTGCGTCACAATCAATGCGCATTTCAATGACCTTTTGCGTGTTGCCGGAGGTCGCGCCTTTGTGCCAGAGTTCCTGGCGTGAACGACTCCAAAACCACGTTTCGCCCGTCGTTCTGGTTTGCTGCAAACTCTCCGCATTCATATAGGCCAGCGTCAGAATTTCTTTCGTCCTGAAATCCTGCACAATCGCGGGGATCAAGCCCTGTTCGTCAAACCTGAGTTGATTGCTTTGGACACTCTGCATTTACTTCACTTTTTTTGCCAGCCACTCATCCAGCAATTTTAACAATGCCTGATCCAGTGGACGGCTCAGATCATTGTCAGCTTCCAGCGCAGGTGCGCCCTTGTTCGTTTTCAAAAAATAGTCCATTTCAGGCAGCACGTGCGTTTCAAATTCCTTATGCTCATACAATTTCATGGACTCCAGAATGTAGGAACTATCTTTGACCGGAATGCGCCGATCTTTGGCTCCATGAATTACCAGCACCGGGCCGAGCGCCGCCGGATATAAGGGCAGCGGATCATCCACCAGCCAGCCAAAAGTATAGTCAGGATGCTTCACCAACGGAGCAAGGTATTCGTCCAGCATTTCACTGCCGATGTCTTCTGGTTTGTGTCCACCCCCGGACAGCGCCAGAATCACTTTATCCAGTTTGCTCATGTAAACCGCGATTTCAGCTTCGGAAGCTTTACTGTCAAGCAGTCGTTGCCGCTCCCAGTCGCGCAATAATTTGGTAGCGGCGCGGCCTGGTGCAGCAGTGACGATCAAACCGGCGACCTCTTTATTTGAAGCTACACTTGCGGCAAAAAATGATCCGTCTCCGTGTCCAAATACCCAGACTTTGCCAGGATCAATTTCTTTGCGTCCACGTAAATATTTGACCGCTTCAAGGCCATCCACCGAGGCCAGTGACATTGTCAATTGCGGCGGACAATCACTTGCGCCCAGACATCGCCGATCATAGCGCAACACCGCAAAGCCACGCGTCACAAAATGCTCTGCCAGCTCACGATAAGTTTGCTGCACCCCTTTGCTGACAGCTATCCCATCACGCGTCGAGTAAAAGTCAGCGATCATCAAAAGCGCCGGAACTTTCTGCCCGACTTTGTTTTTCGGCAGGAATAAAGTTCCGGCCAAACTGACATCTTCGCCTTTAAATTTAACTTCCTCAACCACCATGCCTGCCCCCGCTGCAGTTCCGGCTACAACCTTCGGCGCGTCTTTCACGGCATTTGGTTTTGCCGGTTGCGTTGCGACTAATTTCGTTGTCTTAGAGGCCGTAGTGCGTTTGCTTTTGCCCGACCTGGCAGACTGAGCAAAATCCGAACCGCACAGCCCTAACATCAGGGTAATGGTGAGTATTACTTTCATAAAAAAATTTCTCCAACTATAAAACTTAATGCAGAAGCACGCACGAAGTAAGTGTGCCTCTTCGCCCTTACTACGTGTGAGCTTCCGCATTTATCTCATTAATATCCCGCGTTCACGTAAATATTTTTTTGCTTCACTGATTTCGATTTCTCCAAAATGAAAAATCGAAGCCGCCAAAACCGCGCTCGCTTGGCCAATCGTTAGCGCATCGTATAAATGCTCAACTGTTCCGGCGCCACCAGAAGCAATCACCGGAATATTGACTGCATCGGCAACAGCCCGGGTCAGACCTAAATCATAACCGTTTTTTTGTCCGTCACAATCCATACTGGTCAGCAAAATTTCGCCTGCGCCCAGCGCCGCCGCCTGTTGCGCCCACTCCACCACATCTATCCCGGTCGGAGTGCGCCCGCCGTGCAAATAAACTTCCCAGGCTTGCGGCTGATCTTTGCGTTGTTTGGCATCAATCGCTACGATCATGCATTGCGCCCCAAAGCGTTCAGCGCCTTCGCGGATCAAATCAGGATTTTTCACCGCTGCCGTATTCACTGATACTTTATCAGCCCCCGCCGATAAAATTGCGCGAACATCCTCAACTGTCCGAATTCCGCCGCCTACTGTAAAGGGAATAAAAACCTGATCAGCAACGCGTCGCACCATATCGGCGACAATTTCGCGCCGATCTGACGAAGCGGTAATGTCAAGAAACACTAATTCATCCGCGCCTTCTTTATCGTAACGAATGCCCTGCTCCACCGGATCACCCGCATCCACCAGATTGACAAAGCTGATCCCTTTGACCACGCGACCGCGATCAACATCAAGACAGGGAATAAGTCGTTTAGCGAGCATTTAGTTTCGCGGACAGAGTTTCGCGGACAGAGTTTTTGGCGCACAAATAATTTGTCAGTAACGAACTACGTTTCTTCCTCGAAACTCGAAACGCAAAACCCGAAACCTTATAAAGCAATTTGTTTCACGGAACGAATATGCTCCACCGCCGTCAACAATTTTAGCGTGTCGCCATCCAGTTCGTGATCAAGTTGATAGATTGAAAGCGCCAAACCGCCTTTGCGATTACGGCTCAAATAAAGTTGTCCAATATTGATCCCGTGATCGCCGAGGAAGGTTCCGATGCGACCAATCATGCCGGGCACATCATCATTGCTGACGACCATCAGATGACCTTCGGGAACAGCTTCCAGGCGATAGGAATTTAAATTCACAATGCGCAAATCATTCGCGCCAAATAATGCGCCCGTCACCTGACTTTCGCCCTCATCGCCCTTCAGGGTGACTTCAATCAGGCTGGTAAATTCCGCTGAAGTACGCGAAAGCGATTCCCTGATTTTCAAGCCGCGCTCGGCGGCAATCACCGACGCATTCACCTGATTGACACGGGCGCTGACAGGTGCGAGCAAAGCCGCCAGAATCGCCTGGGTAATTGGTCGCACATCCATTCCGGCAACTTCGCCGCTGTAACTAATGGCAATCTCGCTGACCGAATGTCCCTGTAGTTGTGACTGGAAACGACCAAGTTTTTCGCCAAGCGTGAGATAAGGACTCAGGTATTGCAAAACTTCCGGCGTCACTGCCGGCATATTGACCGCGCCGCTGATTGCGCCAGTCATCAAAAATTCAGCGATTTGCTCAGAGGTAATGATGGCAACCTGATCCTGTGCTTCATTCGTCGAAGCGCCTAAATGCGGCGTCACAATAATTTCATCAAGCGTCAATAAAGGATGATCCGGGGGAGCGGGCTCTTTGGTGAACACATCCAGCGCGGCTCCGGCAACTTTGCCTGATTTGACAGCGTTGTAAAGAGCAGTTTCATCAACCAGTCCGCCGCGTGCGCAATTAATAATTCGGACGCCATCTTTCATTTTGGCGATAGCAGCTTCGCCAATAATGCCGCGTGTTTCATCGGTTAACGGCGTGTGGACTGTGACAAAATCGGCGCGGGCGCAAATGTCATCTAATGAAGCGACTTCGACCCCGGCTCGCGCTGCAATTTCCTTTGACAAAAATGGATCGAAAGCTAACACCTTCATCCCCAAACCGACCGCACCCTGGGCAACGATTTTTCCGATGTTGCCAAAGCCGACAATGCCAAGCGTTTTGCCCCGCAACTCAATCCCCATGAATTTTTTCTTTTCCCACTTCCCTTCCTTGAGCAGAGCATGTGCCTGGGGAACTTTGCGCGCCAGCGCCATCATCATCGCCAGCGTATGTTCGCCTGTCGTGACGCTGTTCCCAGCCGCCGCATTCATCACAACAATGCCGCGTTTCGTCGCCGCCGCAACATCAATATTGTCAACGCCGGAACCGGCTCGCCCGATTACTTTTAAATTCGTCGCAGCATTGATGATGTCGGCTGTCACTTTGGTTTCGCTGCGCACAATCAGGGCGTCGTAGGGGCCGATGATTTCTTTTAGCTCATCGGGTTTGAGGCCGACATTCTGGTCAACCTGAAATTGTTCGTAGCGGTTCAGTACTTCGACACCACGTTTTGAGAAATTATCGCTGATTAAAATCTTCATGAAAGATGTCCTGTAGTTGAGTTATGCAGTGGTTGTTAATGTTGCGAGAATTCGTTGCGGTCTTTTTTTTAGTAAGACCAGGAGGAACAAGACAAGCAGCGCCAATGAAATGCACGGCAGGAAGTTGTGGGGCGAGAATCAGTGTGCTGAAAACCTCGAAGTGACTTGTTTTGCTTTCCCTGAATCATGGTGAACTCTGTTTGCTTAGTCGTCCGTGAATGAAGCGCTAATATAACTTTCTGGCACCTGAAAAATCAATCAGGAA
>JANMKB010000357.1:0-2663 GCA_031371805.1 Blastocatellia bacterium | reverse complement strand
GGGCGAATTTGCAACAGAGTATTTTGTTGATTGGCGGTCAGTTGATTCCACGTTATCGTGTACAACGGATTATTTTGCTCAATCAACGTCCGGCACGCCTGCGCGATGATTTCAGGGGACAGCTTTTTGAGATTTTGCCCCGTCATCATTGACCAGCAAGTATGCGCTAGACGCTGGATGTCGTACGGTACATCTTCGGCGGCATTCAGCAGCAAGGTCAGATTTTCCTCCGTCGCGGTGAATCGCCCTTTGCCAAATTGTTCGATCAGCCACGGAATGAATTCAGCACGCGGAACAATCCCCAAAAAACGCCGCGAACCCAGACGATAAAAAGGTCGTCTCTGATCCGAAACCATTTCTGCCAGCATCCGCGTTTTGGAGCCGGCGAAAACATAGCCAATCTTACGATGTTCCTGCACGGCGGCACGAAGTTGTCTTTCCGCTGTCTCCCCGCCGAGTTCGATAATGTGCTGAAATTCATCCAGAATGACTCCGAAGGGTTGTTTACTTTTCTTCGCCAACGCCTCTACGCCGTGCAGCGCGTCAATCAATAAAGGGATTTCCGCCGCGTTGCTTTCTTCGTCTACGCCAATTGACGCGCTGACCGTTTGCTCCAAAAGGTTCACACTGATTTCGGGTTTGAGGCGCGTAAATAATCCACGCATTGAAGACGTATCCTTAGCCGTCGGGCTGATGAGCGCAGCAGTCGCATCACGAAAAATGCGTTCGGTTAAATCACGCAAGGTCGGAAAGGCTTCGCAATTATAGCGCAGCACCGTGACGCCCTGAGCGCGGCAGACCTGACTGGCAGCGTGCAAAATCGAAGTCTTGCCATATCGTCGCGGGCCAATGAGAAATAATTTTTCACCGATGCGAATGGTTTCGACGACCTGTTGAAGCTCTTCCTGCCGATCAACCAATTCGTCCTGATTCAGTTCTCCGCCAAATCGAAAAGGATTTTCCATATAGTTTTTTCTCCATAGAAACTATATACTAAAAAGTATAGGAGGAAAAACTGTATAAAAAGAATTTTGCTCCCTGCCAGACGGCAGAACGGAATATTTCTGGCGGCGCGACTTTCGACAAACCGCTATTCCTGCGTTACTCTCTCCAGGTGATGGTTGTTGCCTGAATGGGTTAAAGAAGCGTTTGCTAATGTGCGGTACTGTGCCGTTTTACTGGGACTTCTCATTTGCAGACTTTACCTGCGGCTGAAAAAATAATCCCTGATTGCCATGAAACGAATAATTGTTGGTACTGCCGGACACATTGATCACGGTAAAACCGCCCTTGTGCGCGCCCTTACCGGTGTAGATGCAGACCGCCTCAAGGAAGAAAAAGAGCGCGGCATCACGATTGATATTGGCTTTGCTGATTTGACGGTCGGCGATACACACTTCGGATTTGTAGATGTTCCCGGTCACGAACGCTTTGTCAAAAACATGCTGGCCGGAGCGCACGGCATTGATTTAGTGATGCTGGTGGTCGCTGCGGATGAAAGCCTGATGCCGCAAACCCGCGAGCATTTTGATATTTGTCGTTTGCTCGAAATTAAATCCGGTCTGGTCGTCATGACCAAAGCTGATCTGGCTGATGATGAATTTATCGAACTGGTTGAGGCTGAAATTACGGATTATGTGGCTGGTTCGTTTTTGGCAGGTGCGCCAATTATTCGCGTCAGTTCCAAAACCGGACAGGGCATTGAAGAGTTGAAGAAAACGCTGTCACAGCTTGCTGCCAAAGCCAGTCTGCGTGACGAAAATGCAGTTGCGCGTTTGCCGATTGATCGCGTGTTTACGATCAAAGGTTTTGGGACGGTGGTGACCGGAACCCTGATTGCCGGACATATTAAAACTGGCGATGAACTTGAAATCCTTCCGTCCGAAAAGCAGTGTTCACGGGTGCGAGGCTTGCAAGTCCACGGCAAAAGCACGAACGAAGCCAAAGCCGGAGAACGCACCGCCGTCAATTTGCAGGGCGTTGACGTTGACGAATTGACGCGTGGGCAGGTGCTGGCTCCGGCGGGCAGATTATTGACTTCGCATCTGCTGGATGTAAGCCTGCAGTTGCTCAAAACCGCGCCGAAACTGTTGCGCTCGCGCTCGCGGGTGCGCCTGCATCACGGCACGGCTGAGGTTTTGGCCCGCGTGATTTTGCTGGGGCAACCTGAATTATTACCGGGGCAAAAGGCCTTTGCACAATTGCGCCTGGAAACTCCGATTTTGACTTTCCCAGGTGAGCGTTTTATTGTGCGCAGCTACTCTCCGGCGGTCACAATTGGCGGCGGCGCAATCATTGATGCGTTGCCAAATAAGCATCGTTTGCGCGAAGCCGGAAAAGTCGTTGCGCAACTCGAAGATTTGCAAAATGCCGATGAAGTTGAACGAATTGCGTTATTGGTGGAAATGTCTGGCGAACAGGGAATGACCAGTTCCGCGCTGGCCGCACGCAGTGGTGCAACCGATGACACGATCAAAAAAGCCGTTGAGCAAAACACGAAAAACCGGCGCTTAATTATTGCCTCAGCGAATCCGATGTGGCTGCTTGCCCGTACGCCATTTGAAGCGCTTGCCAAAAAAGTGCGTGAGTTGCTGAAGAGTTTTCACCAGAAATCCCCGCTTGAATCCGGTCTGGCCCGCGAAGAGTTGCGCGAGAAAATCTTT
>JANMKB010000354.1:0-6328 GCA_031371805.1 Blastocatellia bacterium | reverse complement strand
GCTCCACCGCCGCCGGAATATCCACCGCCGCCACCGCCGCCGCGATGCGTGTTATCAAGCTGGTACTCACCAACACGCACGTCCACATCCAGCAGGCGCACACGATAATTGTCGGAGTTTTGCAACGCGCCATACTGCGCGGTAATGATCATTTGGCTGGTTTCTGTGACTTGATAAGAAATCAGGTAGGGAGCCGGATCGCCTTTTTGCTTGAGAATTTTTTGCGCTCGCTGTAATTCTTCCTGCAAAGCGGTCAGGACTACGCCTTTGCTGCTGGGGGCAATTGGAGCCTGGCTGGCAGCGATTTGCGCGAAGAGGAAAATGCCGAAGATGGCAATTAGCAGATTTTTTCTCGTGGAATTATATTTCATTAACTCAATTAATCCTTTCAAGCTCCGAAGCTATCTTATTTAAGGGATACGAAGCAAGCAGAAAATTCGCAGGTGCTGAGGTCTTTGGTTTCTGGCCTTTGGTTTTTGGCGAGGGATTGAAACTATTCATCCTGGCCAGCATATTAACTCTCGCGTGACTTCCACCGGAGGCTAATAATTCATCATGAAGATGTTCCAGGACCAAAAGCCAAAGATCAAAGACCTCATCCGTACAAATCATTTCGGAATAAAATCGTGAATATTTGCGATTCATGAGCTGGCAGGATAGCTTTGAATAACTGAAAGGAAAATCTATGTTGATAAAAAAGCCGAGCGACGTTAAAGCTTCGGAGATCACCGCCGAAAAAATCTATCGCAACCGTCGCCAGTTTATGCTGGCCGGAGTCTCTGCAACGGCAGGGTTGGCGTTGACCGCCTGCAAAGAAACGCCAGTTGCGCCTGCCAATATTCAGCCCCCGCAAAAAATTGAAGGTGTTACCAAAAGCCAATTCAGTATTGATGAAGCTCCGACCTCCCTCAAAGACATCACGACGTACAATAATTTTTACGAGTTCGGCACTGACAAAAGCGATCCCGCCAATCGTGCGCACAGGCTGATGACTCGCCCCTGGTCTGTCGCCATCGCAGGCGAAGTGAAAAAGGAAAAAACGTTTGACTTTGCCGAGTTGATGAAAATTGCACCGCTGGAAGAACGCGTCTATCGGTTTCGTTGTGTCGAAGGCTGGTCAATGATTATTCCCTGGATCGGCTTTCCGCTCAGCGCCCTGATCAAATTAGCTGAACCAACATCCCAGGCGAAATACGTGCAATTCGTGACGCTCAATGATCCCCAACAAATGCCTGGACAGCGTTCCGGCTCGCTTGACTGGCCTTACATCGAAGGATTGCGAATGGACGAAGCGCTCCATCCCCTGACAATTTTAGCGGTTGGTCTGTATGGTCAGATTTTGCCCAATCAAAATGGGGCGCCGATCCGTTTGGTAGTCCCCTGGAAATACGGTTTCAAAAGCATCAAATCAATTGTTGCGATTCGCTTTGCTGAGTATCAGCCTGCGACGAGTTGGAATATTGCGGGGCCGCGTGAATATGGTTTTTACTCGAATGTAAATCCTGAAGTGAATCATCCACGCTGGTCACAGGCCACCGAGCGCCGCATCGGAGAATTCCGTAAACGACCAACACTGATGTTCAATGGCTACGGAGATCAGGTCGCAGGGTTGTACAGTGGGATGGATTTGCGAAAGGATTACTGAAAACAATTCCGTCGGTGATTTTGGCGGTTAATTTTTATGTCGAATAAGCGCGTGATGATTGTAAAAATCTGCCTGCACCTGCTGTGTCTGCTTCCGTTCGTGCGTTTGGTTTTTAAATATTTTACCAATGATCTCGGCGCAAATCCGCTGGAATTTATTACTCGTTCGACCGGTACCTGGACATTAGCAATTTTACTTGTTTCGCTCAGCGTTACTCCGCTGCGCAAAATCAAACGATTAAACTGGATAATAAAATTGCGGCGGTTGCTGGGGCTGTATGCTTTTTTTTATGTGTGCCTGCATTTTACGACTTACCTTTGGTTCGACCAGTTTTTTGACCTGACCAGCATTACCAAAGATATTTATAAGCGCCCGTTTATCACCATTGGCTTTGCCGCTTTTGTTTTGTTAATCCCGCTGGCCGCGACTTCGACCAAAGCTGCGATTAAGTTACTGACGGGGAAACGCTGGCAACAATTGCATCGGCTGGTTTATGCGGCTGCAATTTGTGGCGTCGTGCATTATTATTGGCTGGTCAAAGCTGATATAACGCAACCAGTAATTTATGCAATTATTTTGGCGGTGTTGTTCGGCCTTCGGATGTCCGGCAAACTTTTTAAATTGCCGAAACCTACAACCAGTGCAGCCTTGAAATCGAAGTAAGAATTTTGACCTACAACCACAAACTGAAAAGTTTGCTGGATATTTTTTCAGGAGTTCACGTGATTACTTACAAATTATCTGATGACCTAAACAAAGCAGTGCAAGCCACGATTAACGATTGGCAAAATAACCATAAAATGCAACGCCTGTGGGCGCAGGACGCATCACTCTGGACAGGTGCAGATGAGGCAAGCTGGCTCGGCTGGCTCAATATTGTGGCGGCACAAATCGCCAATGCGCAACAATTCAGGGATTTTGCGGAAGACGTAAAACAGGCTGGCTGCAAAAATATTTTATTGCTCGGCATGGGAGGTTCCAGCCTTTGCCCGGAAGTTTTGAAATTGACTTTTGGCAAAGTTGAAGGCTTTCCCGAAATTCATGTTTTGGATTCAACTGATCCCGCACAGGTCAAAACTTTAGAAAATAAAATTGACCTTGCCCACACGCTTTTCATCGTCGCCAGCAAATCCGGCAGCACCCTGGAACCAAATATTTTTAATCAATATTTTTACGAGCGTGTCAAAGAAACCGTCGGCGCAGAGCAGGTCGGGAGCCGCTTCATTGCGATTACTGACCCCGGCTCCAAAATGCAGCAGGTCGCCGAACGCGATAAATTTCGGCATATCTTTTTCGGCTTGCCGAGCATTGGCGGACGTTATTCTGCGCTCTCGAATTTCGGGATGATTCCGGCGGCAGCGATGGGATTGGATACTGCTAAATTTTTAGCATCTGCTCACGAAATGGTCGAAGCTTGTAAAGCCGACGCTGACAATCCGAGCTTAACGCTGGGCGCAATTTTAGGGACGCTCGCCAATCACGGACGCGACAAAATAACAATTATTACTTCGCCGGGAATTCACGATTTGGGCGCATGGATGGAACAGTTGATCGCCGAATCCACAGGGAAAATCGGCAAAGCTATTATCCCTGTGGATCGTGAAGCGATTGATAACGTCAATGTTTACGGCGCTGATCGTGTGTTTGCGTATGTCCGATTAACTTCTGCGCCGGATGCAGTGCAGGACGCACAGGTCGCTGCACTCGAAAATTCCGGTCAGCCTGTCATCCGCATTTCGATGAATGACATTTACGATCTGGGGCAACAATTTTTCTGCTGGGAAATTGCGACTGCGGTTGCCGGAGCGATTATGGGCATCAATCCCTTCAATCAACCCGATGTCGAAGCCAGCAAAATCGAAACGAAAAAACTGACCAGCGAATACGAGGAAAAAGGTTCGCTGCCAGCCGAAACTCCGATCTATGAAGGCGAAGGCGTCAAGCTCTTCACCGATGAAAATAATGCTAAAAAATTAGCAGGCAGTGAACATTCGCTTGCGGGATATTTAAAAACTTTTGTGAATCAAATCGGAGCCGGAGATTATGTCGCCGTGCTGGGCTACATCGAAATGAACGAAGCGCACGAAGCGGCATTGCAAAGCCTGCGCCACACGATTCGTGATGATAAAAAAGTGGCGACGTGCCTGGGCTTCGGCCCACGCTTTTTGCATTCAACGGGACAGGCCTACAAAGGTGGCCCGAACACAGGAGTTGTCCTGCAAATTACCTGTGATGATGCGAATGATTTACAAGTCCCTGGCCAGAAATTTACGTTTGGCGTAGTCAAAGCAGCGCAGGCACGCGGCGATTTCCAGGTCTTGTCAGATCGTGGGCGACGCGCTTTGCGGGTGCATTTGGGCGCTGATGTGGCGGCTGGGTTACAGACGTTGCAAGCAGCAATGACAGACGCGCTCGCTTGAAAGAACCCGGCTCCCTACGGCTCGCGGTACTGTACCCGGAGTCGTAGCGACAGGGTATTTTCCCCCTAATTATTTGCCCAGACAGCCAGAACAGTAACGATAACCACGCCTACTCCGGCCAGTACTCCGAGCGCCGTATACCCCACAATTTTCCCCGCTTTGCCGCCGTCCTTGCCAGAAAGCTTTTTGACTTCATCGTAGCGCACATCACGAGCAGTAATTTTTCCATCTTTGACGAATTGGACGGTGAAAATATCGTCCCTGATTTCAGCGATGCGCCCGTCAACAGCTTCGCCGGAGTTTAATTTGACTCCGATATTTTTATTCGTTCCCCACGCAACAATTTGTTTTTTTGCTTTTTCTTCTTTGGTTTGTTTTTGTGGTTTAGCAAAAGCTGGCACTGCGCCAACCAGCAATAAGCAGAGCATCAATGAGATAAATTTAGTGAACATTATTTCCTCCTGTAATTTTTTTAATCATTGCCACCAATAGCGACAGCAACAGCCACGATCACAATTAGCGCGCCGAATCCGGCCAGAATGCCGAGCGCAGTTTTTCCTGCTACTTTCCCGGCATTTACTTTTGGGGAGATTTTTTTGATCTCGCTAAAGCTGATTTCGCGGGATGCGATTTGCCCATTGGTGACTGACTGAATCGTGATGGCATCGTCCCTGATGGCGGCGATGCGGCCTTCAACTTTCTCACCGGATTGGAATTTAATAGTCACTATTTTGTTGATACCCCAATCCACGACACGCTTTTTGTCTGCGGCCTGTTTTTCGGAAGACGAAGTTTTGGTTTGCGCAAAGATTGTTTGCGCGGTAAATCCTGGCAGCAGCAATACCGCCAGCAAAATCGAAAAATAAGCTTTCATAAATGGCTCCTAAAATTTATTTCAGACGGCGGGAATAAATCGGGGCTTACCCGCGATACACTTCACGAGCTATACCGCTCACACACCGTTTTTAGAACAAATCAATTACTCAAGTCGGCAGCGCCTGTCGGCTGTGGCTCGAAGTGTATTCAATAACCCGTAACAATTTTTTCAAGGAGAAAAAACATGCAACTCAATAACACTTTCAGGTCAACTGCTATCAAACTCACGCTTTTCCTTTTGACCATGTTATCCATCGCTGTGCTGCCGCAATTTGTCCGCGCGAATGACGACTGGAACAGTAACTCTGATGGGCGACGCTCCATCACGCGCGCCGGAGTCTGGATTAGTGAATCATGGTCGTATATTTTGCGCCACGATATAACCAATGATCGTGGTGGTGACGGGATTACCATTACCGCTTCCGGGGTAACGATTGATTTAAACGGTCATCAGATCACGACTTTCAATAAAGGTGCAGGCCGCGGTATTTTTGTGAATGGCGCGTCCGGTGTCACGGTCAAAAACGGGAACGTCAGCGGCTTCCAAATGAATGTCCTGGCGATGAATTCCAGCAATGTGACCATTCAGGATTTACAAATCGTCGGCGCAGATTTAGCTCCGAACGGCGGCCCCAGCGAAATGGGCATTGTCCTGATTAATACGCGTGCGGCGTTCGTTAAAGGCAATCGCATTAGCTCCGTAAACCTGGGCATCTTCGTGCGCGGCGGCGGTTCGAGTGGGAATCGCATCTTTGAAAATATCGTCGTTGGTGGCGCGACTCCGGCCAACAGCCTGCTCGGAATTTGCTACAACCCTGCGCCCGCCGGAGGCACGGACGGCCCACGTGGCGATGTGATTTACAACAACAGCATCGCCCGTTTTGGCTATGCGATTGCCATCAGCCAGTTCTCCCTTGGCAACATTTTCCGCGAAAATAATTTATCTTCGTATCTCGGCGGATTTCGTGAACCGCAATTCCTGAAAGCTAACGGTGGAACGAATGTTGCTGAAGGCAATCTGGAAACTATTATTCCAGCGAATTAATAATTACTCCCCCGTGAATCTGGCGTTTGTTATGAGGGCAAACGTCAGATTGTTTTGGAAAATTTCCTCGTAATCCAACAGCCCAAAACTGCTACCGAAATTCCGCCCCAAATATCCACGGCGTAGTGATACCTGCCATAAACCGTCGCCGCACAAACTCCCAGCGTTAAAATTAAAACGATCATTCCGAGCTTGCGTGAGTAACGAAAGGCGGCGATGGTTGACACGACGGAACCGGCGACGTGCGCGGACGGGAAGGCGCCACCGTGAATGCGACCGTGTTTTTCTACGAGGTCAACCAGATGCGTGAAGACGCCTCCGGGCATTGAATCTATTGACTGT
>JANMKB010000030.1:0-1936 GCA_031371805.1 Blastocatellia bacterium | reverse complement strand
CTGAACTGATGACCGAAACCATTTCCAGCCCCGTTACGGTACGGAGTGAAAGTCGCGCCTGCTTGTCGAGTTGCTCTGCATCCATTGACCGCAATTTTTGCAATAAATGTCGTCTACGTCTATAGCCGCCTCAACATGCAGCGCTAAAGCCTGTTCGCCACTCATCCAAAAAAAAGGACGCCAGAATCTTTGCATTGATTCGGCGTCCGCTGTTTATTTTTTGAGCAGCTAAAATCCTAAACTTTATTTGGCGCGTTTGGCAGTGAATTCCTGCGCCGGCTGATCGCCTCCCACTCTGGTGCGGGAAAATTTGATTTCGTCGCCAGCCACTTTCCCTTTATAAAGCAGCTTGATTTCATTGCCGTTCATATTTCTTACGACTGTAAAAGAGAGGTCATCTCCTTCAATCTTCCCTTCTGAGATAGCAGTGTCGCCCTGCTGACCACCAATGCTGCCCGTCAAAGTTTTACCTTCGACCTTTAAAGTAATCGCCGTCTCGCGTGTTTGCCCATCGCGGCCAGGCACCTGCGCCACCCATTTACCGCTTACATCCGCCGCCCAAACCAGCGCCACCGCGCCAAGCATCATGCAGGCAGCAAGAAATATATTCTTAGCTTTCATCGAAAATTCTCCTTGTTGAAATCTCCTACTATCGGAGGGGTCATTGTATAGCAGGGTTCACAACGCCACACGCGCTGAGAGAATCCCTGTGTCCTCGGTTAAGACGCAGCAACCTCGCACTCGGTCACAGAATTATGAAATAGTTTCGGGCCTTGAAACAGTTTCGAGTTTGAGTTTCGGGATTTTTAGCTTTATCAAGTCCCGTTCGCATACGACCTCGAAACCAGAGACCCGAAACCCGAAACTGTTTAGGGAAAATCCACAATCTCGACCCAGTTGGGAATCTTGCCCATCGCATATTCTTTGAGCTTCATAAGCTTTCCAGTTTTCGGATCAATTTGATAACTCGACATTTTGTGAGATTTCATACCGACCACAAACAGGTAACGCCCCGAAGAATCAATGCTAAAACTGCGCGGGTTTGCTTCCGTTGGGATGCTTTCGATGGGCGTCAATCTGCCGTCCGCTGGATTGACATTGTAACTCGTGATCGTACTTGACGTGCGTTCTGTACTGTAAAGAAATTTGCCGTTGGACGTGATGTGAATATCAGCGGAGGCGGGCTTGCCTGTAAAATCTTTTGGCAAACCACTGACAGATTGCTTCTCTTTTAGTACGCCCTTTTTAGAATCATAATCAAAAACATAAACCGCTCCATCAAGTTCAGCGAGGACATACACAACCTTGCCGTTCGGATGAAAGATGAGATGACGCGGGCCGGATTTTTCTTTGATGTGAACTGACGCAGGCGTATTCGGCTCCAGCTTTCCGGTTTTGGCATCGAACGTAAACTGATTGATCTTGTCGTTGCCAAGTGAAGGAGCCAGCACAAAGCGGTTTTGCTTATCTACCAAAATTGAGTGCGCGTTTTTATGATCTGACAATACCTGCTGTGTCGGCTGAACAATTCCCTGTGCATCAATTGGGCTGACGGTGAGCTTGTGACCGGGATAAGAAGCCGCGAACATAAAACGCCCCGTGCGGTCGGTCGAGATGTACGCCATACTGTCAACCAGCGGGCCATTGCCAAGATATTTCAGCTTGCCACTCGCTGGATCAATCGAAAAGGTAGCGACCATCTGCGGCTCCCCGCGTGTCCCCACAAAAAGAAAACGCCGATCAGGACTAACCGCCATCGGCGTCGAGGCTCCAGCTTTTATGACGCCAGGAATCGGAACCGTTTCGACCAGTGTTAGTTCACCGTTTTTCCGATTAAGCTGCAAAACATAAATGTCGTTGCTTTCAGAATTGCTCACATAAACATAGGTTGCCGCCTGTACGGGCGCAGCGATCATCGCACTCGCTACGAAAGCCG
>JANMKB010000306.1:0-5182 GCA_031371805.1 Blastocatellia bacterium | reverse complement strand
CGAAGTCTCAACGCGCAGCGGGCAGGATTCCGATTGCAATCCATCCAGCGCAGCGGGCGTGCTTGGCGTGGTGCTCGGCTACGAGCGCATTCCTGAAAAGTGGAAAGCTGGAATGCCGGCGCTCGCGGGCAAGAAGTTCGCCTTCACCAACTATTCGTTCGACGACATTGTGAAGTCCACCTTGACGCGCGCCACCAAAGTCATTGTGGGCGCGGGCGGCAAAGTTAGTGAGACGGAAATTACAATCCCTTTCCAATCCGCCAAAGCACCGAGGTTGGAGCAATGGGATATAGGCGCGTTCAACCAGATGATTCCTATCGCCGATGCCGCGTGGCAGTGGAAAGGCGAGTAGACGGAAGGCGACAAGCTAGGGATGGACGGGCGGCCTGTCACCGCGCGCAAGACGAGCGTAGCGGGTGCTGAAGCGACTGTGAGCTTCAACGGAACGGCGGTTCTGCTGATCGGCACGCACGGGCAGGATTGCGGGCGCGCAGATGTTTACCTGGACGGCAAGAAGGTGAGCGAGATTGAAGGCTACATCGTAGAGCGCACAACCGATTGGGCGATGTGGCACACTTACGACCTCAAACCCGGCGTGCATACGTTGCGCATCGTCACGCGCGCGGACGCCGACGAGCGGTCGAAGGGTAAGAAAATTCAGATCGTATCGCTCGTTTCGTATCGCCCACGCGGAGCAGCTTCCTCGCAAACTTCGTTGCGACCTTAAACCCTAATTCAAAAAGGAGCTTACCATGCGTTACCTAATTGCAATCTGTTTTACACTTTTCTGCTGCTGTTCGGCTTTGTTTGCTCAAGTCCCTGCCGGGCAGATTGTCGGTGCGGCCCTGGACGCCGCCGGTGCTGCCATGCCAGGCGTCAGGGTAGTAGTAACCAACGACGCGACCGGACAGCAATACAAAACGACAACCGGCGCGGAAGGCGATTACTTAGTGCGTGCGCTCCCCCCTGGGCGTTACCGCATCGCGGCAGAGCACGATGGGTACAGCAAATTCCTGCGCGAAAGCGTCGCTGTCTCTTCGCTGCAAAATGTGCGCGTAGATTTGACTCTCCAGGTGGGAGCAGTCACGGACACTGTGACAGTAACCGGCAGCGCACCGCTGATTGAAACACGCACAGCAACAACCGGCGTGCTAATTGATGACAAGCGTATCACTGATCTCCCACAAAACGGGCGCAACGTGCTGGGCTTTGTGGCGCTGACGCCTGGTGTTGTCCGCGTCGCGCTTGAAAATAGCATCGGCGGTTTTTCGCAGCAGCAGGTCAACATCAATGGCAACCGCAGTTCTTCGACCAACTACCAACTCGATGGCGCGTCTCATTTCGCGCCGTTTCGCGGCGGCGGCTTACGCTTGCCTCCGCCCGACGCGGTGCAGGAGTTTCGCGTCGTCGCTTCGGGCATGACGGCGGAATACGGGCGCGGCACGGCGGTCATTAGCGCAGTGACTAAATCCGGCACGAACGAACTGCACGGGACGCTCTACAATTATCTGCGGAACGACGCGCTTGATGCGAAAGGTTTTTTCGACGCGAGCAATGCCAAGCTGCGCTACAACCGGTTCATCATCAGTGAACGGCAAAAGCTGGGTTTCCGCGCCGAGTTGTTCAATGCGGCCAACCATGCGAATCTTACCAATCCGAATGGGACGCTGACCTCAATCTCTTTTGGACGCATTACAGGTACGCAGGGCGGCCCGCGCAATGTGCAATTCGCCTTGCGGTACGAATTTTGAACCAGTTCATTGTGCGGACGACACGCCCCATCGTCGTCCATACAATAACCAACTAATCTGAACGAAACCAACTTAAGTTATGAAATTTTATCTTCGTATTCTCTCTGTGTTCAGTCTGACATTCGCCCTGTTACTGGCGGGTTGCGGCAAAAAGTCAGGCGCGGGCCAAAGCTCGGTGATCGGTAAACCCCGTGTCGCTCTAGTGATGAAATCACTCGCCAATGAATTCTTCAAAACGATGGAAGAGGGGGCGACGGCACACAACCAGGCGCATGCCGCCGATTACGATTTGATCACGGGCGGGATCAAAGACGAACTCGATGTCAGCCGCCAGGTGGATCTGGTCGAGCAGATGATCGCGCAAAAAGTGGATGCGATTGTGATTGCTCCGGCGGATTCCAAAGCCTTGATCGCCGTTTGCAAGCGGGCGCAGGAGGCCGGCGTTGTCGTCGTTAACATTGATAACAAACTCGACGCCGCTGTACTCGCCGAACGCAATCTGCGGATTCCTTTCGTCGGCCCGGATAATCGCCAGGGCGCACGCGCGGTTGGCGAATATCTGGCCAAAAGCCTGAAACCCGGCGATCAGGTCGCCATCATTGAAGGCGTCCCTACCGCCTTCAATGCCATTGAGCGCAAAGCTGGTTTTGAAGTAGCAATGAAGGCTGCGGGGATCAATATCATCGCCTCGCAAGCAGGCAATTGGGAAACGCAGAAGGCCAACCAGGTGGTCTCGGCTGTGCTTTCTGAACAGCCCGCTTTAAAGGCCGTGTTGTGCGCCAACGATTCGATGGCGCTAGGGGCAGTGGCTGCTCTCAGGGCGGCGGGCAAGGCAGAGCAAGTGAAGGTCGTCGGCTTTGACAATATCTCGGCGGTGCGGCAATTGGTCAGGGACGGCAGGGTGCTGGCGACTGCCGACCAACACGGCGATCAGCTGGCCGTCTTCGGTATTGAGTATGCGCTGGAGATTTTGCAGAAAAAGGCTGCGCCCGCCGATAAACAGACGCCGGTTGATCTGATTACGGCCCAGACGCTGAAGTAATTCATGCTGCTGACAGTTTCCAATTTGCATAAAGCCTATGCCGTGCCCGTCTTGACAGGCGTTTCGTTCGACTTGCGCGCAGGCGAAGTGCATGCGCTGGTGGGCGAGAACGGCGCAGGCAAAAGCACGCTGGTCAAGATTATGGCAGGATTGGTGCAGCCCGATCACGGTCAAATGCAATTGCACGAGCAGCCATATACGCCACCCGGCAAAAATGCCGCTGAGCGCGCGGGCGTTCGGCTGGTAATGCAGGAACTCAACCTGATTCCAACCTTGAGCATTGCCGAAAATATCTTTTTTGACCGCCTGCCGTAGCGCTTCGGCGTTATCAATTACCACAAACTTTATCAAGCTGCGCACGCAGCGATGGGCTTGGTCGGACTCGGTGGCCTTGACCCGGCACAGCAGGCGGGCGCGCTCGGCGTTGGACAACAACAGTTGGTCGAAATTGCCGCGAGTTTGGTGCGACAGGCGGACGTGTTGATTCTGGATGAGCCGACGGCGGCGCTGACTGAAACTGAAACCGATTTGCTGTTCCAGCAAATTGCCCGACTGAAAGCACAAGGCACGGGCATTATTTATATTTCGCATCGGCTGGAAGAATTGCAACGCGTCGCGAATCGCATCAGTGTGCTGCGCGATGGACAACTGGTCGCTACGCACGAGACAAGGGAGGTTAGTCTGCCGCAAATCGTGCGCGAGATGGTTGGGCGCGAACTCGGTACAGCATTCTCGCGGCGCGACGCGGTTGGTACGGTTGCCTTACGAGTCGTTAATTTGCAAGCAGGCGCACGGGTCAGGGATGTCAGTTTTGAGGTGCGGCGCGGCGAGATTCTGGGTTTCGCCGGGTTGATGGGATCAGGGCGGACAGAAGTGCTGCGCGCGATTTTTGGCGCAGATCGAAAAGAAGCAGGCGCACTTTACCTGGGCGACGCGGATGTACCCACCATCATCCAGAGTCCAGGCGATGCGGTTCGTCACGGTTTGGCTTTTATTACCGAAGACCGCAAACAACAAGGATTACTGCTGACGCAACCGATTCGCGCGAACATCACGCTGGCGCGGATGCGAGAGGTTGGGGGTCGCAGCGGACTGCTGAATCGCGCGGCAGAAAACGCCATTAGCACGCGCTTCATTAAATCGCTGCAAGTGCGTTGCGCCTCGCCCGAACAAACGGTCGCGCAGTTGAGTGGCGGCAATCAGCAAAAGGTGGTGATCGCCAAATGGCTTTATCGCGATTCAGATATTTTACTCTGCGACGAACCGACGCGCGGCATTGATGTCGGCGCGAAATTCGAGATTTATGCGCTGCTCGCAGATTTGGCTGCGGCGGGCAAAGCGATCATTGTTGTTTCGTCCGAATTGGAAGAGCTAATGGCATTGTGTGATCGCATTGCCGTAATGTCGGTCGGTAAACTGGTCACAACCTTTCAGCGCGGCGAATGGAGTCAAGACCAGATTATGAACGCGGCCTTGAGCCAGCATATTAGCAAGTAAGGGAGAACCGGGAATGCAAGCTGAGATACTGATTGTCGGAAGTCTGAATATGGACTTTATTGTGAAAGTTGGCAGCCTGCCGAGGGGCGGCGAGACGATCACAGGCTGGGGCTTTACAAATCTGCCAGGCGGCAAGGGCGCGAATCAAGCCTGTGCCGTCGGGCGGCTTGACGGTGTGGGTCGCATGGTCGGCTGCATCGGGCGCGATGTGCACGGCGAAGAATTACTCGCCAGTTTGCGCGCCGCTGGCATTCATACAAACGGTGTGCGCGCCACGTCTGCCGAAGCGACCGGCAGCGCGCTGATTACGGTTGAGCGCAGTGGGCAGAACCAAATCATTGTCGCGGCGGGGGCCAACCAATGTCTGGAACCAGGTGAAGTCCGTCAGGCCATTGCCACCGCGCACCCTGCATTTCTGCTGTTGCAACTTGAAGTCCCGCTGGCGACGGTCGAGGCGGCTGCGCGGCAGGCCAAAGCGCAAGGCGCAGTAGTCATTCTTGACCCTGCACCTTCTCAACCTCTTAGTGCCACGTTGCTGCAAGGCATTGACATTCTGACGCCCAACGAGAGCGAAGCCTGTTTGCTGCTGGGTTTGGACGGCATCACAATTGAACTGGATGAAACCCCGAGGGTGGCGCGCGCCTTGCTGGCACTGGGGCCGCGCTGTGTGGTGTTGAAGCTCGGCGCGACAGGCGTCTGGCTGGTTGACGGCAACCGCAGCCGTCACTTTCCCGCGCGGCGCGTCGAGCCTGTAGATGTGACGGCTGCGGGCGATTGTTTCAATGGCGCACTGGCGGTCGCCCTGGCCGAAGGACGCAACATGGAACAGGCCATTCGCTTTGCCAACTGCGCGGCTGCCCTCACCGTTACACGCTGCGGCGCACAGGCATCT
>JANMKB010000289.1:0-11194 GCA_031371805.1 Blastocatellia bacterium | reverse complement strand
CACTTCGCTCGCAATAACAAAAAAGTTCTGGCCTTTTGATTTTTGCCTTTTGCCTTTTGCCTTTTGATTTTACTACGCGCCTGTGCCAGTGGCCTGCGCAGTGGCCTTCAACGCCTGATCCAGATCAGCAATAATGTCTTTGATATTTTCGATGCCGACCGATAAACGGACAAGCTCCGGCGTAACTCCGGTGGTTGTTTGCTCGGCTTCAGACAATTGCGAATGTGTGGTCGAGGCCGGATGAATAATCAAAGACTTCGCATCGCCAATATTTGCCAGCAGACTGAAAAGTTTGACTGAATTGATGAGTTGTTTGCCCGCTGCGATCCCGCCGCGAATCCCGAACGTCACCAGCGCACCTGCTCCATTCGGAGAATATTTTTTCGCCAGCGCATGATATTTACTGGATTCCAGACCCGGATAATTTACCCATTCGACCTGCTCATGGTTTTGCAGGAATTGCGCCACTGCCAGCGCATTTTCAGAATGCCGCTCCATTCTCAAATGAAGCGTTTCGGCTCCCTGCAAAATCAGGAACGAATTGAACGGTGATAAGCAGGCGCCCGTATCGCGCAAACCGACGACGCGCGCTTTCAGGATGAACGCCAGATTGCCAAAGGCTTCGGCATAAACGATGCCGTGATAAGACGGATCAGGAGTTGTGAAGCCAGAGAAACGACCTGACGCCTGCCAGTCAAATTTACCCGCGTCAATAATCGCACCGCCGATTGAAGTGCCGTGGCCGCCGATAAATTTTGTCAGCGATTGAATAACGATATCTGCGCCGTGTTCAATGGGGCGAATCAAAGCAGGCGACGGAGTTGTGTTGTCAATCAGCAAAGGCAAGCCATTTTCATGCGCGATAGCGGCGAGCTTTTCGATGTCAACGATGTCGAGCTTCGGATTGCCAACCGTTTCGGTATAAACTGCTCTTGTTTTATCGTTGATTGCCGCCCGTAATCCGGCTTCATCTTCGGCGTCTACGAAACGGACGGTGATGCCCAATTTCGGCAGTGTGTAATGGAATAAATTGTAGGTTCCGCCATACAGGGAAGTCGTCGAAACGATTTCGTCCCCAGCGCCGGCGATGTTTTGGATTGCCAGTGTGACCGCCGCCTGACCTGAAGCCAGCGCGAGGGCTGCGGCTCCACCTTCCAGCACGGCCAGGCGTTTTTCCAGCACATCAGTAGTCGGATTCATGATGCGAGTATAGATGTTGCCGAATTCCTGGAGCGCAAATAAGCGAGCGGCATGGTCGGCATCATCGAAGTTGTACGAAGTTGTTTGATAAATTGGCACTGCGCGCGCATGCGTAGTCGGATCAGGCGTTTGACCGCCATGAATAGCCAGGGTTTCAAAACTAAAATTGTTGTCAGACATCTTTGGGTTTCCTTTCAAATGAGCGGTTAAGCTTTGGCGAATAGCGGTGGGACGACACACATCCGATTCAGCTAAAAGCAAAACCTCAACGCTAAAGTTAACGTTGAGGTTCTCTGAAAAGGATGACTTTTGAGAACGATTCACGCTCTTTAGCAGTTTTTTTCGTGGAGCAAGTTACATAAATCGCCACGTAAAAATTGAGAACAGGAAAAAGTCTAGGACAGAATAAACGATTAGTCAAATTTACAAACCTGAAGCGGAAGGCTGAAAATTACGTGCGCCGGAAGCTGCCAAATATTACTGAAAATAAATTCCGGGAACTTTTTCAGCCCGCGGAAGGAATCATAAACGGCGAATGGCTGAAGCAGAATTTCAGGAAGCACCGAATGACAGCGCAGAAAACGAATGAACATTCCGATGATGAATTGTTTCGGCAAATGAAGGCCGGAGATGAGTCGGCTTTTATTGCGCTCTATCGGCGCTGGCAGGACGGAATTTATCGCTTCGCTTTGCGCCTGAGCGGGTCGGAAACTGTCGCTGAAGATGTGACGCAGGAAGTCTTTATGGTTTTGATGAATGACGCTTCCCGCTACGATTCCGGCAAGGGTTCTCTGGTGGCATATTTGTACGGGATCGCACGATTTCAGGCGCTGAAAAGAATGCAGAAAGATCGCACGATGATTTCGCTTGACGATGATGATTGGGAATTTACCAGCGACCATTTGACGATGAACGCTGATCCGTTGCTGGATTTGTCGCGGCAGGAAATGGTCAAATCGGTGCGGGATGCAATTTTAGTTTTGCCCGTGCATTATCGTGAAGTCGTTGTCCTCTGTGAACTACAGGAATTGAGTTATGCTGATGCCGCGAATGTTTTAGGCTGCGCGATTGGCACGGTGCGTTCACGGTTGCATCGGGCGCGTGGATTGCTGGTTGATAAATTGCGTCCCGTTGCTGATCAGGCGCTTGCCAGGAACTAACCCGGCTCACTGTACCTGAAGCGGTAGCGACGGGGTTGGGGGTGATGGGGTTTGATCTAACGTTAAAGTGTGAAGCAGGTAGATATGAGATGTCTTGAATTTGAAAAAATTGTCATTGATCTCGCGCACGGTGAGGCGCGATTGATAGATATTTCTCAGCGGCAAACTGGCCTGGCTCATGCTGAAAATTGTGCCCGATGCGCCGCTCGGCTGGCGAATGAAAAAGCTTTGAATCAGGGCTTTCGTCAGCTAATAAAAACAGATGCAGCCCTTGCCGCTGCACCAAAAATCGAAGCGACACTGCTCGCTGCGTTTAGAAATCGAGCCGTTGTCACCCCGGTTCCAGTGCCAGCAAAAGTTTTGGTGTTTCCCGCCAGACCGCGTTTTTATTGGGCGAAATGGGCGATGGCGGCGGCTGCGGTGTTATTAATTGCGTTTGGTGTAGCGCGTGCGTTGCAACCACAACCACCAGATAAGGCGAATGATAAAATTGCGCAGCAATCACCAACGCCAACTGTAAAAGAAGAAACGCCCGCGCCTGTGCCAGCACCGCGTGAGCAGCAACCATCAGTTATAGCTGTAAGGAATAGTAATAATTTCAGTGCGAAGCCAAAAGCTATCAAGCGAAATTTTGTACCCAAACTACAACATAACCCCGACCACGTGACGGTTGAGGTGGGACAGTTTGAAGTGGCAGAGCCGGAGCAAATTTCCGCCAAAGATTTTATGGTCTTTGATTACGCAGCAACGATGCCGCCGCCCGAACGCAGCCAAATTATGCGGGTCAAATTTCCACGCGAAAACCTGGCACCGCTTGGTATTCCGATTCCGGTGCAAATTCGCAATCGGGATTTTATCAACACGGATTTATTAGTTGGCTCCGATGGCGTCCCGCGTGCTATCAGAGTTGTGAATAAATAAAAATCACCCCTGGGTACGCAGGCGTCCCGCCTGCGTGTCGCAAGTAGCAACGAGCTACAAATGTACTCAGCACACGCAGGCAGGATGCCTGCGTACCCGGGTTTTTGCAGGAGAAAAAACTATGAATCGCAAAATCGTCAGTCTTTGCAGTACTGCTGTATTAGTTGCCAACAGCTTCGCGGCCTTCGCACAAAACCCTGTGCCGGACAAAGGCAAAACCGAGCATCAGGTGGTCATCATTCAAAACGACCAGGGAGTGAAAACAGATGGCACTGTACGGCCAGGAGAATTTTATCTTCCTGCGCAAGGCCCTGGAAATAATTTTTCATTTCAGATGAGTTTTGACAATAAACTGGTAAAAGGCAAGCCGTATTCTGCTGATATTTTGCAGGAAAACACGCAAACGCTGGGCGATGGCAACCGCATCGTACAACGCAGCACCTCGTTTGTTGCGCGTGACAGCGAAGGTCGCACACGGCAGGAAATTTCGATTGGCTTTGGGCCGCTGGCCGGAGCGATGGCAAAAGCCCCGAAGATTATTTCGCTCAACGACCCTGTTTCCGGCAACAATTTTATGTTGCATCCCGATGAGAAGATGGCAATTAAAATGCCTTCCATCAAAATTTTCGAGCGCAGCGTAAAAGCGCCGACTGGCGAAGGCGCAAAGATTGAAATGACCCCACCGAAACCGTCTACGCAAAGAGTTTCCGGCGGTGTCCTGCAAGGCATTGCCATGCGCAAGGTGCAACCTCCCTATCCGGCTTTGGCAAAGGAAGCGGGGGCACAGGGCGCAGTACAGGTGGCGGTGACAGTTTCTGAAGATGGCAACATTATTTCGGCGGAAGCCGTCAGCGGACATCCATTGCTGAGAGAATCTGCGGTTGCTACTGCTCGCCAGTGGACATTTAAACCAACTGAATTAGCCGGCAAGCCAGTCAAAGTGCAAGGGATTTTGACCTTTAATTTTACGCTCGCCGATGGCCCGAAAAAAGAGACCGTGGAACGCGATGTCCTGATCAGAAAAATAGACGGTACTCCTAATGTAGAGCATGAAGTGACGATCAAGAGAAGGGGCGGTGTTCCTGGTGAAATGCGCCTTGAAATGAATGGCGACAACTTCAAATTCTTCAGTAATACTAAATACGAAACAAAGAAAGAAGATTTGGGGACGCAAATTATCGAAGGCGTGGAATGTACAGGTACGCGCGAGACTACTACGATTCCGGCAGGTGCAGTGAATAACGAATTGCCGATTAATATCGTATCCGAATCGTGGAATTCAAAAGATTTGGATACGGCGGTATTGCGCAAATTCAATGATCCGCGCTACGGCGAAAATGTCTATCGCCTGACGAATATTAATCGCAGCGAACCGGCGAAAGATTTATTTGAAGTTCCGGCTGATTATACGGTCAAAGAAGACGGGCCGTTCAGAACGTTCCAGTTCAATGATGGGGAAGGAAAAAACATGCACGTTGAAATGAAAACGGAACAAAAGATTATCCGCAAAGAGCAGTAAATTTGAGTGCAGAAGCAGGAGCGCTGAACGATGAATAAGGCAGTTTGAAAAATTTATCGTTCAGCGCTCCTCTTTCCTCGTTTCCGTTACTCCTCATCCATTTCATCTACACCAAAATATCGCATCCACTCACTCGTCTGACCTTCGGCAACTGACACTTCAATTTCAGGTTGCGCTGCTATTGCCGCCGCCATCAGATTCCGAAATTGTCCCGCTTTTACTACCCGCACGCCACACGCACGCACGCGATTTGAGAGTTGCAAATCCGAAGTCACTACTGTGAGGGACTGGCGATTTTTTTCGTGTTCGACAAATTCGATGATGCGTGAATCGGCATCGGAATTTTGCCGCGCGTAAAAAACTTTGACGCCGCGAAAACTTGAACCGTCTGCGATATTGATTTCAGGAGCGCCATCAAAAACTACCGTCAGGCGAGTTTTTTTCAGGTGTGCAAATTGCGCAAGTTCACGCAGCAGTTGTTGCCGTGCGGCTGACTTTTCTTTGTGCCAGCCGACGCGTTGTCCCATCACATTGTTGCCGTCAATCAAATACACTTAGGAAATATACCTGGCAAATACAGCTAGAATTTGATGTTGTACGATTTGATTTTGCTGTTGAGTGTTGTGTTGTTGAGTCCCAGCAATTTTGCGGCGCGACTCTGATGTCCGCCGGTTAACTCCAGCGCCTGACGGATCAATTCAATTTCGTACCGTGAAACTTCGTCATAGAAAGAAATCCCATGCGTCAGATCAAGCGCCAGCGTTGAGGGCGAGGCCAGCCCGAATTGATTTGTCATGAGATCGCGGTTGAGAATTTCAGGGCGCAGGCAATCAATCGTTATTTCATCGGTCCGCGCAATGATCACAGCACGTTCAAGCGCAGTTTCCAGTTCACGCACATTGCCAGGCCAGGCATAATTTTCGAGCAGTTGTAAAATTTCAGGCAGGAGATTTTCTGATATTCTGCGCCCGTTTTCCTGATTGTATTTGCGAATGAAATGTTGCGCGAGCGGCAAAATATCTTCCACGCGATTACGCAGTGGCGGCAAATGAATGTTGATGACATTGAGGCGATAAAATAAATCTTCGCGGAAATCACCGGCTTGCACGGCGCGTCGCAAATCAATATTGGTAGCTGCAATCACCCGCGCATCAACTTTGTGAGGCGCAGTGTCACCGAGCGGTGTGAATTCGCGTTCCTGAATAACGCGCAATAATCGAGCCTGCGTTTCCGGCGGGATCGTGCTGATTTCATCGAGGAAAATTGAGCCGCCGTCCGCGACTTCAAACAATCCTTTTTTGGCCGCGACTGCTCCGGTGAACGCGCCGCGTGTATGCCCGAAGAGTTCGGATTCAAGCAGCTCTGAAGGGATGTTGCTGCAATTGACGGCGACAAATTGACCGTGTTCGGCGCGGGGTGAAGAGAAATGAATACTGCGGGCTACGACCTCTTTTCCGGTGCCGGATTCGCCTGTTACCAGCACGGTTGAGCGGGCGGGCGCAACCTGTTCAATCAGGTCGTAAACTTCGCGCATCGCGGATGAATTGCCTACGATCTGACTACGATCAGCCGACGCTCGCAACGTCCGACGCAACACGCGGCGTTCTTCTTCCTTGTGCCTGCGAGCAATTCCATTGGCGACGGTTTTCAGGATGTAATCATTCTCAAATGGTTTGCGAATGGAGCTAAACGCGCCGAGTTGCCACGCCGCGACAGCAGTCTCAAAGGTAGCGTAAGCGGTAATCATAATGACGACAGCTTCATTATCTATTTTGAGAATTTCTTCGAGTGTGCGCAAACCGCCGATGCCTGGCATCGAAACGTCCAGTAACACTACCTCATAAGATTTTTCGCTGAATTTGCTGATTCCCTCTTCGCCCTGTTTGGCGAGGTCTACGCGATAGCCTTCCGGCGAGAGCAGGCTTTCCAGCACATCGCGCATGATCTCTTCGTCATCAATTACTAAAATATTCCCTTTTTTCGCCATAATGAAAATTGTAACTCAAGTTATGCGATCTGTCAGAATTGCAAGACTGAGCCATTCCTGTAAATTTGCGGCTAAATTCTTTTTCTTAAAAGTTATAACTTGGAAAAATGCTTCACATCAAACATAATCGCAAGCATGGCAGACAAAAAACGAATCTTTTTGATTGATGGAATGGCAAACATTTTTCGTTCTTATTATGCCGTTCGCGGCCTTTCGACTTCTAAAGGCGTGCCGACGAATGCGGTGTTTGGCTTTGTCATGATGTTGCGCAGCCTGCTCACCAAACACAAACCCGATTACATCGGCGTCGTCCTTGATTCCAAAGAAAAAACTTTTCGCCACGAAAAATACGAGCTATACAAAGCGAATCGGACAGAGATGCCGGAAGATTTAGTTTTGCAGCTTCCGTTAATAAACCGCGTCTGCGCCGCCTATCGTGTGCCAATTCTGAAAGTCCCCGGTTTTGAAGCGGATGATTTGATCGGAACCTTAGCCAACAAAGCTGCCGACCAGGGTTTGCAGGCCGTGATCGTTTCCAGCGATAAAGATTTGTGCCAGCTTGTGCGCGATTCTGAAATCATCGTCCTCAAAACCGATAAATCCGGCGAAGCCTGGCTTGACGAAGCTGGCGTGAAAGAGCGGTTAGGCGTTCGTCCCGATCAAATTGTGGACTGGCTGGGATTGATGGGGGATTCCTCTGACAACATTCCCGGCGCTCCAGGCATCGGCGAAAAAGGTGCCATCGGATTGCTCGAACAGTTCGGTACAATCGAGGCCGCCATTGCCGGATGGGAAGAAGTAAAGAAAAAAACGTATCGTGAATCGTTACGTGACAATGCGGATTTGATCAGGCTTTCGTGCGAACTGGCAACGATTGAAAATGCGGCTCCGGTAGAGTTGGTGCTGGAAGATTTAATTATCGAAGAGCCGGATCGTGAGGCGGCGTATGCGCTGTTTACTGAACTCGAATTCAATCAGGTGGCGCGGGAGTTTGCCGACGCCGCTACGCCCACAAAAACTGCGGAGCCAGTTGTTGCTGCAAATAAAAATTATCGTCAGATCAAATTTGTTGCTGACTTGCATAAACTGGCGAAGACACTACTGGCGAAAGATCGCTTTGCTTTCGCTTTGACAGCCAATAAGCCACTCGCTGGAACATTTGTCCCGGCAGATACTGCCGTTGACCTCTTCACAATTGCTGAACGCGAAGAGGAGAAGCTGAGCGCTGCGCCGCGCTTGTCAGGCGTGGCTTTTTCGACGGCAGCGAACCAGAGTGACTATGTTGATCTTGACCTGATGGATGATCGCGCTGCCGCTGTGGAAATATTGAAAGAATTATTCGATAACGGTCTGCTTGAAAAATCTGTCCACAGCTATAAAGAGGCCTTGCGCGTAACGACCAACGAAGGGATTACGCTCGTAGCCGTGACCGACGACACCCTGTTGCAGGCTTATTTGCTTGATCCTGAAGTTGCGCACTATGACCTGCCCTCGTTAGCGCGCAAATTTTTAGGGCAGGAAATCGAATTGCAGAGCGAGTCATCTGAATTAGCGCTCCTGCAAGCGGACATTACCGGACAGTTGGCAAATATTTTATCTGCCAGAATTGCAGAAGCCGGATTACAAAAGATTTACGCAGAAATTGAGTTACCCTTAGTTCCTTTGCTCGTTAAAATTGAAGATGCCGGATTCCTGGTTGATCCCAAAGCACTGAGCGAAGCTTCCGCTGAAATGCAGCGCGACCTGGATAGATTAACGCTGCAAATTTACGAACTTGCCGGCGAGCAATTCAATATCAATTCGCCCAACCAGCTTGGCGAAATTTTTGAGAAGCTGAACTTTGAAGTTCCGCGTCGCACGAAAACCGGGAAAATTCAAACCAACCGCGAAGTGCTCGAAGAGTTAGCCGAAAAATATGACCTGGCAAAACTGATTATGGAGTACCGCGAAATCAGCAAGCTAAAAAGCACCTACGCCGATTCACTGCCTTTGCTGATCAGCCCGCGTGATGGGCGAATTCATACGACCTTAAATCAAACCGTAACCGTGACCGGGCGGCTGAGCAGTGAAAATCCGAATTTGCAAAATATTCCGATTCGGACTGAGCTTGGGCGACGAATTCGGTGCGCCTTTATTCCCGCCCCAGGGCATGTTTTGCTCTCCGCCGATTATTCGCAAATTGAGCTGCGGCTGCTGGCGCATATCACCCAGGATGCGGAAATGCTGGATGCGTTTCAGAACGGTGAAGACATTCACTCTCGCACGGCCCGGCGCGTTTTTGGGGCGCAGACAACTGAAGAACTGAAAGAGAAACGGCGCGTGGCCAAAATTGTAAATTTCGCCATTGCCTATGCGGTCGGAGCTTTTGGCCTGGCGCCCCGCGTCGGGATTTCGCGGTACGAGGCTAAGCAGGTGATTGAGGACTATTACAAAACTTATGTGGGCATAAAAAAGTACATGGACGAGATGCCCGAAAAAGTTCGTCAGGAGAACGGCATCGTTCGTTCATTGCTGGGGCGCTGGCGCAAATTACCTGACATCAGCAATAAAAATCACAATTTACGTTCCCGTGCTGAACGGGAAGCGATTAATATGCCGATGCAGGGAAGCGCCTCTGATCTGGTGAAAATTGCCATGTTGCAGGTAGATAAAGCGCTAAATCAGGCGGGCTTGCACGCCAAAATGATTTTACAAGTGCATGATGAACTGGTTTTTGAAGTGCCAGTGAATGAAGTTCTGCAGACTACTGAAATTGTCAAAAACATAATGGAAATTGCATCCGAACTGACGGTTCCGCTCGTAGTTGAAATGGGTTCCGGGAATAATTGGATGGAAGCTAAGCCTTAATGCCAGCGATTTTTACGAAACCTGTTCCGGTTTGACCGAATTTGTGTGATCTGACTTGAGGTATATGTGGTTAACACGCAGCAAATTAAAGTGTTGACACAACAGAGGCTATCGTATAGATTCTCGCGGAAAGTTTTATCGTGGATTTGCAGCATCTTTGAAAATAAATGACAGAGTAAAAAAGAAAGAAACGAATTAATCACGAGCTGTCACAAGTCCAAGTCGCATAAATTGCAGTTGGTAATTAATGCTTCGCAGTTAAAATAAAGATAAACTCTGTACGAAACCAAATGATTATTAGGAGTTCACACAGATTGGTTTTTATACTCCCCGTAACAATCTGAAGAAAATAAGAAATCAAGCAATAATTTGTTTTTAGGTTTAAACACAAAATTGTTACAGCTTCGATGAACAGGAACCAGGCAGTTACAGTTCAAACGAAGCATTAAGTATTCAATCAATTACTTCCAGGAGGATAGATATGATTTCCGCGAGACGAATAATGGGTCTGCTTTTGATGCTGGTGTTGAGTACGGTCTGCACATTGGCACAGACTCCTCGTTCGGAAGATGATCCTCGCAACGTGGCTCCGACTGTTTCAGGCGGAACCGGACTTTTCACTGTCTACGATGCACAGACGCTGAGAAGAGGCGAGTTCAACTTTGGTTTTTTTGCTAATCACAAACACCGCGATCCGGGTGATGTACGTTTTCAGGATTACCCTGTTAACTTCCAGGTGGGATTTAATGACCACTTTGAATTCTTCGCCAACTTTGATACGCAGCGAATAGCCGTTTCCCGACGCCCTGAATTTTTGAGCGGGTTTTACCTGCCTGATGTCAGAACCGCGACACTGGCTCCAGGACGGGTCACCATTCGTCCCGGGACGAATGTAGTTGGAACGGTTATCGGCGATCCTTGTGGCAACGGCGGATTTGCCGGACCCTGTGGCAGCTTTGGACCTTTCACGGCTCGTCCTTCTGGCAACAATACGGCTATTTACCCAGGTTTGGGCGCACCAGTTGGCGGCATCCTGCCGGCAATTCCTGCCAATAATCTTCCCAGCTACCAGGTTGATGCTCCTTTTCTGTCTCGCTTCAGCGGAAGCGGAGTCGGAGACATTACCTTAGGCGCTAAGATTCGCCTGACTGCTCCAAACAGTGCCTTTGGCGTTGCGCTTATTCCCATCTTTAAAATTCCTACCACTCGCACCCTTAATGTTGGACTTGAGCGTGGGCGTAGCACGGGCGCTTATGATTATGGTGTAACGGTAGCTTTTGATGGTCGTTTGCATAAGCACATCAATCTGAGCGCCAATATCGGCTATATCCAGATTGGTGATCCACGCGCTGAAGATATGCGGTTAGGCTCGCTTTCAGGTCAGGCTGGAGTTATCAACGGATTTGGCAGCAGCACCCGAGCGCTTGATCTTCCCAACAAGTTAATTGGTGGAATTGGCGTAGACTTCCCGTTGAGCCGCTATTTGGCTTTCATCGCTGAAGTTCGTAGCGAACGCGCAGTTGGCTCACACACTCCATCATTACTCAATAATAGCCCGGT
>JANMKB010000251.1:0-3838 GCA_031371805.1 Blastocatellia bacterium | reverse complement strand
ACGCTGAAGCGTGAACTCTGTACTTTATTTTAATAATCTTACAGCTTCCAGCCCTGACGATATTCACGTTGCAAGTACTGATTTGCGTCTGGGAAATTTGTAATCTTGCCGGCTTCTCCATCGTAGTAAATTCGCTTGCCTTGTCCAGAGCGCATTGCTACGACTCCCAGCAACATTGTTTCCGTTAAGCGTCCCGCATACTCAAACGGACAGGTAGCCTTTTCTTTGCCCTTGATCGCGTTGATCCAGTTCATGCGATGTTTGGCAGAAGCAAAAGCGCCTGTGCCATTGGATTCAACCCGGAAGTAAGTCTTCGGCACTTTGTCCGCGATTTCGTGCAAGGCTTGTGGATAAAGTTTCGGCCCTGAGGCGTAGGTGGCATGCGTCAGAATTCCTTTTTCGCCGATAAAGATGACTCCGCCGCCACGATCTAACGGCACATCTTCAGGCAATAAATCCGGGCGCTGCGGCATTAATCCGCCATCGTTCCAGGTCAGCGTGACAGGCGGTTGCGCCCCACGTGCCGGGAAGCGGTAGACGACTTGCGACGCCAGCGGATAGCTGACAGGTTTGTTACTGTCATCAACTCCCCACGGAGTCGAAGTGGCTTCAACCGAGGTGGGATATTTCAGACCAAGTGCCCAATATGGATGATCAATCAAGTGCGCTGCCATATCGCCAATCGCGCCCGTCCCCCAATCCGACCAGCCGCGCCAGTTGAATGGATGATAAATCGGATGGTAAGCAACTTCCGGCGCGGGGCCTAAAAATAAATCCCAATTTAAACCAGCCGGCATCGAAAATTCATTCGCTACCAACGAAGACGAAACAGCACGATTCAATTGTTTTGATCCCCATTCATTGCCAAAGCCGCCAAACGAACCTGCGCCCTGGGGGCCGGTTGCGGTTCCTGCTGCGGCTGCGGCGGGTTTACCTGGACGCGGAATTCCCTGGGGCCAGATCGGGCGATTCGTCCAGACGTGAACTTCCTTGACCGGGCCAATAACGCCAGCCTGAATCCATTCATTGACCAGCGCTGCGCCTTCGCTGGAATGTCCCATGTTGCCCATCTGCGTGATGGCTTTGGTCCGCGCCGCCGTCTCGCGCAAAACACGCGCTTCGTGCACGGTGTAGGTCAACGGTTTTTCGCAATAAACATGCTTGCCTAATTCCATCGCGGTTTTCGCAATTGTCGCATGCGTATGATCAGGCGTCGCGATGACGATGGCATCAATACCTTTCTGCGCTTCAAACATTTTGCGGAAGTCGGCATGACGTTTCGCACCCTTATACGCCTCCTGCAATTTTGCAGTTTGCGCCTGGCGTTCTGTCATCGCTTTTTGCGCGTCCGCTTTTTGTTGATCGGTCATTTGTGGAGCATTCGCGCCGCCGGGTCTGCCGCCACCGCCGCCACGTTGTCGGCTTAAGCCTTCAACTTCGCGGTCAACATATCCGAAATCTACGTCGCACAAGGCGACCATATTTTGACCACCGGCAACGAGTTCGCCGGAATCGGTTTTACCCTGTCCGCCGCAACCAATCAGCGCGAAATTAACTGTATCGCTGGGTGCGTTGTAGCCGACGCCGCCCAGCACGTGACGTGGGACAATCATCGCACTGAGCGCGACGCCAGTTGTCCCCGCAACGAATTTTCGTCTTGAGATTTTATTTTTTTTCATGGTTCTTCCTTTGAAAATTTCCAACAAACTAACAGTTTATCGGACAAGCATTAAGCCAATGCACCTTTGATGTATTGGAAACATTTTCTAACTTCTGCGACCGAATCATCACCCTTGTATTCAAATTCGATGTTCGCAGGAATATTGTATTTTTTCGTTTTGAGTAATTGCAACACTGGTTTGATCGGTGTGTCGCCTTCGCCCCAAACGGTATTCGGGCCATCATCTTTTTTGCGATCTTTGAGATGCAAATTCGTAATCCGGTCATGATGTTTTTCGATGTAGGCAAGCGGATCAAAGCCTGCCGCAAAGAAATGTCCTACGTCTAAATTTACGCAAAAATATTTCGACATTGCCATCGCCGCTTCGAAGCTTTCGGGCTTGGCGAATTGATTTGGATCCGTCAGGTTGGAATGTCCATGCATGGCGACGATCATTTTGTGCTTGTCGGCGAACGGTGCGACGCGCCTGGCAGCTTTCAAGGTTGAAGAAGCAGTAATGAATTTCGCCCCCAATGATTTTGCCATCAAAAATCCGCGATCAATTTCTTCATCCGAAAAATTGTCATTGAAGCTCAGATTGTAAGCTTGAATGGCAATTCCCGCCGTTTTGAATTTATCCCGAATTTTGGTGAAGTGATCCATTGGAACACTGAGACGCCATTTCCTCGTTTCTTCCGCAGCTTTTTGCATTGCTTCACGGCGCGCAGCTTGTTGTTCTGGCGTTGGTGGTTGACGGTTGCCACCACCAGGCGGCGGGCCAGGTGGCATTCCGCCGCCGCCAAAATTCGGGCGCGGTTCGACGTGACCAGAAAATAATTCACATTCGCCAATGCCAATAGATTGCATCGCCTTGATCGCGTCATCCAGCGATAAGGTTCTGAAACTATACGATTGAACGCCAATGCGAACGCCATTTACTTTGGAACTTCCCGCGTTGATTGCCAAAGAAAAAGGCAGGCTCAGCAGGGCAAGTTTTCCAAATTCTCTTCTCGAATACATAAGTTGTGTTCCTTTCAAAAGGCACGATTTTTTAGTTTGCCAAAGCTTAGGATGCGCAGGTGCGGACAATCTCAGCCAGCTTCGACTTTAAGTGGATTAATGCAGTAGACGAGAAGCAAGGTACAACGGTTTCAGAAAAGGGGAAAGGCGATATTAAGAATTAACAACCAAACTCGGCTCGCTCCGGCTCGCGGTACTGTACCCGGAGCCGGAGCGATGGGGTATTTTTTTCCTGCAACTCGTGTGTCCTCGCCTCAGAAGGACAATTTAATGCCATACTGAATTTCGCGCCCAATGTACTCAGCCCGTTTGCTGATGACCTTGCCGAAATTCGCGTTGGTAAAATCTACGACGGGATTATTCCAGTTGATCTGGTTGAACGCGTTATACGTTTCGACGCGGACTTCAAATTTGAAGCGCTCGCGCAGCCGGAACGCCTTGCTCAGCGTCATATCGGTCTGTGATGTTCCCGGCCCAACGAGTCCGTTGTAGTCGTAAGCATTCTGGCGTACTGTACTTGCCGGATCAGCCGTCGTGCCTGCCGGCAGGGCCACAAACACCGAGGAGCGAACCATTTATCACGTGTCAGGTTGACGAGTTTCGGGCTGCCACTGACAATCAGGTTCTGTGTAAATTGCAGCAGTCGCTCAATCAGAGCCGTCAAACCGCCGGGTAAGTGAACCAGCCTGAAGCATCCTGATGTGGTATTATTTTTCCTGTTCTGAAAATGTTCGATAAGCTGCCAGCTTGTCGAAATCCTGGCACAGAAGCAGCCTGCGAGAAAAACTGTAGTTGCATCAAGCTCCCGACAAGCTGGCAGCGTTGTCGGACACTGCTGCACCACATTTTCAATAGTAGGGATGAAGCCGCGAGGATTCACGATAGCTATTCCAAACTAATAATTTTTCCCTTAACAAGATGATTAATCAAAAAACTATCAACATTATCGGCGGTGGCTTAGCCGGCTCCGAAGCCGCCTGGCAGGCCGCACAGCGCGGCGCCAACGTCATCCTTTATGAAATGCGCCCGAACAAACTTACCGGAGCGCATCAGACCAGTAATTTTGCCGAACTGGTCTGTAGCAATTCCCTCAAATCCGACGAATTCGGTTCGGCCCCGCGTCTGCTCAAAGATGAAATGCGAGCCGGCGGTTCGTTA
>JANMKB010000240.1:0-12172 GCA_031371805.1 Blastocatellia bacterium | reverse complement strand
GCGGGATCAACCATTTTTCATCTACCGAGTAGCGATGAAAGCCGCCGCCAAGTTGATCGTACATTCCACCACGCGCCATTTTGATGAGCGTCATTTCAATCGCTGCCTGAATTGCGCTGTCATTTGTACGCTGTGACTGGCGCAGCAAAAAGCTCAATACCATCGAAGGCGGAAACTTCGGAGCCTGCCCAAAGCCACCATTCACCGTATCGAACACGCGCATAATTCCGGTCGCCGCCTGATCAAGAATCGCGGTTGTCAAATCGCCTTCCGCAGGGATGAATTCGTTGAGCTTTTCGAGTTGCTCAATAATGACTTGAGAATTCTTTGTGACCTCTTCGCGTTGATTGCGATAAGCTTCGGCGATAGAAATTAAGATGCGCGGGAAGCCGGGCATTCCCTGACGATCTGTCGGCGGATAATACGTGCCGCCGTAAAACGGAACACCTTCGGGAGTAAGGAAAACAGTCAGAGGCCAACCGCCGCGTCCGGTCATCATTTGCACGGCATTCATGTAAATTGAATCAATATCTGGACGCTCTTCGCGGTCAACTTTGATGTTGATGAAATTGTCGTTCATGAGCTTGGCAATAGCTTCGTCTTCAAAGGATTCATGAGCCATGACGTGGCACCAATGACAAGCGGCATAACCTACCGAAAGCAATACTGGCTTGTCTTCCTGACGCGCTTTTTCAAAAGCTTCGTCGCACCAGGGATACCAATCTACAGGGTTATGCGCGTGTTGGACTAAGTAAGGGCTTGTTTCGTGGATCAGGCGATTTGTAAATGTATTTTGTTCTGATGACATCAGCAACCTTCCAAAAAAAATAGAACACAGATGGACGCGGATTGGGCGGATTTGCGCGGATCAGAATCTGCATCTGCGATTATCCGTTGCATCCGCGTTATCAGCGTTCCGTTCATACTACGAGTATTTGCAGACTTTCGCAAAAACCGCACCTTGACACCTTCAAATGCCAGCCCGTAAGATGACGACTTATTTATTTTCCCCGTGTGGCTACAAATGATCGCCCCCGAATGCAAGGAGCAAGACAAGTGTCAAACCCAGAAGTTGCCAGGAAAATCTGGCATAACGGCAAATTTATTGATTGGGACAACGCGAATATTCACGTGATGTCGCACGTGATTCATTACGCTTCGTCCGTGTTTGAAGGCATCCGATGTTATGCGACGCCGAATGGTCCGGCGATTTTTCGTTTGCGCGAACATATGCAACGACTGCGTAATTCGGCTTACGTTTTTCGCATGGAGTTGGATTATTCAGTGGATGATTTGGTCAAATCCTGCGTTGAAACGGTGCGCGTGAATGAATTTCAGGAATGTTATTTGCGCCCGATTGTGTTTCGCGGCTATGGGCCGTTTGGCGTGAACCCGCTCGGCAATCCGCTGGAGGTTTATATCGCAAGCTGGGTCTGGGGCAAATACCTCGGCGCGGAAGCAGTAGAAAGCGGCGTAGATGTTTGCGTCTCAAGCTGGGCGCGGATGTCGTCAAACACGTTGCCCGCGACAGCAAAATCAGCGGCGAATTATATGAACTCGCAATTGATTAAGATGGACGCGATTATGAATGGCTACGTCGAAGGAATTGCGCTGGACAGTCAGGGCAATGTGAGCGAAGGGAGCGGCGAAAATATTTTTATCATCAAAGATAATGTGTTGTATACGCCGCCGCTGAGTTCTGCGGTGTTGCCGGGAATTACGCGTGATTCGGTGATGCAGTTGGCGAAAATCAAAGGCTACGAAGTACGTGAGCAAGTGATGCCACGCGCGGCGCTGTACATTGCGGATGAGATTTTCTTTACTGGTACGGCGGCAGAAATTACACCGATTCGCAGTATTGACAAAATCAAAATCGGCTCCGGCTCACGCGGCCCGATCACTGCCGTGTTGCAAAAAGAATTCTTTGCCATCACAGCGGGAGAGAAAGAAGCGCCCGGCGACTGGTTGACGTTTACGAAAGAGTAACGACGAATTAATGGAAAAAACGAACACTCAGACAAGGGGCGGAGTCTCGCCCCTTTTACTTATTTTTATCACGATTCTGATTGACCTGATCGGCTTTGGGATGGTTGTCCCGTTGCTGCCATTTTATGCATATCATCTGGCTCCAAATTACAGCCCGGAAACCGTAAATTTATTGATTGGGGTAATCATTGGCAGCTATTCGTTCGCACAGTTTTTCTTTACGCCATTGTTGGGCCGACTCTCAGATCGCGTTGGAAGACGACCAGTTCTGTTATTTAGTGTGTTGTGTACGGCGATAGCCTTTGTCTGTTTAGGTTTTGCCAATTCCTTATGGATGCTCCTGGCCGCACGGCTTTTTGATGGCGCTACGGGCGGGAACGTGTCCACCGCACAAGCGTATATCGCCGATGTGACAACGCCGGAAAATCGTGCCAAAGGAATGGGGTTGATTGGGGCTGGATTTGGGCTGGGATTTATCCTCGGCCCCGGACTAGGTGCCTATCTGAGTAGCAAATACGGCTTTAGCGTGCCATTTTTCTTTGCGGCGACACTGGCGCTCACTAACTCAATCCTGATTTACTTTTTCCTGCCAGAGTCATTAAAGCAAAAACTGCAAACTTCGCTGAGTCTGGGCGATCATTTCCGTGCTGTCGGGCACACGCTTAGCAATCCGGCGTTAAAGTTTCCTGTGCTGATATTATTTCTCGCCACTCTCTCTTTTGGTGTGTTTCAGCCTCTTTTCCCGCTCTTTGCGAAAGAACAATATGGCTATAACCAGAGTCACGTGGGGTATTTATTTGTGTATAGCGGACTGATTGGTGTGTTAATTCAGGGAGGATTGATGGGACGTTTGGTAAAGTCTGTATCGGAAATCACTCTGTTGCTGGCAGGACAAGCCATTTTGGTCGTGGCTTATTTTTTACTCCCCTGGACGCCTGCGCTCGCACCGTTATTAATTGTGTTAGGGCTGCTGTCAATCGGAACCAGTTTTACCAGCAGCTTGCTTCCGACGCTTGTTTCCAAACGCGCTGCGGCAACCGAACAGGGAAGTGTTTTAGGGATTACGCAGGCTGCCGGCAGTTTGGCACGTGCGATTGGTCCGGTATTTGGTGGAGTGATGCTGGCTTATTCGGGCATGATTATGCCGTTTCTTGCTTGTGCAGGATTGACTTTGCTGGCCTTGCTACTATCTTCGTCCCGACTCAAATAAAAATTTACTGCAAGGTTCGATCAATAGTATCGAGCGATGAACTGACTTTACTAAGGATGCCCTGGAGACTTGTCCCCACACCAGTCAAATACGCCACAACCACACAGCCAATGATGACGCAGAGAAGTGAGTATTCGACCAAATCCTGACCGCGCTCGTCGGAGAGAAACGCTCGCGTCTTTGTAAACATAACAATCACCCTTCCGAACAGAAGGCTGAAATCAGAATGTAAAAGCTGGAGAGTCTCCAGCCGGAACTGCTTTCAACGTTCAGTTCTAAGACAGACAAGACAAGTCGGAAAACCTGTAAGCTGTCGTTTCAGACTCTGCGGGGCATTCAAAATCATGAAACAAAATTTAATTAGTGTGAAATCTACGGGGCACCAATTCTTAATCCGTGATACGGCAATGAGGGGTGGAATTGATGCTAACGGTATCAAGAAATCAAGCAGGATGAGCGGCTAATATTTAATCCATTTGTGAGAACCATCAGCCAATTTCATACTACTGTGAGGGGTTATCTAAATAATTCTAAAGAATAACGCGACTGATATATTTTATGTGTAAGCACTCTGTCTATCACTCAAAAAACCACATTTAGTATAACAATTTTTGTTATTTGCTGTAAAGCTGTTTTTCCAACCATTTAAACGCTCACAAATTCTTCTTTTTCAGCCACGAATTTGGGGGTGTAACACCTTCATCATCAGATTAAAACACCAGAACAACAATAAGGAGTTAAAAATAATTCAACAGCACGCCGCCCCATTAGAACTAAGCTGCTATCAGAAAAAGTGGAGTCCGAATTATGGCAACAAAAGAAAACTATATGGACAGACGACGTTACCGCAGAGTTGACACGGGATACCCCGTAACTCTTTTCTGTCAGGGTGAAACCTATCGAGTCAAGGCAACAAATTTAAGTATCGGTGGAGTTTTTATTACCACCAAACTTCCCTTACAGGCGGGGGCTTTAGTACATCTTCGTCTTAATCTTCCTGACCGCACATTTGTTCAGTCCACCGCCCAGGTTCGCTTTGTTCAGCCTGAGGTTGGCGTCGGAGTGAGGTTCCTGGAGATTTCGGAAGGCGATTTAGCCAAAATCAATGATGTCATTGAAAAAGCCAACGTCGAAAAAGAGCCGGAAGATATTCCTGGTGTCCGCTTACGTGATACCCGTGTCCGGCTGGCGGTCAAATTAACTGTCGAAGGGACAGATCGGGATGGACAATCCTTTTCTGACGAAGTTTATACCGAAGATGTCAGCCGACGTGGAATCTGTGTCGGCCTTAATCGCCAAATCGGAGTGGGAGATTTAGTTAAGATGTCTGGTCTGGATGGTCAGTTTCAGGTTGAAGGGGTCGTCAAATATACCCATAAAGCTGAAGATGGATGGCGTATTGGCATCCATTTTCTTGCCGCTCCCAAACGCTGGGTGATGATGGGAATGGCAGTTTCTGCGCTCTCTCAATGGGACATAAAATCCATGCGTTAGCTCAGAACCAACCCACCTTCAGACTAAAGCAGGCTTGTTGATGGCATACAACCGTCAGCAGGCCTGAAATTTCTATTGCATAAGATTGTCTTTGAGAAATCAGGGCTGAGAACAGTAAGGTGCAATCGTTGTGAGGTTGAGCCTGTGACAGATTTGGCAGCAGGGGACGGCTGACTTCTGTCAACTCTAATCAGGCCTAAAATGCACCTTTGACTAATTCTGCACGTAATTCCTGCTCGCGCAAAATGGCATTTCGTAACAATGTGTCACGATGTGATAACGCACGTTCAGCGCGAGCCAGTTCGGCGTGCAAAGTCCGAAGCTCAGCTTGCAATTCGTGGATATATTCAGCGGCGCGCCGCAACCGCTGGTCGGATGAACCTGAAGTTAAAGTTTCGAGTTCCGAAACAATTTTTTCAGGACGGATATTCGGCTTGCTAACCAATTGAATCGCTGCACTCATAGGATTCTCCTCGTTCGTCTTTTCAACTAAGTTGAGTAAATTTCGCACTAAAAAATAATCAGTGGTGACCTCAACGTCATAAATCACTGATTAGCAATCCAATTTATCAGGCCGAACTTTAACGACTATGGCCTGCGCCTCGGTTGCTTCATTAAAGGATGATTGATAATAGCTTTAAATATGTAGTTAACTAATTGCTAATTTCTATCAAACCTATTGAGAACATGAACAAGTAAAAAATCTATCAGTTCAAAGAGCCATCCAAAAGATGAGAAAGAGACACGGGGATCGGGCATTAGGGGCAGGTGAGAGATAGCTGGCTAACAGAGAAAACCTGCGATAAATTCCGCTGACTGAGGGCCAGCGGATAAGGAATAAATGTACTGCTTTCCTTATGAAACAGGATCATAACACATTCATTTAGCTGACAAAATAAAATTTTAACAATGTAATTATTTTAGGGAAATTGGCTGCCCATGGGCTGAAGCTCGCTCAATCAGGGTAAAATTTTCGCCTTCAACCAGCGGGCCGGTTACCTCAAATATTTCTTGTAAACGTGGATCATTAATCAACTTCGTCCAGTTTTCCTCAAAATCTGACATTGAGTTAAACTCCCAAAGCTCCATATACTCGCCCACCTCGCCGACGACCGTGCGCCAAATCCCCAAAAACTTCAGAGTGTATTCACGGGCCAGAGGGATGACTTGCTCATCAAAGATTTTCTCGAACTGAGAAGTTTGATGAGCGCGCAGGCGATAAGTAATTTTCAGCAGGAGCATAGTTTTATTGTTCTTTCAAAATAAAGTCATCAAACCATACATATCCGCGTGTCGGTTCGTCATAAGAGTATTTTGGGATGCGCTGGATTTGAATTATGACCGCCGGCAAATTCGCTGGCGCAACAAATTCAAATCCAATTGGTTGCCAGGGTTGTGTGCCTTCCGGCAATGGATCAGTCCCGGCAATGACTGTTTGCGAATTCAAATCTGTGATTACCACACGCGGTCCCATGGGGCTGATCAAATCACGGGTTTTATAATAGCATTCCAGACGATAACGTTTACCCGGTTTGAGTAACAGAATTTGTTTGATTGTTCCGTTGACCCGTGCGGTATCTTTGCCAGGAAAATAAACCCGTAACGAGCTTGTTCCGGTACGAGCAGCTTGCGGATCAATTGTCACTCGTGCGTACTCACTGTCCTGAAAAATCCAGTCAAATTGTGGCAGCGCCACATTAATTCCCTGCTCCAGACTTCCGTTCCAAATTAATGGTTGCGACGGATTTGGCGTATCGCTCAACGTGTCGCTCCATAAATCACGTGCTAATGGTAATTGATTGGCGGCAATCAATTCATTGATTAAGGGAGGCGTTTCCGTTTCTATCTTTCTGGCTTTGCGATCAATCTGGCGAAAAGTTTTCGCGGCCTCGGAAAACTTTGCTTGTTTGGCTAAAAAATGAGCCAGTAAAATTTGCGCTCGTGGCGCGGCATCGGTAATGCTATTAATCGCCTCAATACTGCCCCCGGAGACATTCCAAATCAAATCATAAGCATTTGGCAGTAAGCCTAAATTTTTACCGGTTGCATAACGGAAATGGTCGAGTGATTCTTTTACTTTTCCCTGCCGAACTAAATTATTTGCCAGCCGCCAATGAACTTCCAGATAATTCGGTGCGAGCGCCAGCGAGTCACGATAAGATTTTTCAGCTTCCTCACGATTGCCCTGTGCTTCCAAAATCGAAGCCAGCAGCAAATGATAGTTGTATTCTCCCGGCAGCAACTCGATGGCGTGACGAATGTGCGCTTCGGCCTTCGCCAGGTCGCGGTCAACTCCCTGCGTTTCTGCCGCCGCCAGACGCGCCTGTAAACGTGGTGAATTGGGAAAATAATGCGTACTGGCACTCAGGACTTCAGGCGGAATCGCAATCCGCTCATCACTCAACGTGCCAATGACCAGATACCAGAATGCCGCGCCGACTAAACCGCCAAATAATGCCAGCGTGAGTATCCCAGCCATGAATTTTGCGAATAACGACTCTAATGAAAAGTGAACGATCATTGTTGGTGAAGTTGCGTAAGCGCCTGAGATAAAAATTGCAATCCGGTTTCTACGTCTGAGGGTTTGACCGCAAACCCTAATCTGAAATGCCGTGCATCCTCAAAGAATTTTCCCGGCACAATCGAAGTCTCAAACTGCCGGAGTAAATCGTGCAGCGGCTCACTGTCCGTCAGATGTTTGAGGCGTGGAAAAACGGTCATCGAATGATTTGGAACTACACAATCAAGATATTCCTCGTGAGCCTGTAAAAATGTCCGCACCAACTGTTGATTCGGCTCCATAATTGCGCGTGTGCGAGCCAGCAATTGATCAAGTTGCTTAAAAGCCGCCAGCGCTAATTTGTCGCTGGGCATGGAGCCGACTGCGCCAAACAAATCATTCATTCTGCGCATTCGCTCAGCAAGTTTTGGTTCGCACAAAATCCAGCCGCAACGCAATCCGCTCAAGCCATAAGCCTTCGTCAGGCTGCTGGTCGTAATAAAATGTTTTCCCAGGTGCGCCACAACCGGCGCGGCCTCAGCAAATAAAATATCGCGATAAACTTCATCTACCAAAACATATGCACCAACCGAAGCCGCGAGTTCGCCGACCTGCGCCAGTACTTTTGCCGCAATGTTGACGCCACTCGGATTGTGCGGATTGGAAAACACCAGCAATTTTGTGCGGGGCGAAATCAGACTTTTCAATTCATCCAGATCAAGCTGATAATCGTGCTCGAATTTACGGGCAAAGCGTTTTATGTCGGCACCTAAATATTCCGCCGCCGCAAGAAATGGATCGTAAGCCGGATGCTCAATCAGCACTTCATCGCCGCGTTCAAGCACCGTCGCCATCGCCAAAAAATTCGCCATCGAAGTCCCTTGCGAAGTAACAACATTTTCAGGCGCGACAGCATAACGCTGGGCAATCACCTCTTTGAGCGGCGCATAGCCTTCGTGATTCGGGCCATTGACGGCAACGTCATCCATCGTGATCGTCAAATCATTCACATCACAACCGAGGATGCCGCTGTTGGCTAAATTGTATTTCGCTGCGGCGTGATATTTTGCCCAGGTCATGTAAACGCTATTTTTCATGCGCTGTACTCCACAATTTTAAATTTTAGCTTTGGTAAATTTTTTCCACAAAAAATAAACGGGAACCCCAAGCGCAATAATTGCTGCGCCAATCACTGCATTTTGCCTGTCCGCAATAAAAGTATTTACGACGATGCCCAAACCCGCCACCACAAACAAAATTGGCGTGAGCGGATAAAACGGCGTTTTATGTGGTCGCGGTGCATCCGGCAATTTAGTGCGAAAAACGATCAGCGCGATTCCTGCCAACGCAAAGAAAATCCAATCGGCAAACACCGCATAGCCAACTAATTTGTCATAAGTATTTGTTAACGCGAAGAGCGCAGCGAGTACGCCCTGCAATAAAATCGCGTTCGTGGGAGCCTGAAAGCGCGGGCTGAGTTTGGCGATTGACTTAAAAAATAACCCATCCGCTGCCATCGCATAATACACGCGCGGCGCAGAAAGCAACGCCAGGTTCAAAAATCCGAACGACGAAATGACGATCAAAATTGTAATCGCAAACGCGCCTTTCTCGCCCAGCATTTGCCCTGTAACATCCGCCGCCGGAGTCTTCGTCGCCGCCAGCAAAGGCGCTCCCAGCACATGCACATAAGCGATGTTCGCGCTAACATAAACCGCAATCACGCACAACACGCCAATCATTATAGCGCGGGGCAAATTGCGTAACGGGTCTTTCACTTCTTCCGCGACAAAATTCAAATTCTGCCATCCGCCATAAGAAAACATCACTGGCACAAGTCCGGCGAAGAAGGCCGAAAGCAACGAAGCCCCCTGTAAATCAGGTGAAATCAGCGGGTCAAAATTAATGCCTGATTTTTTGGTAAGCACAAATGCGCCAATTACCAGCGCCGCTATTGCCAACGTTTTGCCAAACGTGATGACGTTGATCACCATCGCGCCGGGTTTGATGCCCATTGCGTGAAACGCTGCGAGGCCGAGCAAAATCGCAATTGCCAATGGCGTAGTAATGTTTTCGCCCAGATGCAAAAGCCGGACCACGTATTGCGCAAAGGCTACGGCAACGGCGGCAGTCGCGCCTGATTGAATGATGAAGAGCAATGACCAGCCATGCAAAAAAGCTACGAGCGGATGAAAGGCTTCACGGAAAAAAGCATATTGCCCGCCAACCTTTGGCATCACGGTGCTGAGTTCAGCGAAGACAAAAGCTCCGGCAAGAGCAATCAATCCACCTGCTACCCATACGGCGATGATCAAAAATGAAGTGTGAACTTTTTGCGCGACGAGGTAGGGATTAATAAAAATGCCAGTGCCGATGATGCCGCTAATAACAATCATTGTGGCATCAAAAAGATTTAGTTTGGGGGCGAAGCGAGAATCTGTCAGGTCTGGCATAGGTTCTCACATTTGCGCTTTTACTTCCTTCAGCACGGCAAGCATTTGTTCGTGGATGAGTTCATTGGTACAAAGCATATCGGGCAAAAATATATCGAACGGGCTGCCATCAGTTTTGGTGATTTTTCCGCCTGCTTCTTCGACAATTAATTTCCCTGCGGCGCAATCCCAGGGATTCAAGCCCCATTCCCAAAAACCATCCATCCGACCACAGGCGACATACGCCATATCAATGGCTGCTGAACCTAACCGCCGCACTGATTGCGCCCGCGCCAAAAACGTGCGCCAGCCGGGAATAAAAGTATCCATCCTTTCGCGCACATCATAAGGAAAGCCTGTCACCAGCAACGCCTGTTCTAATTCGGCAATTTGCGAGACGCGAATTTTCTGGTCGTTAACGGTCGCGCCGCTGCCCTTTTCGGCGACAAAAATTTCATCACGCGAGGGATCATAAACGACGCCTATAATGACTTCGTTTTTATGCGCGACGGCGATGGAAATAGAATAGCAGGGAAACCCGTGCGCAAAATTCGTAGTTCCATCCAGCGGATCAATAATCCAGCTAAAATCAGCCGCGACGTGATGGCTGACGCCGCTTTCTTCCGCAATGATCTGATGGTCGGGAAATTGCGCAGAGATCAATTCCTTGATGTGTTTTTCACTGGCAAGATCGGCTTCGGTGACTAAATTGATGCGCCCTTTGTGCGTGATTTCAAATTGCCGCGCAGCATAATCCTGAATGATTGCACCAGCTTCACGGGCGGCGCGAATAGCTAAATTCATCATATTTTTATTCAAGTTCTTTATTCAGCACCTGCAAGTCGCTGTGCAATTTTTCCATGCTTGCACGCACAGAATTTAGTTGTGGTTTGAGATGAGAGTTATCGCGTTCGAGGCGTTCCAGTTCCAGCTTTAGGCGCACTAAATCGCCTTCGATTTGTCCGGTTACCAGCGCACCCGCTCTGAACGATTCAATCGTTTCTTTTGCCGCCTCAAGATAATCTTCATCAACATAGAGGCGATAAGGTTCGCCGCTGCGCACCGTGTCACCGTGCCCGCCCAGCAGCACCGAAGGCACGCTCGCATCATCAAGTAACTGTCGCGCAAAAATTGCCTGCGATTTTTCCGTCAAGGTTAAGAGCAATTGCAACACGGCTTCGCTGTCGTCGTCGGCAAATTGAACGGACTCGACCACCTCATTATTTTCGGCCTCAAGCGAGGCCACAAGCGGGACGTGACAAGTATTGCACTCAGCAAAGCCAGCGCGGAATTCTGATTCGCAGGATGGACAAAAAGGCATAAAAATTATCTCCTTGAAAAAATGTCGTAAACTAAAAAGAAGCGGGAATATATCACAGGGAAAGGAAACGTAATACCCGACTCGCGGTACTGTTTTCTACGCGCAGTTAATCACTGCGGCAGCCAGCAGAGGGATCATCAATTCGTGATGTCCGGTCAGGCTGTAACCTTTGCCTGCGCCATTGGCTACCGGGCGTTTCACGACGTTTGTGTTAGGGCGGTAATGCTGGATGAAATCGAAATTCGCAGTGGTGAAATTTTGTAACGGCCCACCGGAATTTCGCACGACAGTAATCGCTTTCAAAAACACTTCAGGCAAAGTCACTGCCGAACCGATATTCAAATACACGCCGCCGCCATCCAGTTCTTTTACGATTGCCGTCAGCAACCGAAAATCCTGATGCGAAGTTTTGCCGATGCTCGCCCCATGCGCATTTGGATGAAGATGAATAATGTCCGTGCCAATCGTCGCGTGAACAGTGACCGGAAATTTATTTTTGTAAGCTTCGTGCAATAAAGAATACGCGGCAAATTCCGGCTTCATCGCAACGAGCATTCGTCCCACGGCTTCACCTAAACCGAGGTCGTCACGCGCTCCATGATTAATTGCTTCGTTGAGCAGGCGTCCGGTTTCTTCGGCCATCCCGAACCGGCCCGGACCGAGTGCTTCGTCGACGTCTTCCGAGGTGTGGCCGACAAGTGCGATCTCGACGTCATGAATCACGCCCGCCCCGTTGGTCGCAATTGCCGACACGAAGCCACGTTCCATCAAGTCGACCAGCACGGGCCCGACGCCGGTCTTGATGAGTTGCGTCAATTGTTGTTTGAAAAGTTTGGCCCGTTTGCCGCCCCAAACGATGCGCGGCGCTACTATGCCAAGCAAGTTCTGGATCAGTTGAAACAATTGGACGAGGAGGAAAAAGCACTGGAGGCAGCGATTCCATACTACCCGCGGGCGATGGGTGTGAGGGAAGGAGCCAAAATAGAAGACATCCCGAACCACATGCGAGGCAGTCACTGGACGTTGGGCAAGACTGTGCCACGGGGGTTTCTCAGCGTTGTTGCCACTAACCAGCAGCCAACGCTGACGGATGTGCAGGTCGTGCGGCTTGCGCAGCTAGGCAGGCGGATTGAAGCGCAGTTCGGCTGCCCCCAGGACATCGAATGGTGTCTGGTCGACGATGGCTTCCAGATCGTCCAGAGCCGGCCGATCACCACGCTGTTCCCGAT
>JANMKB010000233.1:0-13037 GCA_031371805.1 Blastocatellia bacterium | reverse complement strand
GCTTCTTTGGTGGCACGGACATATTCATATCGTCCGCCTAAATTCAGCGTCAGGTTCCGCCTCAACCGCAAATCATATTGCGCATACAAATTGGTTTCACCCCCTAGTGAGAACGTTTGCGAGCAGAAACGTTTTCAGGTTCTCTGCACCGCATCCTTAGCTATTAATGGTTAATTCAATCCTGAGGCAAGCGATTTTATGCTTTTGAAATGATGAATGACAAGGTAGAAAGGCAGAAACTGTCAGGACAATCAATAAATATCCAGATCATGACCGGAAACAATTTTGCCATTGTATCCCTGCCGAATTTCGCTGAGTAAATCTTCCTCAGACATACCCCAAAATAATTGATGGTACAAAATCAGCAGGCCGGGTTTTGCTTTCGTGGCGATCTCTGCTAACTCGCGTGAGGAAGTGTGAAATTGGGAATGATACTTCTGCCATTCCGGCGGACGTTTCAGAAAACCTGTTTGTGAATAGACTTCGTGAATCAAAACATCGCATCCATTACACGCATCTATGACGCTTTGACTTGGAGCGCAATCGCCCGAAATGACAATCGTTTTATCCGGCGTCTCAAAGCGAAACCCGTAGGCTTCTTTCCACGATCCATGCCTGACCAGAAATGCTTTGACGGTGACGTTCGCGTCTTTGTAAATCACGCCGGGTTTGATTTCGTGTACGTTCACTTTGTAACCTGTTTTATTCGATGGCTCTGCGCCATAAAGCCGCATCTCAAGGTCTTCTTTGTAAGCTTTGACAATATTTGTAGTCATTGCTTTGAGACCTTTTGGCCCGAAAACTTCCAGTGGGTCTTTGCGCTCCAGCACCCAGGGCGTAAAAATTAAATCCGCATAACCAGTCGTGTGATCCGAATGTAAATGTGTCACAAATGCTTTGCTAAGTTTGGTCATCGCCAAGCCTGTGACGCCTGTGCGTTGTGCTGCGGCAGCGCGACGAACTACACCAGGGCCGAAATCTATGATGTAGGGAGTGTCATTGACAACGATGGCTACGGAAGGGCCGAAGCGGTCAGGGTCAGCATTTGGCGTGCCTGTGCCGAGCATTACAACTTGTGTTTTGGAAGTAGATTGAACCCGGCTCGCGCCGGCTCGCAGTACAGTACCCGGAGCCATAGCGACGGGGTAATTCTGCGCTATAAAACCTGAAAGACATAGACCCAGTGCTAATAATGATTTTGCTAAAAGCATAAATTATTCGCTGTCAATTTCTCGGCTGAGATAAAGTTTCCCCAAGCGCCTGAGTTCTCACCAACCTCCAAACGGTGGCTCGTCAGAGGCTTCAATGTGGGCGATAAACGGGATTTTGATTCCCGCTTTTCGAGCGTCCTCCAACGTCTGGCGACCGTCATTTCCGTGTGCTACTAATTGATCGCCTTCAACCACGACGTATTGCCCTGAATATTCATCACGATGTTTATTAATCCATTGATATTCACGGCGGCGCAATGGATCAGGCTGCTCGGTATCCAGATCAGAGCTTGCCCCATTTTTGGTTTCTGTGTCTTTTCGTTCCTGCTCTTCCAGAAACGCTTTGATCGTCTGGCGTTCGGATGGGTTTAGTACCGCAAGTTGTTTGATAAATTCATTGAGCATTTCGGTGGACATTTTCACTTCCTCCTTGTCCCGTAAATTCTACGCCTGAATTATATTTCGTTGATTAACAAATCTTCATAGCTATCACGCTTGCGAATGACTTCAATTTTGCCGTCATCATCCACGAGCACAGCCGCCGGAAAAGGGCGTCCGTTATAAGCTGTCATCTGCGACATTGTGTAAGCTCCGGTGTTGAGCATCGCAATGACTTCGCCAACATTCATATCTTTTGGGAGCAGGCGGCAATCGGGCAAATGTCCGTCGCCGTGCAGATCGAAGTACACGTCTCCACCGTCGCACAACGGGCCGGCCATTCGGTAGCTGGCATCCTGGGCTTCATCCGCACGTGAAGCGTTCACGGCGTGGTAGTACCAGTGATACATCACCATCGAAAGCATCAGGTTGTATCCGGCATCCGTCAGCACCCAATTTTCTTTGGTCTCCGGTCGTGATTTGATATTTCGCACTGTCGTCAGAATCGTCACTGCGTCTGCAATCACGCTGCGTCCCGGCTCCATGACGATTTCGATGTCGTTCAGCAAATGCTCTGCGCCTGCGTTACGGGCCGATTCGCGGACAATTTTTATGGCTGCGCCAATGGCTTCATCTGAAGTCAAAATTGCGCCGAGCATGTTGCGTTCATTTTCCGTAATTTCTTCCGCCTGCGAGCGGTCGCGCAAATAATTTACCGGAATGCCGCCGCCGATGTTGATGTGCTGCAACTGATGCCCGGTTTCTTTGTGCAGCCAGACGACGTGTTCCCACATCGTCGCAAAAGCTTCGGCGTAAGGTTCAGGATCAGGCGTTTGCGATCCGACGTGAATGTGGATGCCGACCAGATTGATGTGGTCGGGATTGCGGAGCGCTCGCAGCATCACTTCACGCGCCTGCGACGGAGAAATTCCGAACTTGGAAGTATAGAGCGCAGTTTGCAATCCGGCGTGCGAGCGTGTGCCGACTCCGGCGACTAATCGCACCGTAACATTGGCACATTTGTTGAGACTCGTCGCAACCTTTTCGACTAATTCAAGCTCGTAAGGTGAGTCCAGATTGATCGCATAAATTCCGGCTTCGATGGCTTCGGCAATTTCCTGTTCGGTTTTTGAAATCCCGTTCATCTCGATTTGATCGGGGCGAAATCCGGCTTTCAACGCCCGAAATAATTCGCCGCCGGAATTGACTTCGATGTCTATTCCGGCGGCCTGGACTACGCGCAGGACGCCCAAAACATTGTTGGCTTTGGAGGCGTAACAAAGTTTTAATTTTGGATGATGTTTTTTGGCATCAAGCAAACGCGCAATATTTTCACGAATGCGCGGCGCCGAAATCACAAACAGCGGCGTGTCAAATTCTTTGGCGAGTTTGGTCGTGTCTACACCGTTGATGTACAAGTGGTCGTTATTTACTTCGAGATAATTCGGGATTGCCCAATCGGGTTGATTCGTCATTATAAGTAGCCTTTATTTTTTGAAATTAAAATTGCCGAGGGAATAATAGAACACTGAGGACGTGGATGAAACGAATGAGCGCGGATTTTTTAATTCACTGCTTGCCACATAACTTTGGTCAGAGCTTCTTCGCCTGTCCACAAACGAAATTGTTCCCCAGCTTGTGCAATTAACATCGCCATTCCGCCGAGCGTTTGGCATCCGGCAGTTTTGGCATCTTTGAGTAATTGCGTTTCGAGTGGGTTATAAATTAAATCATACACAAGCTGGACGTTTTTCAATGTTTCAGAATTGATCGGACTGATTCCTTCATTGCGTCCCTGCATTCCCAGCGGAGTGCAATTGATAACGATGTCTGCGGCTCCGTTGAAGTCAGAAATTGAAGCTGAATTTGCATTGAATTCGGCGGCGAGAATTTCGGCTTTCGCCGTGTCTCGTGCATAAATAGTTACGTCTGCGCCACGTGCTTGTAAGCCGTAGCAAATTGCTCTGGCGGCTCCGCCTGCGCCGATGATCGCGGCACGTACACCTTTTAGTTCAATCAATGTTTCCAGTGGTTTCATCGCTCCGGCGACATCGGTATTATGTCCGTGAAGCTCATTGTTTTTGACGACAACGGTATTGACTGCGCCAACTGCCTGTGCTTCAGGAGCAATGAAATCAAGCTGCGGCATGATGCTGAGTTTATGCGGAATCGTGACGCTTAAACCACGTAAATTCCAATCGAATATTTTAGTTTTTGGATGCACAAAATCGCGGACGAATTCGGTTATATCGTCAACTTCAAAAGGTAAATAGACAGCATTTCGGTTGAGAAATTTGAATGATGAATTGTGAATCAAGGGCGAACGCGAGTGACCGATTGGATTGCCAACTACGCCATAAATTTCGCTCTGTTTGGAAAGTTGATGAACACGATACAGGTCGTGCAATTCTGTCGCGGTTGGTTGTCCGCTCGCGCTTTCGGCGCCGGGTTTTAAGGCTCCAAAGGTGAGCCTTGCGCCGCGTGACAGAGCTAAAATTCTGGTCGCAATTCCCGGCAACCCCATCCCCAAAATAATCGCAGGTTTTTCGCCGCGTTCCATCAAATCGAAAAGTGGCAGACAATCAGCAATGCGATTCGCCTTCGTCGCAATTTTGCTGACAGCGGCAGGAGTTCGTGCCATACGGTCATACGTTTCGCCAATATTTACAGGTGTTTCGTCGAAGTTGTGATTCGAGCAAATAATTTTATCCCACGCAATCGGTGGAATTTTATCGGCGAGATACTCAACCAAATCCAATTCAAAATCGGCGTAAGAAATTAAGTTGAGGATTTCCGACTGCAGGCTGCGCCAAAAATTGAGGCGCGTCGCAAGCGGCAACTCTCGTCTCCCGCCCTGCTCCTGCGGACGAAAAGTGAAGAGCAAAGGTTTGGTTAATTGTTGCGTGGGAAGTGCCACTAAAACTTTAGCAAGTTCAGGGTCGGGTAAATAATCAAGCCGCAATTCGATGATGTCTGCAATGTTTGCGGCTTCGTCAATTGCCGAGAGAAAATAGTCAGCCGAAATTTCAGTGATCGGAACACAGAGCAGCTTGTTCATGAGGCAGCTTAAAAATCGAAAACCTGTTTGAATTTATTCTTTCTTTTTCTCCACTCAGTACGCATTTCGGCTTTCAGTGCGCCCCAGGTGGTTGGATGTTCCGGCTCGCCCTCAAAATAAAATGGACAGGGTGCGGGAGCCACTTCGCGCTGGACTTCGCGCAAATCATTGGGATCAGCAGGGAAACTGACACAGGGTGGAACAGCGTGTTTGGTGGTGTAAATCATGCAGGCAGTGGTTTTGCCGTCTTCAAAAAAGAAAGGACAGTTGAAAACAATTTTGCAGCACATCCCACAGCGATTGCACTCGCCTTTTTGATAAGGTTTCCAACGATACAGAACATTGTCTGGCAAAAACGTCGCCATCAGCCAGCGCCGCGTCGCGCCGTAAGAATGTGTGGTGTAAAAATAACCCGCGAATTTCCGCATTCCGGCATAGGCTTTTTTGCGATAGACCCACCAATCCGAAGGAATCGGCGGCAAATTGATGTCTGTCACAGGCCGGGGATCAAGCTGGTTGATCGTTGAAGATGAATAAGATGAGCCCGATTTCTGCAACGGTTCAATTTGTACAAGCCTGGGCGGCGGGATCGAATTTGACATTAAGCTTCCTAAAATTTTTGTTTATCCAACCGGATATTTTTTGGCAAAACGAGGTTAATCTTAACACTGACAAACGTTGATGCAAAACGAGCGGGGGTTAAAAAATCTCAATGACTGTCTGTCAAATTTTTATTGCATAATCGCAAATTGCGAGAATTGATCGGCTGGCTCGTGAAACTCCAGCGCGTTGTCCAACTCTGCCGAGACATCGCCGGTTGCCGCTGAGAGCGATTTGAAATCAAACTTGCGTGGATCAAGCAAATGCGTAGTCGTAACGTTGCCCAATGCGGTCAATAACGATTTTCTCACATGCGGAAATTCAATTTCCAGATCATCCATCAATCGCTTCACGCGCTTCCGCTTGAGATTTACCTGTGAGCCACAGAGATTGCACGGAATGATCGGGTAATTTTGATCCGCTGCAAACGCCGCAATTTCTTTTTCCCAACAGTAAACAAAAGGACGAATCACGGTATTGCGTCCATCATCAGAACGCAGCACAGGCGGCATGGCTTTTAATTGACCGACATACAAAGTATTCAATAAAAAAGTATTAATCACATCATCGGCATGATGACCGAGCGCGATTTTTGTGCAGCCTTCCTCCACCGCTACGTTGTACAAAATGCCGCGTCGCATGCGCGAGCAAACGGAACAATACGTTTTACCTTCCGGCACTAAACGTTTGACGACTGAATAGGTGTCCTGCTCGACGATGCGAAAGAGAACGCCGAGGCTGGTTAAATATTCTGGCAGTACGTGTTCAGGGAAATCCGGCTGCTTTTGATCCAGGTTAACTGCCAGCAACTCAAAATTAATGGGAGCTTTGCGCCGCAGTTCAAGCAACAGTGAAAGCATTGAGTAGCTGTCTTTGCCACCACTCAAACACACCATGATTTTGTCGCCTTCGGAAATCATTCCAAAGTCTCTGATGGCCTCGCCCATTTTGCGGAGCAGGATTTTTTTTCGTCGTTCTTCAGGTGTAATCATTATTATTTATCAACTCAATTAAGAAACCGGGCATCCTTTCCAACCAACGCAAGATTAGTCATCGCGCCCGAAAATTTGTAAACGAGATTGCGCGGATAGATCATTTTTTCTGGTTCGCCAAATCATAATTGCCGACCCAATGAGAAAGGGTAGAAAAGAATTGTCGCACCAAAACCAAAGACTATCAGCTCGATAGATTCTTTAATATTTCGCAATAAATATAGCACCCTTATTTCCTGCTAAAAACTTAAGAATGAAAGTGATCGTAGCCTTTTACCTTCAGCAAATCAACGCGAGCCTCGCGCCGCAAATACAAGCGCGGCTCTTTTGACGAAGCTGTGGGGGCGATGATTTCGCCAATGCGCGTGAGGTTTAATTCGCACTCAGCGGCAAAATTAAAAAGCGCAGGTTCGGCCTGGCGAGAGGCTGTAAAGAGTAACTCATAATCTTCGCCGCCACTGATCGCCAGCGAAAAAGCTTCTTCTTTCACACTCGTAATTAACCTTACGCAATCGGCTATCGGGACAGCATCGAATTCAATCATTGCTTCCACTCTGCTTTCCGCGCAGATATGGGCGAGGTCCTGGGCCAGGCCGTCGCTGACATCCATCATGGCGTGCGCTAATCCGGCTCCACCGATTTTTTGTCCAAACGTAATGCGTGGTTCGGGCATCAGATGAGCGCAAAGGGCGGCTTGTCGCAAGTTATTTGCCGCTTCATCAAATCGTTCGCCGCGAAACAATAATTCCAAGCCGGTCGCCGACGCGCCTAAATTTCCAGTCACATAAATTGCATCGCCAACCTGTGCAGCGCTGCGGCGGACGGCCTTTCCCATTGCGCAACTGCCCAGCACAATCGAATCAATGACTAATTTTCCCGGTGCGGATGAAGTGTCGCCGCCGATCAACGCGACGCCATATTTTTCAGCGAGCGCGAAATAGCCGGCAAAAAAACTTTGCCAGGCGAGGTCAGAAATTTGAAAGCGCGGGATGCCGAGCGTGAGCAGGGCAAATTCCGGCTTGCCACCCATCGCGGCGATGTCGCTCAAACTCACTGCTAAAGTTTTATGGCCGAGGCAATGGAGCGGCGTGTATGCGAGCTTGAAATGCACGCCTTCGATTAATAAATCAGTCGTGATAAGGCGTTCACGGCCTGGGCGTTCACTCATGATCGCAGCGTCATCGCCAATCCCTAAAACCAAATCAGCCGCAGGTTGCGCGGCACGATGGCGGATTTGCTGGATGAATGAGAATTCAGATGACATAAGATCACGACGGCGCGAGAAGAACCTGATCGCCCCGTCGCCCTTTCGCCCTCTCGCCGTATCTTTCTTCGATTAGTTTTTATTCGGCGTTGATGGTTCTCCGCGCACTACGCCACGACCTGCCGAATTCAATTTGATGATCGCGACAACGGCAGTCTTGATGTCCTCTTTTTTTACGGCGCGAATCAGATCAGGCTGGGATTCCACCTCAACTGCTTTGTGCCCAAAAATAATCGCATGCGCGTATTCGAGTAAACGCGCTTGGCTCGCTTGTAAAGAAATAGCGTAAGAGCCAATCGCGGCATTGCGTCCGCGCTCGAACTCCTCATCGGTCGGCGGAATTTTGCTCAGGTTTTCCATTTCTTTCAGCAAACCTTCACGCGCTTTGGCTTCATTTTCCGGGGCCGTAGCGATGTAGGCTAACAATGCTCCTGAAGCCAGGCGCGGTTCATTCTGAATGCGTACAGTGTAAGCGAGGCTTTGCTTATCACGCAGTTCGGTGAAAAATCTGCCGCCCATTCCCGATGCGTAATGTTGCAAAACGGCCAGTGCATAATTATTAATTTTTGTCGTGTCAGGCGTGCGAAAGGCAATCGCCTGGGCTGTTTGCTTGCGGTTGCGTGGTTCGATTTTCTCTTCCGGCATGGCGACCAAAGGCGGCAAATTCACTTTGAGCGTTTGATCTAATTCGCTGCTGTTACGTTTGAAGCTTTCGGAAAAAATACTGGAAACCAGGGCCGAGCCGTCAGTATCTCCCACCAAAATTACGAGCGGAAGCTGGCGTTTGATAGCTTTTTTATACCAGGCTTCGAGCGTCTCATCGCTGGCGTTTTTAATGCCTGCGGGCAAGCCGTAACGCGGCAGGCCATACGGATGATTCGGATAAATCGAAGCCAGTGCCAGTTCAAGCGGACGTTGCACGCCGTTATCGCGTTGTTGCAATTGTTGTGCGAGCAAGCCATCTTTTTCACGGACAATTTCCTTCGCATCAAAATATGGCGTCTCAATAATTTCCAGCATCACGCCGAGCGCTTTTTCAGCATTGCGCGACAGCACATCCAGCGTGAAGCCAAAGAAATCCGGTTCATTCACCACGTTGAGTTCGCCGCCGTAACTTTCCAGTTCCAGCGCAATCAAATCCGCTTTGCGCGTCATCGTGCTTTTCAGCATTGAGCGCAACATCAATTCTGTCATGCCGCTCGTGGTTTGATCTTCCACCAGACGCCCGCCCTGAAAAAATACGCCGATAGTTAATTTTGGCTGGGCTTTGTCTTCGCGGACATAAGCGCGGGGGCCGTGATAAACGGAAAAATCTTTGATGGGCAATGGCAACGGCGTAAAGAGAACTTTTTCGCCGTCATCGCCCGCGCCCCGCGCTTTGCCCTGGGGAAATTGTTTGAGCGCGACCGCCGGTTTGATGTCTTCGGGTTTGATTGGCTGCAACGCGCCAGCCGCAAAAAGCGCAACGGTTTCCGCAAATTTTTCCGGCGCGAAAGTTCGGGCGGGAGCATTGCGCGGCTCATATTCGTAAACAGTGGCGTTGTGCAGCGTGAAATATTTTGCCGCTGCCTGCTGAATGTCTTTGGCAGTGACCGCGTTGATGCGCGTGAGGTAAGAATCAAGCAGCTTGAAATCGCCATACTGCGATTGATAGTGTGCCAGGCTTTCGGCTTCGTTTTGCAGTGCTGCTGTTGAGTCATAAAAGTTTTTTTCGAGGAGCGATTTAGCGCGTTGCAATTCGCCATCGCTCAAAAGCTCGCGGCGGAATTTTTCCAGTTCACGAAAATATTCACCTTCAGCGCGGTCAATGCGATCCGGGGCTACGCGCATTTGCACTGTAAAAATTCCGGCAGTTGGCAGCGTCGTATAATCTGTGCTGAGATCGGAAATAATAGAGGTTTTTTCGCGCAGCACACTATTTAATCGTGCGCCGCGACCCCGACCTAAAATGGCGGCGATGACTTCCAGCGCGGCTTGTTCTTTCAAGCCATCCGCCGCATTCGTCAATGCCGGAGCGTGATAACCAATCGTCACCACTGATTGCCCAATGTCGCCGCGCTCATTGCCATAGCGTAATTTTTCCTGCGCTAGTTCTTCCGGGCCGTAAAGCGAAGCTGATGGTTGGGGAACCGTGGGAATGGGAGTTTTTGCGATTTCAGATTTTGGATTTGAGATTTGAGATTTTGTCTCAGGCTTTGGATTTGGGCTTTGCGCCTTTGGGTCAGATTTAGTGGTTGCGATTTGGGTTTTTGGCGTGACCTGCTCTGCTTTCTCAGGTTTTGTTTCTGCTTTATTTTGAGCGCCGAAATTTGCGTAAAGCAATTGCACCTGACCGATAATTTGATTTACATAAACATCGCCAACAATGGTTAAGACCACATTTTCCGGGCGATACAGGCGCTGATAAAAACTTTGCAATTGTTCACGTGTCGCGTTTTTCAGCACATCTTCCGAACCGATGCGCCAGCGTTTCATGCGGTGTGTAGTGAAAGCTGTCGCATACATTTTTTCCAGCGCCAGTGCCGTTGCGGTATCCTGTTTGCGCTTGCTTTCCTGAATAACGACCAGTGCTTCTTTTTTCAACTCTTCGGAATCGAACGTCGGATTGAGCAACATATCCGCCTGAATTTCTAAAATTTTTGGCAAACTTTCGGATGGAGCGACCGCATAATATGATGTTTTTTCGTAAGAAGTGCTGGCGTTTATCCGGCCTCCCAACCGGGCAGTTTCCGTCTCAATCGTGCCGACCGGGCGCGTTGTCGTGCCTTTGAAAAACATATGTTCCATTAGGTGCGCGAGACCCGCAGTTTCGTCAGGCTCATTGAAATAACCCGCTTTGACATAGATCGTGACCGCCGCGAGCGGCACCGAATGGCGTTCGCGGATCAGCACCGTCAAGCCGTTTTTCAAAACAAACCGCGAGGTTGAACCGTCGGCATCGTATTTCACGACCTTGCCGCCTTCCGGCAGATTGAGAATTTTTGGCGTTGGCGGAGGGGGCGGAGAATTTTTGTCAGCAGGCTTCGGCGGTGGCGGAGCCGGATTACGCGCTCTTCCGCTCTGAGAAAATGTCGTCGTGCTTAACAAAATGGCGAAAATCAATAACAATGTAACTCTTGATTTCATAACGATCTTTGGATGCAAAATATTTTTTCGGGTTTCCCCTTGATCAAAATCATTATCGCACGCTTTTGATATGATTTCGATTTTTGCCCGAAATTCGGTATGATTGGCTGGAATTATGAAATGTCCGCTTTGCAGAAATGAAACTTACTGGCGCGATGCCAATGGTCAGGAAAATCCCTGGCGTCCTTTTTGTTCAGAACGATGCCAGATGATTGATCTGGGAAAATGGGCTTCCGAGGAATATTGTCTGTCACAGGCTGGTCACGATGACCTGATAGATTTGGACAGCATTGATCGGGAATTAGAAAATGACCACAGTTACATTAACTAAGAGAATCAGTATTATTTTACTTGCCGCACTATTTTTTGGGGCCTGCGATAACGCGCCGCCACCGAAAGCGGTGTCTGAGATTCAGCCTGTTTCGGCGGCAGGAAACACCGCTTCAGCGCGTCGCTCAGGAATTACCAGAGACCCGGGCGCAGTCCTCCGCGAAAAATCTATTCAGGCAGTCAACGATATTGAGTTGTCACAATCCGACGGCAAAAGTTTTAAGTTTGCTGATTTACGCGGAAAAGTTATTCTGGTTGATGTGTGGGGAACGTGGTGCGCTCCCTGCGTTAAGCAAGCGCCTGAACTGGCGGCGCTCCAGGCGAAATATCGAGAACGCGGCTTAGCGGTGGTGGGCTTAAGTCTGGACAAAGAAGACACCCGCGACCAGGTGCTGCCATTTATGAAAAAGGCCGGGATTAATTATACTGTTGCTTACGCCAACGAGAAAATATCCAGGGCTTTTCTGGACGGGACAGAAGATGAAACGAACGAGGCCCCGATTCCGCAATTATTTGTAATTTCGCGCGATGGTCGGGTGATTGAGCATCTTATCGGGAATGACCCGCGTCATAGCATCGCGCAACTTGAGGAAGTCCTTACGAAACAACTCAATTGACAATCCTTGTCACCGACTTCTTCGCCATTAAAGTTTTTTTTGGAAATTATTGCCCCTCTTTTTAAGGAGTAAATTTATTATGTCATTCAAATCTTTTAAGCCGCTAATCACCGGTTTTGCGTTGTCGCTGGCGTTGTTCCTGATGACGGCAACTGCCCTGCCTGATCGTGGCAGGGCTGCCAATATCTCTTTGCCGGTGGGGTCTGTTGTAGAAGATATTCCTGAATTGCCCGCCGCCAATGGATCGTCCGATACACCTGAAATCGAAGTGACGATGATTGATGGCAAAAAGGTCAAACTTTCCAGCCTGCGCGGGAAAGTTTGTGTGATTGATATGTTCGCTTCATGGTGTCCGCATTGTCAGGATCACGCCCCGCACATGGTGCAGGTTTACAACCAGTTTGCACCAAAAGGATTTGTCATGTTGTCTTTGGCGACGGATCAGAAGGAAAAAATAGCGGATGTGAAAGAGTTCATCAAAAAATATAAACTGAATTATCCAGTAGGATTTTTATCAAATGAAGTGTTAGCATATTACGCTGACACCGCTAATCATAGTATTCCGCAGGTTGTCCTCTTTGGTAAAAGTGGCAAAATGCTGAAGCGCTGGATTGGTTGGAGCGAAGAGCGAACCAAAGAACTAACAACTTTGATTCAGGAAGAAATCGGCGGGGCGGCTCCAGCAGTTGCAGAACCCGCTGCCCCCAAAACCAAAACTACTGCCAAAACTGTTGCCCCGGCTAAAACTGTCGCAGTACCTGTCCCCCGTCGCAAAAAATAATTTGTTTACGATCACCAAACTGGAGGAGAAATATGAGAGCAAATAAGCAATCATCTGGATTAGTTATTGGATTTTGTTTGCTGGGCCTGATGAGCCTGGCGGTTATGCTGCCGTCGCGGTCAGAGGCTGTGACCAATGTGGGTAAAGCTCCGAAAGAATCTGTGGCTCAGATCAGGTTGAACGCCCTTGATGGCCGCCAGTTTTCTTTGGCTGGTTTACGTGGCAAAGTCGTAGTACTTGATTTCTTTGCCATCAAATGTGTTCATTCACGCGATCACATTATTGACACCATGAATAGCTACACAGATACGGAGTTTAATAAAGGATTACAAATCATTGGGGTTGAATCTGAGTCATCAACGGCAGAGCAAGTCCGCCGCTACATCAAAGATCAAAGGATGATTTACCCAGTGGCGCAGGTTGATGAACCGACTTTCATCCGTTACGTTGATTCGCGCGATTTATCCGCGCCGCAAACGCTGGTTTTTGGGCGTGATGGAAAGCTGCTTTTGCATACGATTGGACACAGTGACAAGAATGAAGCTGCGATCAAAGCAGCCGTGCAAAAAGCTTTGTAAAGCAAATAAGTGTCTGTGAGTATCTGAACCAAATTACGCGGTCACATCTCATTACCCCAGCGGTAAATGATTGATGCTGACCGCGCTTTTATTTTATGAAAA
>JANMKB010000015.1:0-2199 GCA_031371805.1 Blastocatellia bacterium | reverse complement strand
ACGATCATGAAAGTGGTGAGCGCGCTGGGACTTAAGTTGCATGCGACGCCAGTTTGATGATCCAGCAGTCATTGCCAAAAGTTCTCACATTTGCTAACATTTACCCATGGCGTTTGAGATCGAGTACTTCCACGAACGCGTGCTTGCCGAGATCGAATCGTGGCCTGTGGATGTCCTCGCGGATTACGCGCGACTTATCGAATTGCTGGCCGAATACGGCCCCAATCTTCGCTTGCCGCACTCTCGTGCATTCGGCGACGGTCTCTTTGAACTGCGTCCTCGCGGGCGCGCTGGAATTGGCCGTGCGTTTTATTGCTTTATGGTCGGCAAACGAATCACCGTCTTGCACGCATTCATCAAAAAGACCCAGCAAACGCCTGACCGTGAATTGAAGCTGGCGCGCAAGCGCCTTAAAGAATTGGAGTAGCACTATGCCCGAGCTGAAATACAAACCTGTCCCGCATGACCACAAGGCATTCCTTGCCAAAGCGAGCGAGCGCAAAGGCTTCGCTGAAGCCTACGACGCGCTGGCACTTGAATATCAGCTCGCCGGTCAAATGCTCAAAGCGCGCTCGCGAGCCGGGCTCACGCAAGACGCGGTAGCCGAACGCATGGGCACCACCAAAAGCGCAATCTCCCGCCTTGAATCGGCGGGCAAACATGCGCCGTCGCTGGCGACGCTTAAGCGCTATGCAAGTGCTGTTGGTTGCGAGCTTCAGGTTAAGCTGGTGCCGCAGAAGGCAGCGTAATGCCTTGGGCTGGTCCGTGCTCATCTCACTTGGCTTGTTGTTTAATTATTTTGTATATACAATAAGCTATGCTCACATGGGATGAACCCAAGCGCAAGCTCAACATCAAGAATCATGGGCTTGACTTCGCTGGATGTGATGCGATCTGGGATCACTTCACCGTTACGCGTGAAGACAAGCGGCAGGACTATGGTGATCAACGCCTTGTCTGTTTCGGCTTGCTGGCCGGTGTTGTGGTTGTGTTGGTTTACACGGAGCGCGCTAAAGGCACGCACGTGATTTCGCTACGAAAGGCAGAAAAGCATGAAGCTCGTTACTACCGCCAAGTTGCCAAAGAAAACTTCGGCTAAAGTCGCTGACCCGGACAATCCAGCATGGACGGAAGACATGCTTGGTGCGCCCGTGCTCAAGCGTGGACGCGGCCCACAGGCAACTCCGACGAAGGTGCTGACTTCCATTCGTCTCGATGCGGACATTCTGGAATTTTTCAAATCGCAAGGCGCGGGATATCAGTCGCGAATCAACGATACGTTGCGCGTTGAATTGAATCGGAAGTCGTCGCGGGGATTGAATTCTGCGTCGCGCAAACGTGTTGCTGCATAACTTGACCGTTGGTATTTCAACCGAACCCCTTTCCGCTCTTTCCGTGCTTTGCCCCGTGGGCTTGAACCCTTACGCCGCGCATTGACACGCTTTCGCTACTGCCTCAAACTAATGGCGTAGTCAGATCAGTCAAATACGAAAGGGGTTTTATGAAAATTTGCATCGTCACCACTGTTTTGTTAAGCACATTTTTCGCTACAGTTTGGGCGCAATCCGATGATGGGTGCAGTGATGTTCTCCGGTACAGCGGAAGAGACGAAAGTGTCGAAACCACAGAGATTCTTGTCGCAGTAACAACCTATAACAAATACTGCGAAAACGATTCAGTTCGGAATGGGACAAAGTTCGACGGCGCGCTCGAAACATTTGTCAAAGCGGTTCCGTTGAAGTTTGGCGTCAGCACCGGCAGCACTGAGGAGCGAACAAGAGCCTTCTGCAAGACCTTTGATTCGGATTACAAAAAAAACGTAGCTAGCTACCGTGCGATCTCTGCCGCAAACGCTAAATCAACCGACGCGTGGCTTCGCTGCAAGGAGCTTTCGTCCAAGGGCATCGCCTTCCATCCGATTATTGGCGACAAGCAGATATTGATCGGTGTCGCCAAGCTGAGCAACGCAGAGCACTATGTCCGCGGAATCACGTACGACCCAAAAGTGCTGAATTGCACCGTACCTGAAAGCGAAGGGGTAGCTAAAAGAGCAGAAGCGACTGCCAACACTAAACAGAGGCTGCAAGACAAACCGTGGCAAATTACTTGCATAAGGCAACCGCAAACCGGAAGAAACGGGGTCGCTGAATACCCAAGAACTGAAATTTCTATCGATACCACTTCATACCCTCCATTCCT
>JANMKB010000204.1:0-3150 GCA_031371805.1 Blastocatellia bacterium | reverse complement strand
GCTCTATCACCTGCGTGATTCCGTCGAAGCGCGGTGGGAAATCGCCCGTGCTTTACGCAAAATTGTCGAAACCGAAATGGAGTTGCGCCTCGGATTTTTGCGCCGCGTTGTCAGTGGCTATTTTCTCGATGACGAAGCGTTATATCGCATCGTCGGCGATTCGATTGATAAACTGGCGGAGCAAATTGCCGACAGCCTGTTTGCCCGCACAACGATTGCCCAGGCGATGGCGACGATCCCCGAAGCCTTGATGCGCGGCGGCGCGGCGCAACCCGGCGTCGTAGGAAAATTCGCTTCGATGATTAGTCAGCGACTGGATTTCAAAGCAATCCTGATGCGACGGCTCAGCGCCCTGTCCGACGAAGCCATCGAACAATTAATCATGGACACGGCAGGCAAAGAAATCCGCGCGATCTATTGGTTCGGAGGCGGCATCGGGTTTATCGTAGGCATTGCGCAGACCTTAATTAATTTTATCGGAGCGCATTAGATTCAAGTGGTAATGAAGTATGACAACCTTAACGCTCAACCAAACTGAAGCTATCAAAATCTCGCTGGTCAAAATGCTGCCTGGCGAATCCATTCTCTGGCGCAATGTTAGCTGGGGCGAGTACAAACAACTCACGGAAGAATTAACTGACTGGCCTGGCAAACGTCTGACCTACGACCGGGGAAGCCTGGAAATTATGAGTCCCTTAGCCAAACACGAACAATATAAGGAATTACTTTCAGCCATTGGAAGGTTGATTTCTTATGAAACTGAGAATGATGTGGAATGCCTCGGCTCGACTACTTTCACCGAAGCATGGCTGGACAAAGGCGCAGAACCTGACACTTGTTTTTACGTTGCCAATGCTGCCGCCATTATTGGCAAACGGCGCATTGATTTGAATACTGACCCGCCGCCGGACATCGCCGTCGAAGTTGATATTTCCAGCCCTTCAATTCGCAAGCTCCCGATTTACGAAGAAATGCGTGTGCCGGAAGTCTGGTTGTATAATCAGCAAAGGCTGCGTATTTTCCTGCTCGGTGCAAACGGCTACGATGAATCGCCGCATAGTCGCTCATTTCCTGTACTAACAAGCGAAGCCTTGACACAAGCGTTAGAGCAAAGCAAAACGCAGGGACAAACCGCAGTATTGCGGAATTTTCGGACGTGGCTCAGGGCGCGGCTGGCTTAGTTACTTTTGGGTACAGTACGAGGAGCCATAGCGACCTAGTTGACTTATAAGTTGACGCGTCACGCACTGATCAAGTCGCTACTGCTCCTTGTACTGTACCGGGTATTACATCTTATGAACGATACAACCAATCAATGGCAACCAACCGCCTGCATTCTGTGCAGTCTCAATTGCGGCATCGAAGTCGAAGTCAAGGAACGCCAGATAGCTCGTGTTCGCGGTGATAAAAAACATCCGCTTTCGCATGGTTATTTGTGTCAGAAAGCGCAGCGGTTAAACTTTTATCAGAATCATTCGGATCGGTTAAATTCCCCGCTGCGTCGCCGCGCCGATGGAACGTTTGAAGAGATTTCCTGGGACACGGCGATTGCTGAAATTGCTGCGAAGCTTGTAAGTTTACGCGATACGTTTGGCGGCGAAAGTCTGGCATATTTTGGCGGCGGCGGTCAGGGCAACCACCTCGCCGGGCCATACGGAAAAGCGATGCGTACCGCGATGGGAACGCGCAATTATTACAGCGCGTTGGCGCAGGAAAAGACGGGCGGATTCTGGGTGGATGGTCGTTTATACGGTCGCCAGAATTGCCATCCAACCGAAGACGTAGAGAACGCCGAAGTCGTAGTTTTCATCGGCACAAACCCCTGGCAATCGCACGGCATCCGCAACGCTCGCGTCGTCCTCAAAGAAATCCACAAAGACCCGCATCGCAAAATGATCGTGATTGACCCGCGCCGCACAGAGACTGCGGATATGGCGGATTTACATCTGCAAGTGAAGCCGGGAACTGACGCGTTTTTGCTGGCGGCAATCCTCGCGGTAATCGTGTGTGAAGGTGAAGAAGATCAGGAATTTTTAGCTCAGCGAACGATTGGTTTTGAAGCCGTGCGAAATGCGTTGCTTGATGTTCCGGTTGAAGAGTATGCCGAGCGCACGGGGATTTCTCTGGCAGATATTCAACTCGCAGCGAACTGGATTACGAATGCCAGGACTTGCGCGGTTCGTACCGACCTCGGCCTCGAACACACGCTCAACAGCACGCTCAACCAATATTTACGGGCATTGTTGTATTTAGTAACGGGAAATTTTGGCAAGCCTGGCGCGAATTCTTTTCATACTTCGCTTGTCCCAATGATTGGACATTCGGCAGAAGGTGAGCAGCAAAAACGATCATCGGTGACTGCGTTTCCGTTCATTACCAATTTATTGCCACCAAATATTTTGCCCGCCGAAATTGTTAATGAACACCCGCAACGGACACGTGGAGTATTTATTGACAGCTCGAATCCGATGGTCACGATGCCGGATACCAATGCTTATCGGGAAGCATTTTCCAAACTGGACTTGCTCGTCGTGATTGATGTAGCGATGACGGAAACTGCACGGATGGCGTATTATGTTTTGCCCGCGTCGTCGCAATACGAAAAGTGGGAAGCGACATTTTTCAATTCAGAATTTCCGACTAATGCTTTTCATTTGCGCAAGCCGTTGTTTGATCCGTTGCCAGGGACGCTGGGCGAGCCGGAAATTTATACGCGCTTGATTCGGGCAATGAGCGCTTTGTCTGGTGATTTTTCTGAGTTGAAAGCAGCAGCGCAGCAGGGACGCATGATATTTGCCGGAGCATTTCAAAAGTTAATGAAGTCGCAGCCTGAACTGGTGGATTTTTCGGCGATAATCTTGTACGAAACTTTGGGGACGACGTTGCCAAATGGCTCTGCAGCGGCGGCGTATTTATGGGCGACGGCGCATCAATTCGCCACGAAACAGCCTGAATCCGTGCGCCGTGCCGGACACACTGGTGAAGGCTTTGCTTTAGGCGAAGCGTTGTTTGATGCGATCATCACTGTAAATTCCGGCATTATTTTCAGTGTCAGCGAGTACGATGAAACGTGGAATTTTATTCGTCACAAAGATGGCTTCATTCATCTGGAAATCCCGGAAATGCTTGCGGCTTTGCGTGAATTGAAAC
>JANMKB010000182.1:0-11194 GCA_031371805.1 Blastocatellia bacterium | reverse complement strand
AGCGCAACGAGAAAGTGAAAACGATTCAGGCGACTGAAGTGAAAACCATTCAGAACTTCCAGACAATTACCAAAATGGAAATTGAGGATAGTAAGAATAACCAGAAACTAAAGCTGGAAACCCGCAACATCAAATATGATATGAACCTGCCAGCTTCAATTTTTACCGAAGCGCAACTGATCAAAGCCGTCACCGCTGCGACCGCGAAATTGATACAATAATGGTGGTCGGAAAAGAGTTCACAGTTCCCAGTTCGCAGATTTTCCCTGAGTCTTCGGCAAACTGTAAACAGAAGATTGAGAACTCTTTTCCTGCGAACCGCGAACCGCGAACTTCTTCCTTTCATGAAATCTTTTCTCCTCCATCTCGTCGTCAAACGTCCCATCCTAATTATTTCTGGCGTTGTAATCATCACCGCAATTCTCGGCTTTGGCTTGCGACATGGTTTAGCCCTGAATGTTTCGCCATTGTTATTTGTCCAGGCGCAAAGCAAAGAACGCGATGATTACAATAATGCTCGCAAAAGCTTCGGCGATGATTTGTTTATGGTTGTCGCCCTCGTGAGCGAAGACGCTTTTGCGCCAAAGAATTTGGCGAAGCTCCGCAACCTGCATCAGCAAATTGAAAAGCTGAGCGGCATTGCCGAAGTCATCAGCCTCAGCAATTCACCTTATGCGCGTGGCGATCAAAAGGGCGTCTCACTGGAAAAGCTGATTCCTGATTTGAATTCGGTCAGCCCGGAAAGGCTGGCAGAAGCGCGTAATGTCGCCCTGAGTGACAATTTATATGCCGGACAAATTATCTCGCGCGATGGCAAAACGGCGGCGCTGAATATTTTGCTCAAGTCTGATTTGTCAACCGATGAACGCTATCAATTCACGTCTCAGGTTTACGAGTTAGCAAACAGCGCAGGCTTTGCGCAGGTGTTTCTGGCTGGTGATCCGTTTATGCAATGGCGCGGCGTCGAAGCTGTGCGCGGCGATCTCAAAATATTTTTACCGCTCACGCTTTTGCTCGTAGCCTTTTTGTTGTGGCTCTGTTTTCGCTCCCTCGTCGCCGTTATTTTGCCGCTTCTGACCGTTGGCATCGGACTGGTCTGGGTGTTTGGCGTGATGGGTTACGTCGGCTCGCAATTCAATATTCTCAGCCTGATGCTGCCGACCGTGCTGCTGGCAATTGGCTGTTCTTACGTCATCCATGTTTTCAATCAAATTGGCCTGGAGGTGGCGGAAAGTCAGAAGTCGGAAGTCGGAAGTCGGAAGTCGGAACCACCGACCACAATTACCAAAGCTTTGGATTTTATCTCGCTCCCTGTAATTGTTTCCGCGTTAACAATCATTGCCGGGTTCCTCTCATTAGCGTTCACGAAGATTCCAGGCATTAAGTCAACGGCGATTTACGCCGCGCTGGGAGCCGCTTTCACGATGTTGCTGGCCTTAACTTTTGTCCCAGCCGTCTTGTCCATCCTGGGTGAAAAGGCGATGCGGATGAATGTCGGGTTGGGCGGACAAATGGTTGCCTGGCTGGAAAAAACGGGCCGCGTCTGTGTGCGCAATGAAAAGGTCTTGTACGTTGTGACAGGCGTGATGTGTTTGATGAGTGTGATCGGGATTTTTCGGTTAATTATCAACGTAGATTATTACGGCTTTTTTAAGCCCAACACCGAAACCGCAATTGGCGTAGTTGAAATTGGTCAGCGCCTCGCGGGTTCCATCAGCTTTGATGTCATCATCGAAAGCGACGAGGAAGATGCGTTGCAAAGCCCACAAACACTGGCGAAAATTGCTGAGCTACAAAAAATTGCCGATGCCGCCAGCCGCGGGCAATCGCTCTCCGTCGTAGATTTTATCAAACATGGCAATCGCGCTTTTCACGCGAACGCACCTGAGTTTTACGCCCTGCCAACCGACGCAAAAATTATTCGTGAATTGATGTCTGACCGTGAACAACTGCGCAAATTTATTACGGATGACAACAAACGAACCCTTGTGCTGGTGCGTTCGCCGCTGTCAGGTTCCGCCGCGATGTCAAAAGCCATTCACGAAATTGAAACGAAGGGCAGAGAATTGTTACCGGGCTTTCGTGTTTACGCGACGGGTACAGTGGCATTGATGAATCGCACTTCGGATGCAATAGCGCGGGAGCAATTGCAAAGTGTGACGATAGCGTTGTTCACAATTTTTGTGATGTTGTCATTGCTCTTTAACTCGTGGCGCGTCGGCATTACTGCGCTCGTTCCCAATCTGATTCCGGTGCTTTTCTTTTTCGGCTATATGGGCTGGAGCGGGATTCCGCTGAATATGACGACGAGCCTGGTGGCCAGTGTAGTGCTGGGTTTGGCGGTAGACAACGCCGTACAATTCATTGTGCGCTTTCGTCGTGTGCAGCCAAATTTTGACACTGTGCGCGACGCAATTATCGCCAGCATGCGTTTATCGGGCAGGCCGATTATTTATGCGAACATCACCATCGCAGCGGCGTTTGCAGTGTTCGCGCTCTCGAATTTCTGGCCGGTGACGACGTTTGGCTTGCTTTCGGCAGTGACAATTCTGGCGTGTCTGGTGGAGGATTTAGTCTTGTTGCCAGCGCGTCTGACCTCACCAGTTTTTCGTGCGACTTCAGCAAAGCAAACAGACGCTTAATCTACACAATTTACGCCACAGGTAGCGCAAACTTTCCAGTTTGCCTGCTGGCGACAAGTACCCGGTAAGCAAAGAAAATTCTTTGCGCAATCTGGCTGGTTTCTTCGGTGGATTCGTGTTGTCATCGCGCAATCCGGGAAGATTGCGCGACACCCGCCGCAGCGACAGGATGTTCGCCCTCTCCATTCGTATTTGCCTTGTGTGCGCTGTGCCTTTATAGTGCGCGGGCAGGAGCTATCCGCTTTCCTCACGTTTCCGGCAATATCTCATCATCACTGAAGGCGGCTTTTCGCTGCGCTCTCCCTTTATTTTTGCGTCCACTGCTTTTTTCCCGCTGCCACTGGAAAAGCAGGGCGATTCGTAATGTTTTCTATCGCAGACTGTGCCGCTGCCCCGTCAGGAGGGCTGTCCGTGGTTCGGTTGCCCCCTCAAACTGTTTGCTGTGAAAAAAGGTTATTATATGCTTCCTCGTCTCCTCACTTCTTCCTCCCGCCTCGTTGGGTTAACCATTTGTCTGCTGGTGCTCTTTGGCACGGCTTTGGGCTGGCGCAGTTGGGCCGGACACGCGCGGATGGCCGAGCACGCAAGCGCATAGCCAGGCAGGATGGCTCCCGTGCTGTCGTCCAGGCTTGTTGCGCCCCCCGCATTTGCCGCCGCTCTCGTGCCGCCGCCGCCAGCAATGACGGGTTGCGCGACACCGAGTTTTGGCGCGGCCACGAACTTCGCTGCGGGTACTAACCCTCTCTCTGTCACGACGGGCGATTTCAACGGCGATGGCAAGCCTGATCTGGCGACGGCGAATCGCAGCTCCGACAACGTCTCGGTGCTGCTCGGTAACGGGATGGGCGGCTTTGCGGCGGCGGTCAACTTCGCTGCGGGTACTGCGCCTCAATCCGTCACGACGGGCGATTTCAATGGCGACGGGAAACTCGACCTCGCGACGGCGAATAGCAACTCCGACAATGTCTTGGTGCTGCTCAACAATTGCACCGCCAACACGCCGCCCACCATTACGCCTATTGGCATCACGCGCACGGCAGGCGTCGCCGCGAGTAATTCGCAGATTGCCACCGCGAATGATGCGCAGGACGCGCTCAACACCTTGCAACTTCAAATCAGCAGCGACGGCGGGATGACGTTCAGCAATTCTGCGACGCTGAGCGGCGTCACCGTCACGCTCACCGACTCCAACGCGGGAGCCAGCGGCATCAATCCCAATGCAATGGGACAAGTCTTTGCCGATGTCGCGGCGGCTTGCGCGGCGACGAATGCCACCTTCAAACTGCGCGTCACCGACAGCGGCGTGCTGACCGATACCAAAGATTTCACTGTCACCGTCACTGCCCAAACGCTGCCGACTATTTCCATCAATGACGTAACACTGGCCGAAGGCAACGCGGGTGCGACGGCTTTCAACTTCACCGTCAGCCTGAATACCGCCAGCCTGTGCAATACGATCACGGTCAATTACGCGACGGCGAACGGCACAGCGACGACGGCGGATAGCGATTACGCGCTGAGTAGCGGCATACTCAGTTTTGCGCCCGGGGAAACGATGAAAACGGTGACAGTCAATGTGACGGGCGACACGAAGTTCGAGACGAATGAGACTTTCTTCGTCAATCTAACGAGTCCGACGAATGCAACGATTGCCGATGCACAGGGACTCGGCACGATTAACAACGACGACGCGCAACCAACCATTGCCATCAATGATGTCGCGGTGACGGAAGGCAATGCGGCGACGGTGAATGCGAGTTTCACGGTGAGTTTGTCAGCGGTGAGCGGAGTGACAACGACGGTGCAATACGCGACGGCGAACGGGACAGCTTCAGCGGGCAGCGATTATGTTGCCGTCCCGTTGACCACCCTCACTTTCAGTCCCGGCGAGCAGACTAAGACCGTGACCGTCCTTGTCAATGGCGATACCACGGTCGAGCCGGATGAAACCTTCTTTGTTAATCTGTCCAATCCGACGAATGCCACTATCGCAGACAATCAGGGACAAGGCACGATCACGAACGATGATCTGCCGCCGTTCACGTCCTCGCTCAGCGATCCGTTTGTGTGCAACGGGATTGGCAGTTCGATTCAGGTGACAGTGCAGCTTACCAATCCGAATGCTGCGCCCGCGCCTGCGACGTTCAATGTCAACCTGCCTGTGCAACTGACGATCATCCCGAATTCCTGCACGGCGAATGTCGGGACTTGCACGACCACCACCCCGAATCTGGTAACGTGGAGCGGCACACTTGCCGCCGGCCAAACCGTCACCATTCAGTATCAGGCGCAGGTCGCCGATGGCACTCCGCTCGGCACGGTTATCACGATCAATTCTAACGCGACGCTGAATGGCGCAGTGATTTCGGCTGCGGCTTCCGGCACGGTTTCCTGCCCCGGCAACATCATCGAAGTCAGTGACCAGAAACCTGGTTCACTGCTCGTGTTTCCGTACTACAAACACGATGCCCGGAACAAAGTTGACACGCGATTGACCATCACCAACATTGGTAAGTTGCCGATCAATGTCCACTTTTTATTTCTGGATGGCGCGACCTGTCAGGAGTTTGACCAGTTTGTCTGCTTCACGCCGAACGCCAGCATTACGTGGAAAGCCTCGGAATTTGATCCCCAGAACAAAGGTTATGTAATTGCTTATACCGTCGACAATATGGGCCGACCGATAGCCTACAACGGCTTGATTGGGAACGGTTTTGTGAATGACGGCGAATATGTCGGCAACTATGGCGCAGAATCCTTTGCATCCAGTCAGACGCTGGGATCAATCATCGGCGCGGTAGACACCCCCGGCCAATCGTGGACGCTGCCGTTTGATGGCGTCGCGTTGGATATGGTTCCGATGACATTTGTCGTGGACATCCAAAGCCCGGTCGACAACGTCAATCAAAAGCTGGTGCTGGCAGGCTTGCGAGGCGATGCGTATGCGGGCAAATTGAGCGGTGTGTCACAAGTCGGGACAGGCCTGGCGTACAACGGACACGAGGCGTTGCGCAGCTTCTCGCCGTTCATCAGCGGCCAATGCTTCATCGAAAAAATCATTGACGGGGTAAACCCGAAAGTGACGGGAACACTGGCTGGATTGATTCCCAAAAGTGAAGTCGGGACGCTCAGATTCAACGTCACAGCAGCGGTGGGGTTATTAATGACCTCGAATAAAAACACGTTCGCAGGCATCCGCACATTGCATAAAGTGCAGGTCGTGAAATCAACGATCATCATTCCGCTGCTGATGCCGGATTGTCAGTATTGGATTCCGCAACCTTAACTCGCCTTGCTCCGGCTCATGGGTCTGTACCCGGGCCGGAGCGACGGGTAAGGTTTTCACAACAGGCTCATCACAATTGTTTCCCACTCAATTTCCAACGGCGCATGCGACACGGGTTTCCTGGCTTGTCTGTACCAGTACGCCGCGTTCGTCTGGTCGCCTTCCTTCCGATGCAGATAAGCGTGTACCCACGCGCCCAGCTCATCATCCTGATTTTGTGCGCAGTCATGCGCCGCGCTCCAATCGCCTTTGGCATCGTGCCACAGACCTTGTAAGGCCGGATTTAACTCGGCGGGTGGCGCTTCTGCTGTTAGTGATGCGGTGAATTTTTCTAACGTCATAAAGCAAAATTAATCGGGGCGCGTGACTTCCCAGGCGTCACGATCTCTGAGTAAATTTGAGAGCAGCATGGTGTGCAATCCGTGTCCTGAGCGCACGGCATGCACGTGACCTAGAATTGGCATTCCGGCCAATGCTAAATCGCCGAGGATGTCCAGAATTTTATGCCGCACAAATTCATCGGCAAAGCGCAACGGCTCGGCATTCAGCATTCCATCATTCGTCAGCGCAATGGCATTTTCAAGCGATCCGCCTAAGCATAAACCACTTTTTCGCAGCAGTTCAAGCTCATGCACAAAACCAAATGTTCGTGCGGGAGCGATGTCGGCTAAATAATTTTCGTGCGATGACGAGCCGTTATGCAGGCGCAATTCACCGCGTTGCAGCCCAATCATCGGATGGTTGAAATCAATCTCGCAGGTGATATGGAATTCATCGGCTGGTTCAATAAAAATTGAGCGATTGGCTTCCGTCACTGCAATTTTTTTCAGCACTTTCAAAAAAGCCCGTTGCGCCTGTAATTCAACGATGTCTGATTTTTCGATCAGTTCAATCCAGGGTTCACTGCTGCCATCAAGGATCGGAACTTCCAATGAATCAACTTCGATAATTGCATTGTCTACTCCCGATCCCATCAGGGCCGAAAGCAAATGCTCGACGGTGGCGATCATCACGCCGGATTTCATCAGCGTGGTCGCATAACTGACGTGCGCTACGAATTGTGGCGCGGCGGGAATTTCAAAATTATTAAGGTCAGTCCGTCGAAAAAGATACCCGGTGTAAGCCGGAGCCGGAAGGACTGTGACGGTGACTTTTGCATTGGAGTGGAGGCCAACGCCGCTGATCGTGAAACTTTTTCCGATAGTAGTTTGTCTGGGCATGTTTAGTAGTCAATTTTAATTGCTTAAATTTAAAATCGCCTTTGCTGCAAAAGACAGACCACAAATTTTACCAGGGCTGAAAAATAGTAAGTTGAAGCAACGAAACAACTTGATTAACAGGTTGGATTTTGGCCTGATGCAAATTAACCACAATGAGGCAAAAATATGTAGTTAAAAACACTAACGGCTGCCAGGTATTTTAGTACTCGGCAGCCGTTGATTTTATCTGAATTGTGTTCAGAAGGTGGGCGCAAATCCAGTCCGCGAACTATTCGTAAACGCGGCGAACTTTTTTGCGATTGCGCTTGCGAGCTAAGGCCGATTTGACGCGGCGTTTTTCTCCAGTGGGCATGTAGAACTGATGACGTTTGACGTCTTTAATAATGTCCTCCTGCTGCACTTTGCGCTTGAAACGACGGAGCGCGCTTTCGAGCGATTCTCCTTCGCCAACTCTAACTTCTGCCAATTTGAACTCACCTCCCCGGTGGCTAAAAATTCTTCGTCATCAATGATGCTATCAACCTTGCGCCAAATGCGAAGATCAGAACGACGAAGCGAAACAGGGAAGCTACCTTAAGCGCGTGCGAAGGTCAAGCTTTAAGCCTTGTGGGCAATTTTCCGTTATTCCGGCAGCAGAAATTTAGTTGCCAAAGCTGCCACAATGTATTAAGAATGCGAGCACGAAAAACTGATCACTTCTTAGGTCAGGCTGATCATTATTTCTTTTGTTAGCGCACGAAATCACAGCAACCTTTGAGGTCGGGGTTGATTATTCACGGAGATAAAAATGAAACGAGTCAGGTTTACCATTTTGCTATTGTTTATTGCTTTGTTTACTACCGCCATTGCCGAGGGAAAGCAAACCAGGAAATCAATTTTTACCCGTACCAGGATTCAGCTTCCGCGCACCGAAGCCGTTAATCTTGCACCCAGCCAGGGCACGATTTTACACGATGTGACGTATTGCAAAGCTGGCGGCACGGCCTTGAAAATGGATGTCTATGTCCCGGCCAATCGTAATGCGAAACCCGCGCCTGCGTTGCTTTATGTTCACGGCGGTGCCTGGATTTTTGGCGATAAAACCCAGGGGCCGGGAATTGACGATCTGGTAGAGCTTTTGGCGCGTGGCTATTTAGTCTTTTCGATCAATTATCGCCTCGCCCCGCTGAGCCGTTTTCCGGCGCAAATTGAAGATTGTAAATGTGCAGTACGTTCGCTGAGAGCCAATGCCGGTCAATACAAAATTGACGCCAATCGAATTGGGGTCTGGGGATCAAGCGCGGGCGGACATCTGGCTGCCTTACTTGGCACGACGGCTGGCATCGGCGATTTTGAAGGTTCGGGTGGCTATCCTGAACAGTCTTCCAAAGTTCAGGCCGTCGCCACATATTTTGCCCCGTCAGATTTGACTACATCGGACTGGTCGTTTATTGACAAGCTTGGTTTCCTGACTGTCTTTGGCGTTTCAAAAAACTGGAAAAAAGCGAGTCCGATTAATTATGTAAATCGCACTGCGCCGCCATTTTTTGTGCTGGGTGGCGACCGCGATCATCTGGTAGATATTCGGCAATCACAGGGGCTTTATACAAAGCTGCAAGCCGCAACTGTTGCGTCGCAATTACTGATCGTGAAAAATTGTGAGCATGAATTTGAACCTGATGGTGGCGCACTGAATCCTTCCCGTATGGAAGTCACGAAACGACTGGCGGACTTTTTCGACAAAAATATTCGCCTGGCTCCGGCGCAAAATATTGAAGAACTAAGTGGCAGAAAAGTTGAATCCAATCGAGTGATGCTGACGAGTAATTAGTAAGCAGATAATGCAGAAACACGCACGGAGTAAGTGTGCAATATGCCCTTACTCCGTGTGGGCTTCAGCAATTTACATAAGGCATATGAAAATCATTGACACACATCAACATCTCTGGGATTTGGAAAAACTTTCGTATCCCTGGACAAAGGGCGATGCCGTTCTGAATCGCAGCTTTCGCCTGACCGATTATCGTGCCGCGACGAAAGGGCTGGAGCTTTACAAAACAGTTTTTCTGGAATGTGATGTGGACGAACATCAACAGGTGGACGAAGCAAAATACATTTGCTCGTTGTCGGAAAAAAAGGAAAATAAAATCGGTGGTGTAGTCGCTTCGGCGCGACCTGAAAATCATGGCTTTGACGCTTATCTGGACAAAATCGCGCATCCTACCCTCAAAGGAATTCGCCGCATTCTGCACGTCGTCCCGGACGACAAAATTGATGCGCCGGGTTTTATTGACAACATTAATCATCTCGCCAAATATCATCTGTCGTTTGATATTTGTGTGCTGGCGCGGCAGTTGCCAATCGCTATTCGCCTGGTCAAAGAATGTCCCGGCGTCCAGTTCATCCTCGATCATTGCGGCAATCCGCGCATCAAAGAAAAAGAATTCTCGCCCTGGAAAGACCACATTGCCGAACTTGCCAGCTACCCGAATGTAGCCGGAAAAATTTCCGGCATCGTGACGAATGCCGAGCCGAAAAAATGGACGGCAGAAGATTTGCGTCCGTACACCAATCACATGATCACCAGTTTCGGTTGGGAGCGCGTGATGTTCGGCAGCGACTGGCCTGTATGCCTGAAAAATTCAACTTATAAATATTGGGCTGAAACGCTGATGTTGCTGACGAAAAATTTTGGCGTGGAGAACCAACAGAAATTATTCCAGACGAATGCCGAGAGAATTTATCGAATTTAAAGTTCGCCTGTGACAACATTTTGACTTTATCAATTGCCACGAGGTTTAACTCGATAAGTTATATAAAAAATAGAGGCTTTAGCCAAATTCTGGTAATTTAGTTTTTTTGCCTGAGCTAAAGTCGAAAAGGAAGAATGTGTAAATTTGGCTAAAGCCTGAAGAGAATCATTACTCGAAGTCCACTAACAAGGCGTTCAACGAGCGGCGTTGTAGCACTGAAAGAAACTTGTCGCACCGATTACGCGGCTACGGTGGAACAGATGTTAGTTGGCCTTGATGGGTTCAATCGTTGGCTCTTTGCAACTGACCACGTCAATGACCTCGTTTTCAGTCCAGACACGATAGTGTTTTGCGGAGCCAAACATATCGATATACCAACCGTGATTAGCGTTGACATAATCTAAATATTTTGACCTTTCAAGCACAGAAAGAAAAGAGGCATCGTCTCGTATTTCGTATTCATCAAAGTTTGAGAATGATTCATCTAAAACCTGCCACGCGACAAACTGGGAAAACTGAATTAAGAAATGCTTACTTGTCTCGGTTGTTTGAATCGGATGCGTGTCTCGCAGCACCGTGTCGCCAATTTTTAAGTCTTCAGCATTTATGCCAATGATGCCCTCAATTACTATAATTTTCAGTATCTCGTCGTATACAAGGCCTCGTAAAAACCAAGTTCTTGCTTCATCTAAAATAGTACGCATCAGAAATTATTTCGGTGATATTTTTTGTCAACTAACTAAAGTTAATGGCAATTTATTAATACGGGCAGAGCCTGGTAATCAACTCGGTTGCTTTTACTGCAAACTTTCCCGCGCCCGTGCAAGCTCTTGTTTCACCTGCTCCGGCGCTGTTCCGCCGGTTTCTGCTTTTCCTGCCAGGCAACTTTCCAGCGAAATAGCGGCAAACAAATCCTGCTCAAACAACGGCGAAAATTGTTGGCATTCTTCCAAACTCAGTTCGTGTAATTCTTTGCCTTGTTCCATCGCGTAAACTACGATGCGTCCGATGACTTCGTGCGATTTGCGGAATTCCATTCCCTTGCGGACTAAATAATCAGCTAAATCCGTCGCGTTTGTGTAATCACGAATGGCAGCGGCGCGGGCGCGGGTGGCGTTGAATTCGATGTTGCGCAGCACGGTCGCCGTCACGCGCAGGCTGCCAGCCAGAGAATCAATCGTATCGAAGAGTACTTCTTTGTCTTCCTGCAAATCTTTGTTGTAAGCGAGTGGCAAACCTTTCGCCATCACAAGCAGGGCTGAAGCGTTGCCGAACACACGCGCCGCTTTTCCGCGAATCAATTCCAGCGAATCA
>JANMKB010000136.1:0-8551 GCA_031371805.1 Blastocatellia bacterium | reverse complement strand
CAAGCACAGTGGATGGACACAAACAGCGATTGCGCGCGAACTCGGAGTCCACAAATCAACCATTAGCCGTGAACTGAAACGTAACCAATCGTTGCGCGGCTACCGACCCCACAAAGCACAGAAGCGGGCACAAGGACGGCGACACGGCAAAGCCAAAACGCGGATTCCAGACGCGCCCTGGGACGCGATAGAAGCGGCACTGCGCCAACAATGGAGTCCAAGCCAGATCAGCGGGCGCCTCGCGCGCGAAGGAAAACTGACGGCGAGTCATGAATGGATTTATCAACATATTTACCGCGACAGGCACCACGGCGGGACGCTGCATGAAAATCTGCGCTGTCGTCGGAAGCGGAAAAAACGCTCCGGCACAAATTCCACCAGAGGCGTGTTAGTCAATCAAATCAGCCTTGACGAGCGTCCTGCGGTCGTCGCAGAAAAATCCCGACTCGGTGATTGGGAAGTAGATTCGGTCATCGGTAAAGGACATCAACAAAGTATTGTGACGATGGTCGAGCGCAAAACAAAGCTGCTCAGAAGGATGAAAATTGCTCACAAAACCGGCGACCTGACGCAAGCCGCAATTTGCTCTCAATTGCAAAATCTGGTGGTTCAGACGATCACGAGTGACAAGGGCAAAGAATTTGCTGCCCACGCCGAGAGCGCGAAAAAGTTGAAAGCAAATTTCTATTTTTGCCATCCGTATTCCTCGTGGGAGCGTGGCGTCAATGAACATACCAACGGTTTAATTCGCCAGTACTTTCCGAACCAAACCGAGTTCGCTACCCTGACGGAGATGGATATTCAAACGGGGCAAGAAAAACTCAACCACCGTCCTGGCAAAACGCTGGACTATCAGACGCCTGATGAAGTCTATTGCAAAGAACTGGCGAAATTAACCGATGTTGCACTTACTTCTTGAATCTAAGTTATGAAAAGTATTGCTCTTTTACTTTTACTACTGACCGTCGCTGACACCTTTGGTCAAACCAGTGAGGTGTCTGGTCAGGCTGAGACTACCACCATTCTCCCCCATCCTGACCAGAGCCGTTTCTGGCTGGGCGGGCAATTCAATACGATTCTGCAATGGCATGCTTCCTTCCCGTCCAAATACAGTGGGAGCAACAGCTTCAAGGCGCAGGCTGAAAATGCGACTTCACGGGTGATGACTTTGTACATAGGATTTGCCGTGACCAAAACAACCGAAGTCTTTGGTGTGATTGAAAGCGCAGGCGGTAAAGGGATCAGTGATGCGCTCGGCGTCGCAGGCTTCACGAATCTGGATGTCGTGCGCAATCCAACCCTCGGTTCCAAACCATATCTGGCGCGGCTGATGATGCGCCAAATCATTCCGCTCAGCGACGAGACCGTGGAAGTCCAGCGCAATCAATTTGGTCTGGCGACGAAATTGCCTGCGCGACGGATTGAAATTCGCGCCGGAAAATTAAGCACGGCAGATTTCTTTGATGTGAATGCGAGTGGCAGTGACTCGCACCTTCAGTTCATGAATTGGACGGTGGATAATAACGGTGGCTACGATTATGCGGCGGATACGCGCGGCTATACCTGGGGCGCCATCGCGGAATATCAAACCCGCAACTGGGGCATCCGGTTTGGAGAAATGCTCATGCCCACGGTCGCCAATGGATTAAAACTGGATTGGAATTTACGCCGGGCGCGGGCGGAAAATATCGAAGTCGAACTGCGCCGGAATTTCTTGCCGGAACGCACTGGAACAATCCGGTTGCTGACCTATCTCAATCACGCCAATATGGGGAGCTATCGGGAAGCGTCTGACGCATTCACCACAGGTCAGGAAAAACTTCCTGACATTGAAGCGCATCGTCGTCAAAGCCGTATCAAATATGGCTTCGGTGTCAACTTCGAGCAGTCAATCACGCCACAGGCGCGAGTGTTCGGTCGTTTCGGCTGGAACGAAGGAAAGTTTGAGTCATTCGCGTACACGGAAGTCAATCAATCATTTACTTTTGGCGCGGATCTGAAAGGCGAACGCTGGCATCGGAAACTGGATAAAGTGGGTGGAGCCTTTGTCAGCAATGCGATTTCCGGCGATCATCGCCGCTATCTCGCGCTCGGAGGGAAAGGTTTTTTGTTAGGTGACGGCGCTTTGAATTACGGGCGGGAGAATATTCTGGAAGCCTATTACAACCTTCATTTGTGGCGTGGCGTGTTTGCCAGCTTTGATCTGCAACACATTGCCAACCCAGGTTATAACCGTGATCGTGGAACGGCGCTGGTGCCAGGCTTGCGCCTTCATCTCGAATTTTGATTCACTGAAAACACATGAAAACTGAGCCAACCACTGAACCGGAAAAGGAGCAGGCGAACTCGCCGCAGCAAATGTTACAGGCTGCGCCACGCCGCATTCGACGCTTCTTTGCGGAGTTGGGGCCAGGACTGATTACAGGAGCGGCGGATGATGATCCTTCGGGGATTTCCACCTACTCTGTGACCGGAGCCGCCTTTGGATACGCGCCACTATGGACAGCGTTATTTTCTTTTCCTCTGATGGTTGCTGTGCAATTAATGTGCGCCCGTCTCGGCATGGTGACGGGACGAGGTTTAGCCGGCGTCGTGAGACGGCGCTATCCGCGTGGGATTTTATGGGGCGCCTGCGCCCTGCTGATCGTCGCCAACGTGATTAATATTGGAGCCGATTTGGGTGGGATGGCGGAAGCGACGGAAATGGTGACTGGGATCAATTCGCTAATCTGGACACCGATTTATGCGGGATTAATCGTCTCACTGCTGTTCTGGAGTTCTTACCGCTGGATTGCGCGGGTTTTCAAATGGCTCACCTTAATTTTATTTGCGTATGTCATCACCGCTTTTCTCGCCCGACCGGATTGGGCGACCGTGCTACGTTCAACCCTGATTCCACATATTGAATGGACAAGTTCGTTTCTGGCGACTTTAGTCGGAATCCTCGGCACGACCATCTCTCCTTATCTTTTTTTCTGGCAAGCTTCGCAGGAAGTTGAAGAAGAGCGGGCGCAGGGGCGGAGCACCATCGGGCAACGGAAAGGCGCGACCGATGAAGAACTGAAAAAATCACGCCGCGATGTGATGACTGGAATGTTTTTCTCGAATCTGGTGATGTATTTCATTATTCTGACCAGCGCCGCAACTTTGCATGCGCATGGGCAGACGACTATCTCGACTGCGAAGCAGGCGGCGGAAGCGTTGCGTCCACTGGCGGGTGAAGGCGCGTACTGGTTATTCACGCTCGGACTGATCGGAACCGGCATGCTCGGTGTGCCAGTGTTAGCGGGGGCCTGCGCTTATGCCGTCAGTGAAGCCTCGGCGTGGCGGGGATCATTAGAAGATAGTCCGAAACTGTCACCGAAATTTTATATGGTGGTTGGCGTGTCCATGCTGCTTGGACTGGCGCTTGACTATGCGGGGATTGATGCCGTCGCCCTGCTATTCTGGTCAGCCGTCGTCAACGGAGTCCTCGCTCCTCCCCTGATCGTGCTGGTCGTACTTTTGACCAGTGATAAGAGTGTCATGGGTGAGCGCGTGAATCCGCCTCTGCTGCGCTGGCTGGGCTGGCTGACCGCCGTAGTCATGACAGTGGCCGCGATTGGAATGTTTGCGACGTGGAAGTAATGATTAATAATTAAAAGTTATCAGCGAAAGGAAACTCATGACTGCTGCTCGAACCAGATATGACCTCAATGAAGCGATTCGCACCCACGAGGTAGGGAAGCTGCGCGAACTTTTGAAAAACTGGCAGCCGCCCGGATTAGCGGAATTGCTGGATGATGTCTCCGTCGAGAATGAAGTCATTTTATTCCTGCTGCTGCCACGTAAACTGGCTTCAGAAACTTTTTCTTACCTCACGGCAGGGCAACGCGAACGGCTGCTCAAAGCGATGGCGCAGGAGGAGATCACGGCCATCCTTAACGAAATGCCGGATGATGACCGCACACTGCTGTTAGATGAAATGCCCGCCAGCGCGACGAAGCAGATGCTCGCCTTACTGACGCCGGAAGAACGCGCTGCGGCAGTGAAATTGCTCGGCTATCCTGAAGACAGTGTTGGTCGCCTGATGACGCCGCATTATGTCGCGGTGCAGCAACAATGGACGGTGCAATATGTGCTGGACGACATTCGTGCCCACGGGCAGGACAGTGAAACCCTGAGCATGATCTATGTCGTTGATGACCATGGCGTTTTGATTGATGATATTCGGATTCGCCGTTTTCTGCTCGCTCCACTGACTGCTCAGGTGGCTGACTTGATGGATCATCAGTTTGTGGCGCTGAAAGCCGCCGAGAGCCAGTCATCCGCCGTTCAGATATTTAAGGAGCAAGACCTAAAAGCCCTGCCTGTCACCGATTCAGCGGGAGTCCTGATTGGGATTGTCACAATTGACGACGTGCTGGATGTCGCAGAAGAATTGGCGACACGAGAGATTCAAAAAATCGGTGGTTCCGAAGCGTTGGATGAACCCTACATGCAAATTGCTTTTTGGAGGATGGTCAAAAAGCGAGCGGGTTGGCTGGTCGTGCTTTTCCTCGGTGAAATGCTGACGGCTACAGCCATGGGATTTTTTGAGAAAGAAATTGAAAAGGCTGTCGTACTGGCGCTGTTTGTTCCGTTGATTATTTCCAGCGGTGGTAATTCCGGCTCGCAGGCATCGACGCTGGTGATCCGCGCTTTGGCGTTGGGGGAAGTGAAATTGAAAGATTGGTGGCGAGTGGCGCGGCGGGAAGTCTATTCAGGACTGGCGTTGGGCGGCATCCTCGGAACGATTGGTTTTTTCCGCATTGCGGTCTGGTCAGCCTTTTCCACGATCTATGGCCCGCACTGGTTGCTGGTTGCCCTAACGGTCGGAATTTCTTTAATCGGGATTGTTCTGTGGGGAACCTTATCCGGCTCCATGTTACCGTTTCTTTTGCGGCGACTGGGCTTTGATCCAGCCACGTCTTCGGCTCCCTTTGTAGCGACATTGGTGGATGTGACTGGCCTGGTGATTTACTTCACGGTAGCAATGTTAATTATGCGCGGGACGCTCCTGTAAGGAGGAAATTTTATGTGGTGGATGTACGCCTTGCTCGCGGCTTTCTTCGCGGCGCTGACAACGATTCTTGGCAAAATCGGAGTCCAGCAAATCAATTCAAATCTGGCGACGGCACTACGAACCGCAGTCGTTTTAGTTCTGGCCTGGGGCATTGTGCTGAGCCGAGGTGAACAGGCGGGATTGACCAGTATTCCCGCGAAAACACTGCTCTTTTTACTTTTCTCTGGAATGGCGACGGGCTTATCGTGGATTTTTTATTTCAAAGCGTTACAGCTCGGTCAGGCTTCACAGGTCGCGCCGATAGACAAATCCAGTCTGGTGATGACGCTGATGCTGGCAGTCATTTTTTTAGGCGAACCGCTCCAAACCAAAACAATTATCGGAGCGTTATTAATTGTAGCGGGAACGGTCGTGTTAATGCTTTGAGCATCGTGATTAAATTTTCAAAAGGAGTTACAGATGAGATTACAAGATAAAGTGGCTTTGGTGACAGGCGCGAGCGGATGTCAGTAAACGCGAAGACCTCACGAACCTCATGCAACAGTCCATCGCGCAATTCGGTCGGCTCGACATTGCCATCAATAATGCCGGCATTGAAATTAAAAGACCGTTTCTCGAAGTCACGGATGACGAATGGAATCGCGTTATCGGCGTGAATCTTTTTGGCGCGTATCTGGTCAGCCAACTGGCGGCGCAGCAAATGGTCAAGCAGGGACAGGGCGGAAAATTGATTAATATTTCTTCGGTGCATGAAGATATTCCCTTCCCGGAATATACCGCGTACTGCGCCTCAAAAGGCGGTGTGCGAATGATGATGCGAAATCTGGCGCTGGAACTGGCCCCCTACAAAATCAACGTCAATAATATCGCGCCCGGAGCCATCGCCACGCCCCTCAATCAATCGGTGTTGGATGATCCGACCGCCAGCAAAAATGCGATTAGTGAAATTCCCTGGGGACGTTTCGGCAGACCGGAAGAAGTTGCTTCCGTCGCGGTTTTTCTGGCGAGCGATGAAGCTGAATATGTAACCGGCAACACCTATTATGTTGACGGTGAATTGACCTAGCAGGTCACGTTATATTAACAAACCTTATGAAAGAATTTTTCCGTAAATTTGCTGAACTCATTGGTGCATTCTGTGGCTCTCCCACTGGCTTCGTCCTCTTCCTGTTAGCCATCATCATTTGGATAATCGTCGGATTCGTCTATGATTTTTCCGATACCTGGCAAACCATTTTCGACATCAGCACAAACATTATCTTCCTCCTGTTATTGTTGCTAATGCAGAATACCCAGAATCGAGAGAGTAAGATCATCCACCTCAAGCTTAATGAATTGCTGCGCGCCATCGAAGGTGCGCGAACCGGATTGGTGAATCTGGAAAATCAAACGGATGAGGATTTGGAACGGCTGGCAAAGGAATTTGCGCGTAATCATCCAGAGGGTTAAGGTGCGAGGTTTTCATCGTCCCGATAAATAGCACCAGCATTGAGCGGCCTCTGCTCAATGCTGGTGTTTACTAACGCACTCAAATTCCCCTGCTTTTGGACGCCGCGAAGTCCAGATCAATCCGCAGGCGTTGGATTTGTTGATGGTCTGTGACTGGCCTGGCAATGTGCGTCAGCTCACCAATGAAATTCAGCGCATCGTTGCCCGCTCCGAAGATGGATTAACGATTGCGCCTGATCATCTTTCGGCTGAACTGCGCAGGAATGCCATGACGCTTCCGGCGCAATCACCATTCAACTCCACCGGAACAATCAGTGCGCAGTTTTGGGAAAAATTAACGATGACAGAAGCTGTAGACCAATTTAAATCGCATGTGATCGTTGAAGCGCTCAGGAAAAATAGCGGGAATGTTTCGCGCACGGCCCGTGAGTTAGGGATGACGCGACGCGGATTACAAAGGATGCTGGTGCGTTATAAAATCGTGGTGCGATGAATTGCCACAACTCTGAGTCATAAATTATCGTGATTTTTACACTTATCGTCTAAACAGTTTTGAGCATTTCCTTGACCTCCCTGGGGATGGTCAATATACTGTCGCCTCAAACGAAATGAGTGATGCAAAACCAAACCAAATTATCGAAGGGGCATTGCGAGCCGAGGGCTTGCGCTTTGCCATTGTCGCGAGCCGTTGGAATGATCTGATCGTCAGCCCTTTAGTCGGCGGCGCCCAGGAAGCCTTACGGAGACTTGGAGCCAGTGAAAATGCGATTACTACGGTTCGCGTTCCCGGTTCTTTTGAAATCCCGCTGGTCGTCAGGAAACTGGCTCACAGCGGTAAATATGATGCTATCATCAGCGTTGGTGCAATCATTCGGGGGGAGACACCGCATTTCGATTATCTCGCGGCGGATGTCACCAGGGGACTTTCGGCGGTTGCTTTGGAAACCGGAGTTCCTGTCGCTTATGGAATCATTACTGCTGACACGGTCGAACAAGCGCTGAATCGGGCGGGTGTGAAAGCAGGTAATAAAGGTTTCGAGGCAGCGATGACTGCTATCGAAATGGCTAATTTAATCAAAGAGCTGTAACCAGGTTGGCAATTTATTTTTTATTCTGACCTAACGCCCCGCAATTGACTTCATCAGTTTTAGCTCTATTTTGTTTATTGAAAATTATGGGTGCTCGACGCAAAGCGCGTGAATGCGCGCTGCAAATGCTTTTCCAATACGATTTATCTCATCAACCGATTGATGAGTTAATCAAGACTTATTGGGGCGAATTAGCCGAAGCCGGCGAAGATGTGCAGGAATTTGCCAACGAATTGACTGCCGGGGTGATCGCTCACATCGCTGAGTTAGATGAGCGGATTCGCCTTCGTGCTGAACACTGGCGCATTCCGCGCATGGCTATTGTTGATCGCAATCTGTTGCGTCTGGCTGTGTATGAATTCGTCTATCAGACTACGACGCCTAAAACTGTGGCGATTAACGAAGCGCTGGAAATTGCCCGTCGGTTTTCCACCCACGAAGCGACGCAATTTGTGAATGGCATTCTGGATGCAATCAAACGCGATATGGAGGCCATTCCTCCTCCTCCCCCTGAACCAAATGATGAATCTTTCGCCACGACAAAGAGCGCCACTTAGTTATAAGGATTTTCGGGTTCTCCCTGATTTTATTATTCAACTGCAAATAAGCGCCATTCCTCGACCAGCTTTGGAATTTTATACATTCCCCGCTCCACAAATCTGATGCCTGACCCGGCCACCAAATCTTTCACCGGATTGGAGACCAGGACTTCCCCTGTCCGCGCTTCACTTGCCACTTGAAAACTGATTTCCACTGCGACCCCGCCTACTTTTTCGCCCAGTAAATCGCATTCGCCGGTATGCACTCCGGTTTGAATCGGAATGCCCATTCGTTTGGCGGATTCGTTGATGGCAAGCGCGCAGCGAATAGCTCTGGCGGGCCCGTCAAACGTCGCAATCAAGCCATGCCCGTTCAATTCGCTTTCGCGCCCCTTGAATAATTCAATTTCTTTGCGCACATACGCGTAATG
>JANMKB010000079.1:0-5465 GCA_031371805.1 Blastocatellia bacterium | reverse complement strand
ACGCGAGTTGCCGGAATCGGTGCGCGGGATGATCGAACGCAAGATCGCGCAGCTCAGCGAAGATGATCACAAACTGCTGACCGCCGCGAGCGTGCAAGGCTCGGAGTTCGATTCGGCAGTCGTGGCGCAGGTGTTGAGCCTTGACGCCGATGAAGTCGAAGAGCGGCTGGAAAAGCTGGAACGGGTCTTTGCATTTGTGAGACTGACGAGTGAAGCGGAGTTTCCTAATGGCACGCTGACGCTCAAGTATCGCTTCGTACACGTGTTGTATCAGAACGCGCTCTATGCCAGTTTGCGCGCCACCCACAAGGCCACGCTCAGCCGCGACGTGGCACAGGCGTTGGAAGTTTGTTACGGTGAACAGCGGGCGAGTGCGGCGAATGAACTGGCAGCACTTTATGAAATGGGGCGGGACTATGCGCAGGCAGCAGCTTACTTCTTGCAGGCGGCACGCAATGTGGCGCAGATCAATGCGCACCGGGAAGCGGTTCAACTGGCGCGGCGAGGGCTGGAAGTATCGCTCAAATTGCCGGAAACGCCGGAGCGCGACGAGCGGGAACTAGGCCTGCAATTGACGCTGGGCTTCTCGTTGCAATCCGTCCTGAGTTGGGCTGCGCCGGAGGCCGGAGCGGCCTTCAACCGGGCACGGCAACTGTGCGAGCAGATGGGCGATGATCCCAGGCTCTGCGCGGCTCTGAGCGGCGTGGCGAGCTATCACTTTATCCGCGCCGAATATGAAACGGGGCAGGGACTGTGTGAGCAGATGCAGCATCTGGCGGAGCAATCGGATGACCCGGTGCTGCTGGTGATGGCCCCTCTATGGTGGGCCGGTGTCCGCCATTTTCAGGGAGACCTTGTCTCGGCTCGTCAATATGGAGAACGCGCGCTGGCGCTGGATCGCCGGGAATACCACGAGGCTTATCTTTCCATCTCAAACGAGGACCTGGGAATTCACGCCCGCCGCACGCATGGCTTCTGCCTGTGGATGCTCGGCTATGCGGACCAGGCACTGGCGCTGGGGCGGGAATCAATGATGCTGGCCGGGCGGTCGCCGCATCCTTTCAGCCTGGGCGGCATTTATCATGCGACAGGGTCGGTCCTGGGCTTGCTTCGGGATTGGCAGTCCAGCCGGAAAGAGTATGAGAAACTGTTTGCGCTCGCCGAGGAGTACGACTTGGGAGACCTGCTCAATTATGGTCTTGCCAATAATGCCCTGAATCTGGCGTATCAGGAACCGACCGAAGCCACGATTGAGCAAGCGAAACAGGCGATTGCATCCCTGCGCGCCAAAGGCGTCATGCTGAGGATGACCGGGTTTCTGGCAAGTCTGAGTGAAGTGTTCTGGCTGGCTGGCCGCTGCGCGGAAGGACTGGAGACAATCGCGGAGGCGCTGGCGCTGGTCGAACGCACCGGAGAGCGTTACTGGGAAGCCGAAATCCGGCGCATCAAAGGCGAGCTATTATTGAAATGCGGGTTGCGGTCAACGCGAGGGGCTGAGGCGGAACGCTGTTATCGTCAGGCCATTGAGGTCGCCCGACAACAGAGCGCGAAGACCTTTGAACTGCGCGCCGCCACGAGCCTTGCACGCTTGTGGCAACAGCAGGGCAGGATTTTCGCAGCACAGCAGATGCTGGCGGATATTTACGGCTGGTTTACCGAAGGCTTTGCCACAGTAGATTTGAAAGAGGCAAAAACATTGCTGGAGGAACTGCACCAACAAGTTACTGCAACCCAGACAACAGGCGTCTGTAAAAGTATCCCAAGTTAAAGATGACCACTCCGATGATTTCCACCGAAGCCGCACGCCGCCTGTTTCTCGGCGCACAAGGCTTGCTCGCTGATCCGACTCGTAACACCACGCGCACCGCGCTCGCCAAATTGATTGAGCAAATGGGCTTTGTCCAACTGGATCCAATCAACTACGTCGAGCGCGCGCATCACCTGATGCTGGGCAGCCGTCTGGATGATTACCGACACGAACATTTCACGCATTTGCTCGAAACAGATCGCCACTTGTTCGAGCATTGGACACACGATGCGTCGGTGATTCCGACCGCGTGGTTTCAGCACTGGAAGCCACGTTTTGCGCAGTACAAAAAGAAGTTTAGCCAAAGCAAATGGTTTGGGCAGCGAATGGGCGATGAGCCGGACAAAATGTTGGCGCACGTGCGCGAACGCATCGCCCGTGAAGGCCCGTTGCGCTCGCAGGATTTCGAGCATGATCGCAAAGGCGAGCCTGCCGGGTGGTGGGGCTGGAAGCCGCAAAAAGCTGCACTTGAATATTTATGGTTCACGGGTGAGTTGATGGTGACGCGGCGCGAAAAATTTCAGAAGGTCTACGATTTGACCGAACGGGTGTTGCCCGAATGCGCGACGTGTTTGCATCCATCAGAAGCTGAACATATCGAATGGGCGTGCCGCACGGCGTTTGAGCGGTTGGTCATTGCTACGCCGAAAGAAATCGCCGATTTCTGGCATGCGATCACGCTCGCCCAAACGCGGCAATGGTGCGAACAAGCGGCGCGATCCGGCGAGCTTGTCGCGGTGACGATTGAAGCCACGAACGGCGAGAAAGCACGTGCCAGTTTTGCGCTGAGCGATTGGCAAGCGCGATTGCGCAAGTTGCCGGAACCGTCTGATCGGATACGCTTACTGTCGCCGTTTGACCCGGTGATGCGGGATCGGACACGCGTGCAGCGACTGTTCGGCTTCGATTATCGTTTTGAAGCCTTTGTGCCGGAACCGCAGCGGCAATACGGTTATTACGTGTTGCCGATCCTCGAAGGCCAGCAGTTGGTCGGGCGTATTGATCCGAAGTTTCAGCGCGAGCGTAGTACGTTGGAAGTGCGCAAGGTCTACTGGGAACCGAAGATCAACGTAACGAAAGCACGAAAGAAAAAACTGGATGAAGCGTTGGCAAAGTTGGCGAATTTAATTGGTGCAGAGAAAGTTGAAATGCGAAATAACGGATGATGTAACCGACTTAGTAGAAGCAACATTAGCCGACATTGTCATCGAACCCAAAGAAATTTTTCAGCGTTTTATTCGCCACGAATCGCCTGGCGCATTAATGAATCTGGTGAATCCTTAACAACTTCCCTAACAATTCTTCCAGCTTTTCCAAAGGGAATTGCGTAGTCGCATCGCTCAATGCTGCTGCCGGGTTGTCGTGGACTTCCATAAATAAACCGTCAAGCCCACACGCCACTGCCGCACGTGCGAGGTTAGGAATTAATTCCGCCATCCCACCCGTCGCTTTGCCCAGGCCGCCGGGCAATTGCAGGCTGTGCGTCGCATCATAAACGACGGGATAGCCAAAGCCGCGCATGATCGGCAGGCTCCGCATGTCAACGACCAGATTGTTGTAGCCGAACGAACTCCCGCGTTCAGTAAGCATTATTTCTGTGCTGCCTGCGGCTTCGATTTTTTTGACGACATTGCTCATTTCCCAGGGCGCGAGGAATTGTCCTTTCTTGACGTTGACGATGCGACCACTTTGCGCAGCGGCTACCAGCAGGTCGGTTTGACGACACAGAAACGCGGGGATTTGCAGCACGTCGGCGACTTCGGCAACGGTTGCGACCTGCGCCGATTCGTGAATATCCGTCAGCACCGGGACACCGATTTCAGCTTTGATTTTTTGTAGCACGCGCAAGCCTTCAGCCATTCCCAGCCCACGAAAAGAATTTGCCGAGGAACGATTTGCTTTGTCGTAGGAAGCCTTGAAGATGTAAGGAATATTGAGTCTGATTGCAATAACAGAAATAGCGTCCGCCATTTTCAATGCGTGCGCTTCAGATTCAATCACGCACGGGCCGGCGATGAGGAAGAAAGTGTCTTTGCGTTCTTGAATTGTCTGGTAAAAACTGGTCATAAATAAAATAGTACGCGAGCGCGAATGAATGAAGCTTCAATCATAAATTGACCGCGATTAGTAATGATTTTTTTACCTGACTTACGTCGTTAGAGGCGCACTCGCCCACACTCGCGTACTGTTAATTCGCGGCGCCGACAATGGTTTCGGCTTCGACATTTTTCTTGGCAAGTTTCTGAAACGGACTCAGGCGCTGGTCGCGGTCGGCGTCGCGCTCTTCGCGCAGGCGGTGTTCGTGTGCGGCTTTGATAAAGCTCACAAACAATGGATGTGGAGCGAGCGGCTTGGATTTTAATTCGGGATGAAACTGGCAGCCTAAAAACCAGGGATGATCTTTGAGTTCGACAATCTCAATGAATTTTCCGTCGGGCGATTTGCCCGAAAAGGTGAGACCGCTTTCGGCTAAACGATCAATATATTTCGGATTGAATTCGTAGCGGTGACGATGACGCTCAGAAATTTTTTCCGTCCCGTAAATTTTTCGCGCCAGTGAATCAGCCTGTAATTCGCAATCATAGGCCCCCAGGCGCATCGTCCCGCCGAGGTCTTCGACGCCCAGCAAATCGCGCAATTTAAAAATCACCGGATCAACCGTGTCAGGGTCAAATTCCGTCGAATCTGCCGTTTCGATTTCGCATACGTTACGCGCAAATTCCATCGAAGCGCATTGCATCCCCAGACAAATGCCGAAGAATGGTTTCTTTTCACGTCGCGCAAAATTGATGGCGCGCACCATGCCATTTACGCCGCGTTTACCAAATCCGCCGGGTACTAAAATCGCGTCTACCTCGCGCAACTTATCTTCCCAGCGTTCGTCTTTCATCAACTCTTCACTTTCAATCCATTGAAATTTCACCTTCACCTGATTCGCAAAACCGCCGTGATAGAGCGCTTCATTCAGGCTTTTGTAAGAGTCCTCAAAATCAACGTACTTGCCGATAATGCCAATATTGACAGTATCGCGCGAGCTTTGGATACGATTGACGAGGGCGCTCCATTGCCGCAAATCAGCTTCGCCAATTGGCAGCCGCAGCAATTCCACAATCAAATGATCCAGACCTTCACGATTGAAAACGAGCGGGATTTCATAGACCGATTTCACCTCCTGCGCAGTGATGACAGCATCCTCGGAAACATTGCAAAACAGCGCAATCTTGGATTTCATGTCGTGCGGAATCTGGCGGTCGCAACGACATAATAAAATGTCCGGCTGAATTCCAATACCCAGCATTTCTTTGACTGAGTGCTGCGTCGGTTTTGTCTTCAATTCACCCGAAGCCGCGATGTAAGGCACAAGCGTCAAATGCACAAAAATCGAATTGCTGCGCCCGACTTCATTGCTCAATTGGCGAATGGCTTCGAGGAACGGCAACGATTCGATGTCGCCGACAGTGCCGCCGATTTCGACAATCATCACATCTACATCCTGCGAAACACTTTTGATCGCGTCTTTGATTTCGTTTGTGATGTGCGGAATCACCTGGATCGTTTTGCCGAGGTAATCGCCGCGCCGTTCCTTCTCAATCACCGAAAGATAAATGCGTCCCGTCGTCCAGTTGTTCGATTGTGTCAGCTTCGCCCGCGTGAAACG
>JANMKB010000075.1:0-4275 GCA_031371805.1 Blastocatellia bacterium | reverse complement strand
CTTGCGACGTATGAACGCGCCCTACAGCTTGCAGATATTATAGGTGATCAAGGAGGAGCAGCGACAACACGAGCGCAACTGGGAGTGCTTTTCACTCAGCTTGGGGAGTATTCAAAAGCACTTACTCAGTTTTACTTGGCGCAGGAAGTTTTTGTGAAACTGAAGTTACCTTATGAGCGAATTATAGTTAATGAGCTTAAGATGCTGCGAAGAAAATGGGGAAAACTAGATTTTGATGCAGCGTGGCAAGCAGCAATAGGAACTGCTCTGCCAGAATGGTTTTTGGATAGCGAAGTAGCAGGGAAATGAAAAATACTCCAGCCTCAAAAATTGAAGCTCAACCTCCTGAAAATTTCACTGGCATTGAACTTAAAGCACCCAGCGAATCTGCCGCTGGAGTGCCTGCGGTTATCTCTTCGCTCAAGTACGCCTTCGATGAAATGGGTGTGATACGCAGCCTGACTACGCTCAACCAAATGAATCAAAAGGGCGGCTTTGATTGTATGAGCTGCGCGTGGCCTGATCCTGATGGCGAACGCTCGCACATTGCAGAATATTGCGAAAATGGCGCGAAGGCGGTGGCGGATGAAGGAACAACTAAGCGGATTACAACGGAATTTTTTGCGCAGTACAGCGTTGCCGAACTCTCACAGCAATCAGATTTCTGGCTCAATCAACAAGGGCGTTTGACGCAGCCGATGATTTTGAAAAAAGGCGCTTCGCATTACGAAGCAATTGCGTGGGATGCCGCGTTTTCATTGCTCGCGGAAGAACTCAACGCGCTTGATTCACCGGACGAAGCTCTCTTTTATACGTCGGGAAGAACCAGCAACGAAGCCGCATTTTTGTATCAGCTTTTCGTGCGCATGTTCGGCACAAATAATTTGCCGGACTGCTCGAATATGTGCCACGAATCCAGCGGCACAGCTTTAACTGAAACGATTGGAATTGGCAAGGGAACAGTCACGTTGGAAGATTTTAAGAAAGCTGAAGCCCTTATTGTCATTGGTCAAAATCCCGGCACAAACCATCCACGCATGCTGACGGCGCTGCAACAGGCGAAGCGCAACGGCGCAAAAATTATTTCGATTAATCCGCTGCCGGAAGTCGGACTGATGCGCTTCAAACATCCGCAGGAAATTTCAGGCATCATCGGGACGGGAACTGCGCTCTCAGATTTGTTTTTGCAAGTCCGCATCAACGGCGATGTAGCCTTGCTGAAAGGCATCATGAAAGGCCTGCTTGCGCTTAATGCCATTGATGCTGCCTTTGTGTACGCGAAGACCGCAGGGTATATTCAATTCACCGAAGCACTCAGCAAAATAACCTGGGAAGAAATTACTGAAAAGAGCGGCGTAGCGAAAATCGAAATTGAACAAGCTGTGCAAATCCTGAGCAATTCGAAGGCTACGATTACGTGTTGGGCGATGGGTTTGACACAGCATAAGAACGCCGTCGCGACGATTCAGGAAATTGTGAATCTGGCTTTATTGCAGGGAAATATTGGCAAGCCGGGAGCGGGCTTGTGTCCTGTGCGCGGCCACAGCAATGTGCAGGGCGACCGGACGATGGGCATTTGGGAAAAGCCGAAACCGGAATTTCTGGATGCGTTACAACGTGAATTTCATTTCGATCCGCCACGTCATCCCGGCTTCGATACCGTCGAAGCGATCAAGGCTATGCACGCAGGTAAAGCCAAAATTTTCTTTGCGATGGGCGGGAATTTTTTGTCGGCAACGCCTGATACAGAATTCACAGCAGTTGCTTTGCAGCGTTGCAAATTAACCGCGCACATCGCAACAAAGCTCAATCGTTCACATTTGATTACAGGTGAACAGGCATTAATTTTGCCGTGTCTTGGTCGCACAGAAATTGATTTGCAAAAAGGCGGCGCACAATTTGTCAGCACTGAAAATTCAATGGGCGTAGTGCAAAGTTCACAAGGAAAAAACAAGCCCGCGTCAGAGCATTTGCTAAGCGAGCCAATGATTGTAGCGAAGCTCGCGGAAGCGACACGGTACAGTACGGCGAGCCGTAGCGAGCTGGTTGATTGGCAAGCAATGGCTTCAAACTACGACCTGATCCGCACTGCCATTGAACATACAATCTCAGGCTTTGAAAATTACAATGCTCGTGTGCGGCAATCCGGCGGATTTTATTTACCAAACGCGCCACGCGAAGGCCGGTTCACTACGCCTGATGGCAAAGCACATTTTTCAATTCATCCGCTTCCAAAACACGAATTACACGACGGCGAATTAGTGATGATGTCAATTCGCAGCCACGACCAATTCAATACGACGATCTATGGATTGGATGATCGCTATCGCGGCATCTTCAATGAACGCCGCATAGTGATGATGAATCAGGCAGATATTGAGGAATTAAATTTCAAGGCTGGCGAGGTCGTAGATTTAATCGGAACCTTCAACAGCGAAACCCGCATCGCGCACAAATTTATCATCGTCGCCTATGACATCCCGCGTAAATGCTGCGCGACATATTTTCCCGAAGCGAATGTGTTAGTACCAATTGACAGCGTGGCGGAGAAGAGTAATACGCCGGTGTCGAAGTATGTTGTGATCAAGTTAAGACGAGCGTGAATTTTATTTGTCCAGCTTGTTGCGAACTTCTGTAACAAAGCCCTGCATCGCAGTCATAAAATGTTCTAACTCACCTGAAGTCCGGGCTTGTTGCTTAGCCAGAGCATTGATTTGTTCCTGCGTTTTATCTATTAGTGCGTGCGTCTGCGTCTGTGCTTCCGCTATCTCGTCAACCTTTTCTGTTAATCTGATAAGTTTAAGAGAGAGGCTGTCAACGGTAGTAACAACGCGGTCAATATTATTTCTGGTTGCGGCCTGGGATTCTTTCAGAATTGAAATATCAGCGGCAAACTGTGCCTGATGATCAAGGAGAAATTCAATCGCGCGTTCCATTTGTGCTTCTGTCATTTTCACTGTTCCTTTCCTTTGCAGTGTAGTCTGGGTGGCAGGATGGCGCAACTATTTTACTTCACTCCGCATGGCAAAACTCCTGCCATTAAGCGCACGGTCTGTCGCCAGAATTCCATCCAGATGATCTATTTCGTGCTGGAATAATTCGGACAAATCGTTTTGAAAATTGAGCGATTGAGCTACGCCGAATTCGTTGGTAAAGTCTACTTTGATTTCGACGTGACGTTTGACTCTGACCAATAAATTCGGGAGCGAAAAGCAATCATCCCACAACTCGAACATTTCCTCGCTCACATTTTTGATGACTGGATTAATAAGGGCAAAGCCGCCGTTGACGTTCGTGAAAATGATGCGCTGCCGGACGCCAATTTGCGGCGCGGCAATGGCGCGACCGAAGCCATTTTCGTTGCGAAAGCTCGCCAGCGTTTCGCTCAGATCACGAATGATGTTTTGTGTGTCTTGTGCCTGAATGTCGCAGACAAGTGTGGATGATTGCCAGAGATTTGGATTACCTAATAACAATATATTGCGGACAGGCATAGCCTCAATTCTCGTCTTTTATGGATGGTTTTTCCTGGTGATAAAATTCCCGAAAGGCTTCCAGATAAGGCGAATGCCCGTCTTCAGTTTCGCGCATTTGCTTGATGATCGGATGGGTAAATTTGTTGACGAGGCTGTTAAGCATGACCTGCAAAGCTGCTTCCTGCTCCGGCGTCAACTCGCCTAATCGTTTGCGACTGCGTTCAAGTTCATCCAGTGCCATTTGGTGCATCTCGCGGCGAAAAACGCCAATCACTTTGTTAACATTGCCTTCGGCTAATGAGGCGGCAAAACGTTCGGCTTCGGCGGCGATGATTTCTTCAGCGCGGAGGGCTTCACGTTCCCGTTCTTTGAGGTTGGTTTGCGCAACATTTTCAAGATCGTCAATGTCAAAGACGAAAGCGTTGTCGAGTTCACTAATCGCCGGATCAATATTGCGCGGGACGGAAATATCAATCAGAAACATCGGGCGATTGCGGCGTGCGGTCAGGGCCTGACTGATTTGCGCGGCATTGATTAAGTAATGCGCCGCGCCAGTGGAACACAGCACGATGTCGGCTTCGGGCAAACGTTTTTCGAGGTCGGCAAACGGCACGGCTTCACCGTTTAATTCGGATGCTAAATTTTTAGCATGCTCAAAGGTACGATTCGTAATCAACAGTTTGCTTGCGCCATTTGTGATGAGATGTTTGGCGGCGAGTTCAGCCATTTCGCCCGCGCCCAGTAACATCACCGTCGTTCCGTCAAGCGCATCAAAAACTTTGCGTGCCAGTTCGACTGC
>JANMKB010000053.1:0-14716 GCA_031371805.1 Blastocatellia bacterium | reverse complement strand
GTACTTGCCCGTGACGAGTGAGACCTTCGTCTATCTTTCAATGATCAAGCTCATGCTAGGTCGACTAGCTTGAGAGGTACTTTTAAAACACGCTCTAAGGCAAATAGCTGACTTTTGACTAACCTTTTAACTGGCAGGTTTTTCTGCCATCCGAAAAAGTCTTTGAATAGCCCAGGGAAAGGTTCAATTGATTGCGACCGCAGCTTGTGAAAAATCCGCCGCACCTCCACGCCACCATCCTGATGCGGAGGCGTCCCGCGTCGTGTCGCCACCAGTTCCAGTCCGCGTGCGTGCAGGCTTGGCGCACAGCTGGATCATTGTAATGCGTGTCGCCCAGAACGTAGATGAGTGAACCTCTAATAGTGATGTTTTGTTTCTCACAAACATTCTACCGGAGGTATCGAGTGACGGGAAATTCCCCCGTCGCACCACTCAATTAGTACTTACAAGTAGTAAAGCACCGTTATGAAAGAGTTCTGATGTCTTCTAACTGCTTTTGCAAATATCAAAAAACACAAGCTTTATTTATGACCACGCCTCAACTAGATGGCTTTGGTTCCCCTGGTTTTAGAGATTATGTTGAGTGGAATTTCACTAATATCAACTTTATTATTAAATTCAATTCTATGCGTGGTAAAGGGTAATAATAGATTTAAAGATTCACTATCAGATGGTTTCTCATTGTCGCCACTGGCATACCAAAATTTATTAATTATTGAATTTGGCGTAAAGGACACCAAGCTGATATTGTCTTTTCCTACCGCCGTTCTTTGTGAAGTCGTTTCGCTAATGTTTCTGGTAAACTTAGCAGTCTTTTCTTGTCCGGTTTCTTTGAAATTAAAGATCACCTTTTCATTAGAGTAAATAAATTTAACGCTATACTGTATGGCGGGTTCAATTCTTAATCCAACATTTCTATTCTTAATATAATCATTGTCTAAATGATAAAATTTATTTTCAATCAACATCGGGAAATCCTTACTGGGCGACATCCCCGAAACTTTGATAAACCTGTAAGGACTGTCGGTTCGCGGTCGCAGCCCGTACTTATTAGTAGATGGATAATGATAGTCTTCCGTGGTTCTCTTTAAGCCGCTTGAAGTGACTTGGACTATTTCCGTTAATTTGTAGTCGGTATTGACCTTTTTGTAAAGTTTGACGGAAGATGTCAGCGAATGATGGACATCTCCTGATAAGATCAGCACTTTTTTGAAATCTGTCAGGACATTTAAAAGCGATTCAAATCCGCTCGTGAAAAATATCCACGCTTCCTGATCTTTTGGATACATACCAGTCCAACCCATACCATGACTAATAATGCCTGTAGCTTCGTTGTATTGTCCCTTTCTTAGTTTTTCTTGCCCGTCTTCAAGAGGCATATTACCAAAAACAGGGGCGGCAGAAATTAAAACCAACAATTTATCCGAATCAAGATTTTTAACTCCAAACTGTGATCTCACATTCAAGATCAAATTTCCCAAAGGTTTCTCACTATCAATAAAAACTCTTTTTGTCCTGGTATCCAAACAAACAATATTAAAGCTGTTATACTCAATTATATAATTCCAATTAAAATCGCTTTTGAGAAATGACCGATCTTTTGCCTGGACAAGTTTGGGGACAATCAATTTTTCAATTGAATTGATTGATTCATTGGGATACCCCTTTGCTGTAATCTCATTTAGATTTTTTAATAAATCCAAATTTTGACGGGACGAATATTTAACGTAATCGTTACCCCAATCTTGAAAAACACTATAAGCCAGAAGCCCGTTTAATAAAATTCTTCGACCTAAAAGATTTTTCAAAACATTGTTATTCCAATTTACATCAATATGCCAATCGTCTGTAATTTCGTGGTCATCAAAAATCATCAAAGTAGAAATGTTAGCCATTGCTTTTCTAACAAACGGCAGACATTTAAAAAAACTTTGGAGCGCTTTATTTTCATTCTTAAAAGCTTGTCTAAGGTTCGTAAGGTGTTTTGCTTGATCTAAATTTTTTGGTATGTGATCGGGAACGACCTCAGTAAACTTTGGATTTTCGTTAAACCATAATACATCTGAAAAACAAAACAAATACATCAGAAAATACTCCTGAAAAGTAATCAGATGGCTTTTGGTATCGGTTGTTGTAAATCCCGATGATTTAATTTGATTTTTTCTCCATCCCGGCGGTTGAAGTTTTATTCCCTCGGGGAGTTTTTCAGTCCATCCAAACAATTTGGTAGCCATTTTTTGGATTAAATACAATAAAGAATCAGCAACCTCATCGGCATATATCTGGTCTCCGGTTAAAAATAGTAATTGAGGACGCAGCTTTGGAAAATTCGGGGCAGTTTCTAGCATTGTATCTATGGCGCGTAAGGCATCCGTTTTGCCACCGTGCGCCATTCGGCACGAGCCGTGAACTATTTTCAGATTGTTAATTTCGTCACTCGGCAAGCAAAATGTCGGTGATTTATAAGGGTAGTAAGCAATTGACTGAATGCCGTCTTTCAATACGCCTGAATCTTTTAATTGCTTGTTTTTACCTTCGTGAGTAAAGGAAAGGTTATATTCGTAAATGGTATCTGAAACTAATTTGTTAGAAGGATTTATTGCGGTTGCAAGTGTTATATAAATATTTTTTCCTAATTTAATGAGCGGTGCGTTTGTTTCTTTAAATATATTTACTGAGGGGCTTCCTGGTTTAAAAACCTCTAGTTTTATATCTTTAACTTCCTCCTTAAAAGCTACCCATACCGATACGCTGTCGTAATAAACCTTGCGCAATATTGGCCCGCAAATAACTAAAGGCAAATTACTCAAGCCGTCATCTGATTTTTTAGTTAGAGTATTAGCCTGCGTCGAAAATTTAACAGACTTTATTTCACGGTCTAAAAGATTTCTTTCCATGGCTCAAAAACTTAAACAATCGCCTCAACCTTCTCCGGCACTGCGCTATACGCATTACGATAGCCTTCGACGAGTCCTTCTACATCATTAAGCCAAGTATCCAATGGAGACCCCGAACTAACCGTGCTTAGTTGGTTTATATCAATAGTCTCAATATCGGTTAATAAACGATACCCGTAGGAGGCACAATTGTCATATATGATAAAGCGATTCGATTCATTGATGGTACGAGATTGCTTGGCTCCAACCAGAATGTCGTAAGCGGCTGGAATAAACTCTTCCGGTCTTTCGTATTGCGCGGGAACTCCGATTTCTGATTTCAGCATATTCACCAAACACAGAGTCGCATGAACAGTCGCGATCCCAATAAACGTATTAATCTGATTTCGACCATATTGCAGAGGTTCAAAATGCTGCTGCATAACGTTAATCGTATCCCTGATAGAAGTTTGCGTAGCAACCGATGAACGCGGCTGAATGGTTCCAGCTTGTGCCTGGGCCTGGATAGCCTGCGCCAATTGCTTGGTTTTATAATACTCTAACTGATATTCAATTAACCGGTTAAAGGTACTCATAAAACCAGCATTTCGCTCGCTCTCAACTCCTAGCTTATTTTCAATACTTACTCCAAGTACCCTTTGATACAGACAAATCCTGTCACGTATGTTAGAACTTATTCCTACGCGGTGAAGAGTGCTAATCATATCCATTAAAACAGAGTATTTAATATCGTTACCCTTATCATCTTTCCGCCGACCAGAGATTGTGTATTTTCCTTTATAATTATAGTCATCAAGCAACGCTCCCAGAATTTTAAAAATCCCCATTCTTTCATAAAAGTACAACCAGATTACAGCTCCGACAGTTAAACCATTGGTTGAAAAATTAAATTCTAAATCTTGCGGGATTTCACTGGTTTTTAATGATAATTTTCGATCATAAATGAATCTTGGCGATAAAAACCATTCAATACTGAACTTGTCGAGGCAACCCTGGAAGCCAGCACTTTGAAATGTTACAGTAGCTAGATCAAATTCTTCCTTCGAGGCATTTAATGCAGTTTCAAGGGCTAGTAGTCCTTTATAATTTTTCTCTGATGGGTTAGTTTTATTGCTATTTAAACCGGATTGATATTCTGTGAGAAAATTATCAAGTTTCTCCTTTGCTTTCTCTAGCCGTGTTCCAGCTTCGCTGAATTTGTTACCGGCTTCTTTTAATGGCAATGTGTTATCAACCCCTTGTATTATTTGGTTAAGGGCTTTTGCATAAACATTCCTCCCTTGACAGAGTTCAATTGTCAGGCAACTATTTCTATTCAGAAAATTCGGTTTACCAGCAGCGTAATCAATGTCATATTGCTTTATTACAAAATCCAATATTTCATTGTACTGGCTTCTAATAAGAAATGTCTCAACGTCTTGCCACTTAAAGATTTTCGCGTCTTGTTTGAATAAAGGTGATTTTGTCATAATTTTATTTTTTTAAGTTTGTTGCATTCATTTAGTTAGTTAGAAATAGTTTTCAACCATTCGCTCATAGCTTTATCAAGATAAAATTGCTTGAATTGTCTATTTTCTCTCATTAATCTAAATACTGCTAACTGAAACCCTATGGGCTTGCGTCTAAATTCCTGCGATAAGATAGCCTTTTCATTGGTCATGTTTTTTAATAACTTCGGCGATAACTCATCTAACGAAAAAAGACTTGCCAGCGGCTTGCTTGCTAATTTCTTATACTTCGTATCACAAAAAATCTTTGCAACCATCGGTAAGAATTTCTCAACAGTAAGCATGATTTCTCTGGTAATTTTATCTAATCTGCCGACCGGATAAAATTCTTTCCATTCTTTTTCCCACTCATCCCAATCGCCCTTGCCCCATAAATACCGACACCAATGAACTGAAACCAAAAATCTGAGGTAGGCCGGTGGATGTGGTTGCGAAGTATTCAGATAGGTGATTTGTTTTTGTGGCAGAAAAAGTATGTCGCGCAAGCTACAGGTTTGCGCCATGCCCGTCAAACAAAATGCCCAAAAGTCTGGTCCCAGTTCTTTTGACCAATTGCTAAAAAGTGTCCGAAGCAGATTTGATGCCCCGGCATTGGCTAACTGCTCATCAAAAACTCTTTCAAATAACTTGACAAAATTAAGTTTTGCTAACGCTTGATGACCTACTTCGTGATAAATCGAAATCAAATTATATTTTTCAACTAATCTTGAATAGGGAATCGCGATAAACTGAATAGGATTAGGCACATTCGGTAAAATATTAACGCTTTCACGTAAGGTGCTGGCCCCGTATCCTCTTTCACAATACACAATCGGAGGCAAAGTAATCTCAGCTAAAAATCCCCGTTTAAGCCCGTCGTAAGCAATAACATCACAACCTCGCAGCATCTCTCCGATAGGTTTGCTGAGCCGTTGTGTCAGCAAGTCCATATAAGTATCGTAAAAGACAAATGCTTGCGTTACTTCCAGTTCCATTTTCCCTAAAAACTCGACCAGTTGTCTTTTAACCTCTGGATTCTCTCTATCGGCTAAATACCTATCAGTATAGATACGCAATCTCTGTATCAAATTGTTTGAGACACTCGTTAACTGCCCTTGTAACGCCTCCCACTGTTCCTTTCTTAAGTCTCTTTCCGGTGGAAGTGCCACCTCATCTCGAAGATTACTAAGAGACCTGGCACGTAATTTCAGTGATTCAATTTTATTTAAAAAAAAATTGGCGGATTCATTTTTCAAGCTTTAACCATTCGATTTATCTTACGAATAAATAGTCACCCGATCACGCCGAACAACGACGATTGATCCAGGCTTGATCGGAATTATTCTTTTCTTTTTTCCCTTGTACGAAGAAGTCTTCTTCTTTGCCATTGCAAAGGCTTGATAAGTGACAGGTCTGATCTGATTTGGCAGATTACCAGGGCGCACATTGGGTATCGCATTGACCAAATTTCCATAGGCAACCTTCGCAGTTTGGACAGCGTTTCTAGCTTGCGCTCGTGGGTTATTCAGGTTTGGGGTTTCGCTATTCAATAATCCACTGGCAATGGCTCCACCCACCCCCGGCATGGCAACATTGGCGGCCATTGATAATCCTTTTTTGATTAAATCGCTTTTTAAGAGACTGCGCAAATCGCCGCCTGCGAACTTCACCAGACTTGCTAACGTGCCGCCAGGGATCAAATGTTTTGCAAAAGGCATAATTTTATTTTTATGCTTATTCCAAAGATTTTTAGCAGCTTTCCAGAAATATTCGACTTCCATTTCGTGAAGCACTCGATCAATTTCCTGCTCCATTTCAAAACTGCTTTCATGCTCTCCAGCTAGGGCTGAGTAAATCCGATCTTCAAATTCCTGATCTGGCGAGCTGGATTCCTGTAAATAGTTTTCTGACTCTGAATCCTGTTCACTGTCGAGTTCGTATTCATCTGACATTTCAAATTCACTATTAGAATCAAATTCTTCGTTTGATTCATTAGAGAGATCGTTTTCCAACTCATCTTCAACCTCTTCTGACATATTGTTTTCTCCATCATATTCGGATGAGAAATTATCAACTTCAAATTCTCGTTCAAATTCCGATAAGTAATCATTTTGAGTATTCATAATAGGTTCCGAGTATTTAGTACTTAAAGCTATGTTAATCTTTTTCGCCTTTTTTATTTATCAAATCATCATCCACAATCTTGAGCAGAATCACTAGCTGACTTATATCAATAAGTCAGCTAGTGATTGGTTGGTGAAACAATTTGCTGAAAAAATGCTTTATTGCAAGCAAAGGACTTAGTGGATTCCCGATATTGAAAAAGCATCAAAAATCGCATCTAAATACTCCTCACTGGCGCATTACATCAATAAGTCTAATCAAAAGTTGAATAGTTGAAAACTATATCATCTCCCAATTCCTAAAACTGCGGGTGCACAACTACTTATAAGGAAGCTTTATGTTAGAATAATAAATCGCGCTGGGGAAAGGCGATAGAATTTGACAGGTATGGTGGTAAAATGCTAACCATGAGCATACCTGCCGAAGCTTCACTTGTACAAAAGTAACAAACTCTCGCACTTTCAAAAGATCGGCTACTTGCATTGGAGCAGGCGTCGTAACGCTTGCCGAGTTACATTTTTAAAATATTAATAAACGTTAAACTGACTGATACTAAATAATCTCATTATACAATGCTCATACTTTTTAGTGTCACTAGATCATTACATTGCTGAAGCAACATGGCTGTAAGTACTTTACCCTTCCTGTACTTGTAAAACAAAATTAATTTATAACTCTTTACCGCTAAGGACAACCTTATTGCTTTGAGTTTATGACAAATAATTATTTCTGCTATCAAAGGCTGAATAATCGCATCAACAATAAAATAACAATGCCGCCAGGTATTTTTACCCATAACGCGTTAATAGAAATACCACCTGAACACCGTTTATCTGGCAGGCGGCATCCAAACTAACGATGCCTTTCCGCTATTGCATAAACAAAACTTAAGAGCAGCGCATAATCATGGGCAATTAATAGTGCCCCACCTAATGTGATCACTGTAAGACTAAACCTTATTTAGAATATGGATTCATGAAAGCACATTATTGAATCTGAGTCAATCTCATTAGGTCATTGAATCAGGGGCAACGCATCTAAATTCTTTGCCGGCAAAATAGACGAAAAGCCAAATGAAACGATGGGTTTTTCAAGAAAGGTTCGTTAAAGCAAGGAAATATACAACCCTCTTTATTTTGAAGACTCCTGAAAATATACGATTTTCGATGGCGTAAATTATTGCAGGTATTCATAAAGCCTTTATTCCTAATAAAATTTAGATGCGTTGCCCTGCCATATAATTTGTAATGGTCAGCAAAAAATTACTTGCCTTGCAACCTGTGATTTAGAAAAGCCCGCAACAAGCAGGCAGCTTGTCCGACAGTTTTAGAACAGAAGTGATAAGATTGACCTGACTGCCAAAAAAACAAAGCTGAATGACCGGAAAATTCGGTCATTTCCGTCTTTTGTGGATTGCTGCTAACCTAAGAAAACAATTGACTTAACTCGCTATTCTCAGTAATATCCCCCCGTCTTTGTGGGATCGTAACATCCACCTTCTGGTAGCGGTATCTTAAGCGCTCCGCGCTTTTCAACCCCGACCATTGGCGCCCCATCAACCCCCCAAGCCGTCCGCCCGGAACTCAATCTTTGCGCAATTATGATCTTTCAATTTTTTAGCCGTAAGGACTTCGCCGAACAATTGTCTGGTCATCATTCGGACTTAGTTGGCAAGTAGAAAAATATTAATTGTAAGCAGGCTGAGGCCCCAGGCCAATCGCATGAGTCTAAATTATGGATTGGAAAAATATTACTACCTCAGCAAAAAAGCAGCAGCTTTGGTTCACTGTCCTATTACCGTTTTTAGCTCTCGGTGTCGTCATTGCGGCAGGGAATTTAAGGAAAGCAGAACGCCGCGTCGGGGTGAACCGCCCTGCGTTACCCACCCGCAAAAATTCTTTGGCGCAGGATGCACAAGACCGAACGGTCACCAGCAGGCGTGATACTGGTACGCGTGAAGAGGCAATTGTTTCTGGTAAGCAGGAAAAGGATTTAGGTCAGGGAAAAGCTGAGAGCGATCCGGCGCAGGCGATGGAATATTATCGCCTCAAACGGTTGCCAAAAGGTGCGAAAGAAATTCCAGTCGAGAAATATCAAACGGCGCGTACACAGATGCGCGAGATGCGCCAATATTCCAGCGCCCAAAATCAATTCGGACGTTCCGGTTATGGCGGAGAGAGTGCAACATCTGAAGCAGTTGGCGCGTGGACTTCGTTGGGGCCAGGCAACATCGGCGGACGGACGCGGGCTTTAATCATTCATCCGACGAATCCTCAGATTATGTTTGCCGGAGGTGTGGCCGGAGGTGTCTGGAAAACAACCAACGGCGGTGCGATGTGGCAACCGCTGACGGATTTGATGAGCAACCTTGCAGTGACCTGCCTGACGTTTGATCCAACCAATCCGAATATAATTTATGCCGGAACGGGCGAAGGCTTTTTTAATTACAACGCAATTCGGGGCGCCGGAATCTTTAAATCACTGGATGGTGGTAACACCTGGCAACAAATTATCAGCACCAACACAGATGATTTTTATTACGTCAATAAAGTGGTGATCAGCCCCAACAATACACAGCGAATTTATGCTGCGACGTGGACAGGTGTATGGAAATCGCTCAATGGTGGAGCGACGTGGACACATTCATTAAATGGCTACGACATTCCTGGCGGTTGTCTGGATTTAGTGATTCGGACCGACAAAACAACCGATTATCTTTTTGCTTCATGCGGCACATTTTATCAGGCTGGTATCTATCGCAATACTGATGGTGCGACCACGAATACCTGGGTGACAGTTGTGACTGAACCGAACATGGGACGGACGACTATTGCGCTTGCTCCCTCGAATCAAAATGTGATTTATGCGGCGGCTTCCAGCATTGAGGAAACGGATTACAAACATGGTTTGTACGCAGTTTTCAAATCAGGCAGTAGCGGCGATGCGGGAACGTGGACAAAGCAGGTGCAGAACACTGATCAAAATAAATTGAATACTTTGTTATTCAGCAATTCGTTAGCTGCCACCGTGCGGGATTGCGGATTTGTCGGGCATCCTGAAATAGACAGTCAGGGCTGGTACAACAATGCGCTTGCGATTGATCCGAAAGATGAAAATCGCGTCTGGGTCGGTGGCACTGATCTTTTCCGCTCTGATGATGGTGGCAGAAACTGGGGACTGGCTTCGTATTGGTGGGCTGGCAAAGGCTCATCGGGATATGTGCATAACAATGAACATCTGATTGTTTTTCATCCAGGCTATAACGGCACATCGAACAAACAAATGTTTGTCGGAAATGACGGCGGAATCTTTCGGACTGACGATGCACGCGCCGAGGTTGCGACCGGAGCGCTGGCAACCTGTAATCCTGTGAACACCAAAGTGGTCTGGAAATCGCTGAACAATAATTATGCCGTCACGCAATTTTATCACGGGGTAATTTACCCTGATGGCAAAACCTGGCTGGGCGGGACACAAGGCAATGGCACGATTCGCGGGTCGGAAGCAAAAGGTGTCGGCGGGTGGGAAGGTTTGACTGAAGGTGATGGAGGATTTGTCGCGCTTGATCCGACCAACCCGGATATTCTGTTTGTCTCCAATCCCGGCGGAAGATTCAGAAAATCAACTGATGCTGGCGCTACTTTCAGCCGCTCGCTGTTCGGGCTAAACGACGATCAGCGTTTATTTATTACGCCGCTGCTGATTGATCCGAGTGATCCACAACATTTATGGACAGGTGGCAGTTATTTATGGCGTACTGACAAAGGCGCTGCAAACTGGACGCAGGCGAGCAAACAGGCAGGCATGAAAATTACGGCCATTGCGGTTGCACCGAGCGATTCAAATTATGTGCTGGCGGGTGGTTTGAATTCAGGGATTATGCAAACTAGCGCGGCGCTGACCGCTGATGATGACACTGTTTGGCAAACTGCTTTGCCACGCGCAGGCTTTGTTTCAGGGCTGACTTTTGATCCGACGAATCCACAAATTGTTTATGCCACATATTCGACTTTTGGCGGAGCGCATGTTTGGAAAAGCGTGAATAGCGGGCTTACCTGGACAAGTATTGATGGCACTGGCAACGGTGCATTACCTGACATTCCTGTGAATTGCATCGTGGTGGATTCAACCAGTACCGCACGGCTTTTCATTGGTACGGACATGGGCGTTTTCGTCTCTGTGGATGGTGGCAATTCGTGGAATGTCGAAAACAGCGGGTTTGCCAATGTTCCGGTTGAAGCGCTGGCGTTGAATACGGTGAATAGCGTAACCACGCTTTATGCCTTCACGCATGGACGCGGAGTGTGGCGGGTCGCCCTCGGCAGCGGTTGCAAAACCTCGCTCTCAAAAGCCAGTCAAAAATTCAGTCAGGTCGGGGGAACCGGCAGCTTTGGCGTCACCGGTAATTGCGCCTGGGCTGTGACGGTCAATCAAAGCGGCGCGGGCTGGATCACGATCACTTCGACCAGCAATGGAACCGTAAATTATTCGGTTGCTGCAAATACTCAGACCCGTCCGCGCGTCGGAACGATAAGCGTTGGGGGAACCAGTTTTTCAGTCGCTCAGCCCAATGCGGCAGGCTCCTTTTCAACGGCTGATTCGACTCCGCCAGTCATCAAAGTTACGACTCCCGATCCAACGCAGGTTTTGCAGCCTGCAAGTAAATTTATCACGCTGCGTGGAACTGCCACTGATGATCGCTCGGTCGAAGAAATTTATTACATCAATGACAGCAACGGGCAAAAAATTTCCATCGGCAAACCTGCCACCAGCCCAAACTGGGAATTGAGCATTCAAATTAATGGCGGGATTAATCACCTGACCGTCGTTGCACGCGATGCGGCGGGAAATATTGGCACCGCGAAAATCTCAGTTCTTTACAATGTTCCGCGTACCATCATTAGTTTAGCCGGGACAGGCAATGCGCTGGATGTTGGCGGTTTCAGCGGTGACGGGGGGGCTGCGACTATTGCCCAAATACGCAATCCGCGCGGTCTGGTAGTTGATGCCGCAGGCAATGTAATTTTTGTCGATGGTGGCAATCATCGCGTGCGCAAAATTACGCCAAATGGAATTATCAGCACGATTGCCGGAGACGGCACACAGGGCTTCGGCGGTGATAATGGGCAGGCCGTCAATGCAAATCTGAATTCACCTTTTGGCCTGGCGCTGGATAGTACAGGCAATCTTTATATTGCCGACGAAGGCAATCACCGCATTCGCAAAGTAACGCCGCAAGGCATCATCAGCACAGTCGCTGGCAACGGCAGCTTTAGCAATAATGTCGTAGGCGATGGCGGCGCGGCAACGCAGGCTGAACTCTATCAGCCCAAAGCTATTGCCGTTGATACCAATGGAAATTTATACATCGGTGATGCGCAACTGGGACGCATCAGAAAAGTCACGGTCAGCACGGGAATTATCGCTACGATTGCCGGGGCTGGGTTGTCCGGCTCAACTGCAGAAGGTGCGGCGGCACTTGCTGCCAACCTGGGTTCAATCATGGATTTGGTGCTGGACACCGCAGGCAATATTTATTTTTCGCAGGGATTCACCGCTGCCAGTCGGATCAAAAAGATTGCAGCGAATGGCAGCGTCACAACTTTTGGCAACGTCGTTTCTGCCACTGGCCTGGCACTGGATAAAAATGGAAATTTATACGCGACCTCATTTATTGGCGGAATGATTTATAAACACAGCGCGGACGGTACAAGTACAGTAGTTGCCGGCAATGGAAATTCGATTTCCAATCTCACGGATTTTGGCGATGGCGGGCCTCCGACCGATGCCGTCCTTCGTCAACCGATAGATGTGGCAATTGATGCCGGGGGCAGCCTCTACATTTCTGACAGTTTAAATCGCATTCGCAAAGTTTTGGATACTCCAATTGGCGAAACTGCCCTGCCCACAATTGCGCTCAGTTCACCCACCACTTCGCTGGCTTATACCACTACGTCGCCGACACTGCGGTTGACAGGCAGCAGTTCTGACAATGTGATGGTGACGCATGTGACGTGGAGCAATAATCGCGGCGGCAACGGCGTTTGCGTGGGAACCGGAGCCTGGGCCACAACGCCATTAAATTTTAACCTGCTTACCCCGGCGCGGGATATTCTCTTACAACCAGGCATCAATATCATCACTGTGACGGCGTGGGATTTGAGTGGCAATGCCAGCAACTTTATTCTCACAGTTAATTTTAATCCGTCCCGCTATGTCAGCACCGTGGCGGGCAATTTGACCAATGGTTATACGGGGGAAAATACCTCAGGATTGCTGGCACAACTCTGGAGTCCTGAAAATGTGGCGCTTGACGGCGCTGGCAATGTCTATATCGCAGATCGTGGCAATCACGTCATTCGCAAAGTTACGGTTGACGGCATCATCACAACGTTTGCAGGCACAGGGCAGTTAGGTTCCAGTGGCGACGGCGGCCCGGCCATCAATGCCTCATTTAATGAACCAACGAGTGTAGCCTTTGATGCGCAGGGAAATCTGTTTGTGGCAGATTCGCAAAACAACCGTATTCGGAAAATTTCACCGTCCGGGATTATCACTACTGCAGTTGGCACAGGCGCTCAGGATTTTTCCGGCGATGGTGGTCAGGCGGTGGCGGCCAGCCTTAACTTACCCAGAGGCATTACAGTTGATAAGAATGGCAATCTTTACATTGCGGATGCGGATAATAACCGGATTCGCAAAGTGACTGCGCTGGGTGTCATCAGCTCAATTGCCGGGGTCAACATTGATGGTTTCACAGGCGACGGAGAGCAGGCGAACGACGCGCAAATTCATTTCCCGACCAGTGTGGCGGTTGATAATACAGGTACTGTCTTTTTCTCTGACACTGGCAATCATCGCATTCGCAAAATTACTCCTGACGGAATTATCAACACTGTCTGGGGCACAGAGAGCGCTGGTTTCAGCGGCGATGACGGGCCAGGGATCAATGCGCAACTTAATGCTCCGGGCGGTCTTTCAATTGACGCGGCGGGAAATTTATACGTGGCGGATCGTCTGAATCATCGCATTCGTAAAATGGGTGTTGATGGCAAAGTCAGTACGGTGGTCGGCAGTGGAGTTCAGGGCGTCAATGGCGACGGGGCAGATGTGCGCACGACGCAACTTGATTCACCCGCTGGAGTAGGGCTGGATCAGCAGGGCAATATTTATATTGCTGATACTGAAAACCATCGCGTGATCAAAATCAAATCGTATAATTCTGTCACCTCGGTCAGCGCCGCCAGCTATTTCCCTGGCCTTCCCGTTGCGCCGGAATCGGTCATCTCTGCCTTCGGACCAAATCTGGCCTCATCGCTGGTCATCAATACGCAGTTGCCTTTGCCGACGCAGCTTGGAACAACGAAAGTCAAAGTCAAAGACAGCGCTGGCATAGAGCGCCTGGCGCCGCTTTACTTTATTTCGATGTATCAGGTGAATTATCAGGTTCCGAAAAACACGGCATTGGGTGTGGCAACAGTGACAGTAATGAATGGTGATATTGCAGTGGCCACCGAAGTGCTGCAAATTGTTCCGACACAAGCGGGGCTATTCAGCGGAAATTCTGACGGTCAGGGAGCCGCCGCCGCATCATTGATATTTGTTAAGAACGGAGTTCAGTCTTTCGACTTGAATTACACCTGCGGAGCTGGTGGCTGTGTTCCCAAGCCCATGGATTTGAGTGTCGTAGATGCTGCGTACATTGAAATGTTCGGGACAGGCATTCGTTTTCGCAACGATCTGTCGAATACAAAGGCTACGATTGGTGGCATCGAAGTCCCGGTTTTATATGCTGGTGCGCATTGTTGTTATGTCGGCGTAGATCAGATCAATTTGCAGATTCCGAAAAGCCTGATGGGGCGCGGCGAAGTGGATGTCGTGTTAACCATCGAAGGCAAAATTGCCAACACGGTTAAGATTAATGTTAAATAAGATTCTTAGCTTAAATTGAATAGCTGCTTTTATCGCAGGCAGGCATTTCTCATCCACGAAGGGACACGAAGGTACGACGAGGAGAGCGGGCGACGGGGCGACAGGGCGCACTGGTTTTTCACGCGCCCTGTCGCCGAGAGTGTCAGAAATTTTGTGTAAGTGGATTTTGAATAGTTAAGCGACCGTCAAAGAGGATCGCCAGTTGATTGAGTGCACGTGCCCAATCGTGAATGGGCATCGTCCATTTTTTCTGGATGTTTTGCAAGGCTAAATAGA
>JANMKB010000049.1:0-6416 GCA_031371805.1 Blastocatellia bacterium | reverse complement strand
AATGTAATATTCCGCTACTCCCAGGCGTGCATAGAGTCGCCATTTCTTCTGCAAATCCTCACCCCATGTCCCTCTGGAAAAAATCTCAAAAACCACATCAGGCGCTTTTCCTTCCTCCCAAAGTTTATAAACACGCCGTTCGTGACTGGCAATTCCCCGGACGACAAACACATCGGGTGCAACACTTTTTTTGTTCTTGCCCTGTTCGTAATAAAGCAACAAATTACCTGAGACATAAACGTCTGGTTCCGCACGATAATACGCCTGCAATTCGGCAATCAATTCCATTATCAAATTGCGATGAACATCGGTTTCAGCCATCGGTTTGCCATCCGATTCCGGGTAAAAAATATCGGTCGAGTTAATTGCTAATGCGCGGTTGTGCAGACTCATAAATCACCTCTTGCAACGCATAACTTACCACGCCCCTGACCGGATGAAAACGCAGCTTTGGCATTACCGTTTGGACGATTGGCGAACTGCGCTTATCATCACTGTTTTGAATATAGCAGGCTGTGGCTTGCAAGGGACATCATACAGGGAGAAATCATACGTGTTACGAGCAGGTATTGTCGGATTGCCGAACGTTGGCAAATCAACTCTTTTCAACGCGCTGACTGCGGCTAAGGCAGAAGCGGCGAATTATCCTTTTTGCACAGTCGAACCAAACATTGGCATTGTTGAAGTTCCCGATCCGCGGCTGGAAAAACTTTCCGCTATCGTTAAGCCTGAACGGGTAGTTCCGGCGGCGGTAGAGTTCGTAGACATCGCCGGACTCGTCAAAGGCGCTTCGACGGGCGAAGGTTTGGGCAACAAATTCCTTGCCAACATCCGCGAAACGGACGCGATTGTGCATGTGGTTCGTTGCTTCGACGATCCTGACACGATTCACGTGATGGGCGGCGTTGATCCGGTGCGCGACCGCGAAATCATTGAGCTTGAACTGGCGCTCGCGGATTTGGCCTCCATTGAAAAGCGCATCGAACGGTCACGCAAATCGGCCAAATCCAATGACAAAGAGGCGCTCGCCGAATTGCCTGCGCTGGAAGAAGCGCTGAAATATTTGAGTGACGGCAAAGGTTTGTGGGAAGCCGACCTGAGCGCCGAGCAAAAAGAAATTCTCAAGCTGCTGTCGCTCCTGACCGCCAAGCCTGTTTTATACGCGGCGAACGTGAGCGATGCCGAACTTAGCGGCGCAGAAGGGCCGTATTTACAAGCCTTGCGTGAAGCGGTAAAAGCTTCCGGCGAAAACGCGCAGATCGTTCCTTTTTCCGCCAAAATCGAAGCCGAATTAGCCGAGCTTTCCGGTGACGACCGCGCCGAATTTCTTGGTTCATTGGGGCTTGAATCAGCGGGGCTGGATCGTTTAATTTTTGCCGCTTATTCCCTGCTGGGACTGCAAACTTATTTCACCGCCGGCGTCAAAGAAGTTCGCGCCTGGACAATTCATCAGGGCGACACTGCGCCCAAAGCAGCGGCAGTAATCCATACCGATTTCGAGCGTGGCTTTATTCGCGCCGAAACAATTGCCTACGATGATTACATCGCTTGTGGCGGTGAAAAAGTAGCGAAAGAAAAAGGCCTGATGCGTTCAGAGGGCAAGGAATATGTAGTCAAAGATGGCGATGTCATGCACTTTAGGTTTAATGTTTAGCTGATGTTTAGCGAGCTACCAGCTTGCCCAATAACAAACGAGTTGAATACTCGCAAACTTTCAAGCTCGCGGCCCGTGTGGAGTGCTGTGACTTATCACAGCTTTGGCGTTCGTGATTGCGCGGCGGCGAGTTAACCGGAAGCGTCCAACTGCGAACGCAAAGCGGCGTAGAGCCGCCGCACTCCAAACGCTCCGCGCTAATTCAGCCCACCTCATTTTTTTTCATCAGGAACTTGGCACGCCCACCAAAATTAATTTTACTGCGCCTTCACTTAGTCACGATCCGCAAACAATAAGAACTCAGCATCGCTGACCCGGCAAATAATTCGCCCATCTCGGTGCTGACTCGTGTCATCACCAGCGACGGGGCGCGGCACGTGTTTGTGTACAACGGCTGGGGCATTGCCGAAGATTTTTATCTCTATGGCGAAGCCGATAATCAACGCGCCTATTTAGACTATGGGTTTCCCGCGCCGGGGCCGCTCGCGGATTGTCCGCGCTTCGGGCAACGCGATAACGCAATTTTTGGCTGGGCGGGTCAGGTCTATAATTCGGCCACACAAATTGGGCGCGTTTCTACTTATTTGAATTTGCAGGGCGAAAACGGCTATGCCCAGGTCAGAGGGCCGGATGGTTTGGTGCAGAAAGAGCTATTCGATACGAGCGGCGGCACACGCGGGCTGGCGACAGGGATGGAAACGTGGGTCGGAATGCCGACCAATGCCTGGAGCGGTGGCCTGAAGAAAAAATGGACAGCGACCACGTGGCTCAGCGACAGCGCCACGATGCCGAGGTATCCACGCGTCACCGAAACCAATATTTACGATGATGACAATGGCGATGGCAGCCCCGAAAATCGCCGCCGTGCCACCATCAGTTACACCAAATTTAAAAAACTGCAATCAACACAAAACACGATGCCGTATACGGTGTACCTGCCGACTGAAACCAAAGAGTATGCCGCCGATGCCACGACCGTGTACCGTTCGGCGCAAACTGATTATCTGGATTACATCGATTACTCGACGCGCTGGATTGTCGGGTTGCCATCATCACAGCGCCTGTATGACGGCGGTGGTGTGTTACAGGCGCAAACGGAATTGAATTACGACTGGACTGCGCCCGTCCCGCACACGACAACAATTGCGCAACACAATTCTGCCAACTATTCCACTAACTTTTGGCTGCGCGGCAATCTCACGAATATTGTGCGGTATAGCGTCGTGAATGGCGGCGCGGGGAGTACCACCGAAACACAAACGGATTACTACCTGACCGGCGATGTTGCCAAAGTGCGCGATGCGCTCGGTCGTGAAACCAGTTTTTTCTATGAGGACAATTTTGCGACCTATGACGATGCTGCGAGCGAAACCATCTATACACCCGCGACCAAAACCTATGCCTACCCGACGCAAATTCAGGACCCGGCCTTGTATTCCTCGGCGTTGAAATACTGGTACGACACCGGCGCGCCGACGAAAACAATTGACCCGAAAGGCGCGGCGGCGATCAGCGTTTATGAACCTGTACACGGACGGTTGCTGAAGTCCAAAACCTCGTGAACAGTGCCTATACGCGGTATGTTTATGCGGTAGATCACAACTCCGCCCAAGCCCTGACAACGGTCAATAGTCTGAGCGAAGAAACCTCCAGTATTTCCGTCTTTGACGGCATCGGACGCACGCGGGTGAGCGTCGCCGATCATCCGGGCAACGCAGGCGGCTTACGCGGCAGCTATCAGGTCTACGACATTCTGGGACGAGTTTCTGAATGGTCAAATCCGACCGAAATTTATGGTGGCGCGAATTGCGGGCAGGCGGGGCAAACTGCGTGCTGGCTGCCATATGGCGATGACGCGAGCGGGTACAAATACAGCACCCAAACCTTTGACTGGAAGAGACGTCCCCTCGTCACGACGAATCAGGATTTCACGACCAGACAAATTGCCTACACGGGCTGCGGTTGTGCGGGCGGACAAGTCACCATCTTCACCGACGAAATTGGCCGCCAGCAAAAATCGTATGCCGATTTTCTGGGCCGCACATTCAAAACTGAACTCTGGAATGGCGCGGCGGTGTATTCGACCAACACGACGACGTTTAATGTCAGAGATCAGGCGACACAAATTCAGGAACTGGCGAATGCCAGCGGCGCCACGCAAAACACAACCCTTGCGTATGACGGATTTGGGCGCATGTGGAAAAGCCGCAAGCCGATTGAAACAGCGGACAACACCTACCTGTATTTTGATGACGATAAAATGCAGACGAAGACAGACGCACGTGGGGCGAGTACCAACTACGCCTATGACAATCGCGGCTTACTGGCGAGTGTCAGTTATACGGTTGGCAGTTCCGGCGCAGCGGCAACGAATGGGGCCACGTTCCAATACAATGAATTAGGCCAGCGCACCCAAATGGATGACGGCCCCGGCAAAGTGGATTATGTCTACGACACGCTGGGACGCATGACTTCGGAAACACGCACCTTTGACCTGGCGGGAGCGCCAACGACGCTGTTTAAGATTACTTATGGCGCTTATAATCTCGCCGGACAAGTCAAAAACATCAAAGACCCGTTCGATGATGAAGTGAATTACAGCTACGATAAAATTGGCCGATTGGCGACCATGACGGGCGCGACAACCTTTGCCGGCCTGCCAGTTATCCGTATCTGAGCAGCGCCAGCTATCGTGCCTGGGGTGCAATTAAGGACGGACGGACGTATGATTCCCGCATGCGCGTGAGCAGTTACAGCGGGTTTGGCGGGATCAGTTATCAATACAACAAGGCCAGCCAACTGACCACTGCCACTATGTCGGGCAGTGAACCATATACGCAAAGCTTCAGTTATGATCCGGCGGGCAGATTGTCCGGCGTCACGACGCCGGACATCTCCGCGCCGAGCCAGTATATTACGACCACGACCAATCCTTACAACGGTTTGCCCAGCGGATTTCACCTCAAACCCTTTGATGCCAGCCTCACCTATGACGAATTCGGGAATATGACGGGGCGCAGTAGTCAATACTGGTCAGGGTTTTCCGCCTCCGGGAACCCCAATCAGACATTCGCTACGACGTATGAAAATGGACGGGCGAAAAAAGATGGCGTGGCGGTCGCACCACTACCAACGGGACGAACCAGACCTGGACATATAACAATTCCGGCGAAATCGTCAATGATGGCGGGACTACGCAGCAATATGATGTCGCGGGGCAACTCACCCGAACGCAAAATATTGTTGATCCGAATGCCTGGTCCAATCACACGCACGATGGCGATGGACGCCAAATTAAGTTTGAGCAAAAACTGGCCAATGTTTATTATTCCGGCGGCTATGAAGTGATCACGCGCTACCGGGTTTACAGTACGGTGACGGGGCGGATGCTGACCGAAATTGATGCGGCGGGACAAAAGATGGAGACCCATGTATACGCCATCGGCGGTCAGGAATATCGGCAGGTCAAAGCCTACGCCATCAACACTTCACTGACCACTGCTAATAATTTTGCTGAACAAATCGTCTCGGAATACAGTGATCCGAAAGGAACCCGTGCCCGACAATGGGATCGTGAGAAGAACACGAGCAAAGATGTTCACATGAGTCCGGCAGGGTCGCCAACTTAGCGATTGACTGGGCGCAGTTGAAAGACACGTTTGTGAATCAAATTGCGGCGCAGGTTTCCTTTGCGCAATCGCAATCGCGCTATCTCGGCACGAGATCACAACTCGAAGACCCGACCAATCCAGGACGTGGGTGTGAACTTGATGGCAAGAGTGTCAGTTGCAGTAAGGTACGCCGAGGCCTTGCCAGTGGTGCATACGACTTTGATCCCCATCAGCAGCAAGACGAAAAAGCACTCTGGGAAGCTGGCATTCACTCACATCAGGAAAAACTCTCGACAAGAGTGGAAAATGGACCAAGGCAAACCTGGATTGAAACCATCATAGACAGTGACGGTTCGCAAGGCATTAATCTTGATGAGTTAGATGTGAGTATTCAAGGAGGAGGCAGAGGGACACAGAAACCGAAAGCCCCCAATGTAGTTGCCTTATGTGCTAATGGTAATGCTGCGGGAGCGTTTCGAGGCCGAGCTAGTCAGGCTGGAGGGCAAGTCCTTTCATTTGATACAGGGAAAGACCTTATAAATATTTTGAAAGAAGCCTCGAAGGGTGGGCCGATTGATGTGATAAAAATACATAGCCATGGAGCCGCATCTGGTTTAATTGGGGCAACTCAAGGATGGGTAGGATTATATATAAGTAATCCACAGGCGCTTGCTTACCATTCAATTGGAGAAGGAGGTGCGAGAAACACTGAGCTTACAGACGCTATTTTGAGCGGCCAAATCAGCTTATCCGAAAACGCTGAGATTGTGTTTTATGCTTGTAACTCAGATAGTTTAGCATCTGAGACCAGTTGGCTTCTTGGAAATAAGGGACAAAGAGGTGATATAAAGGTAACCGGAGCAAATAACTCAGTGTATCCCCAAAGTAATAGTACTGCGGGTGTTGATCAAAAAGGCTATTTCAATACATACCAAGCTGGCGTATGGCAGTACGCCACAAGGACAAGGAGTTATAAATGAAACTATCGCAGGTTTTAATTGTGATGATTATTTTCTCAACTTTTGTTTATGCGGATAATAGTTGGATTCTACCTAAGAGCGTGTTTTAAAAGTACCTCTCAAGCTAGTCGACCTAGCATGAGCTTGATCATTGAAAGATAGACGAAGGTCTCACTCGTCACGGGCAAGTAC
>JANMKB010000039.1:0-1659 GCA_031371805.1 Blastocatellia bacterium | reverse complement strand
GTGCTCGTGCTGACCGTGCAGCTCGACGATCGCCTCGCCCAGCTCGCGCAGCACGCCGACCGTGGTCGGCGAGCCGCTGCGGGCTATGCAAATATTCATTTTTAGCTGTTAGCTTTTTTTGCTGGCAGCTTAAGTAACGTTGCCAGCAACCCTGAAATCAGGATGGAAACAACGATATAAGACATGCCAGCGACAAATGATCCGGTTTTATCTTTGAGCCAGCCGACCACATAAGGCCCGACAAAGCCACCCAGATTCCCCACAGAATTTATGAGTCCGACCGCCGCTGCCGCCGCCGACTGCGCCAGAAATACTGTCGGCCACGTCCACAATACCGGCAGATAAGCGTGAACTCCCGCACCAGCTACGCAGAAAAATGTAATGACCAGCGCCAGGTTATCCCCGGCAACAATGCTGAGCGCCATCCCCAGCGCTCCGACCAGAATGGGCACCGCCGTATGCCAGCGGCGCTCCTGTCTGCGATCAGACGAAGCCGCACACCAGAGCATCGCAAAAAAACCGCAGATATACGGGAGCATCGTCACAATCGTTTGCGTCACGATAGAGGTTCCTTTCATCAAAGCAGTAATCGAAGGCAGGAAAAACGTCAGGCCGTAGTAGCCGCTGACAATAAAGAAATAGATAACCGCCAGCAAAATTATTTTGGGATGCCGCAAGCCTAATTTAACGTCAGCCATTAAATCGTCTTTTTGCCCAGCGGATTTTTTCTCCTCCCACTCACGTTCAAGCTCGCCCTGAATCCACTGCTTTTCATCCGCCGGCAACCACTTCGCATCCTGCGGCCAGTCAGTCAGGTAAAACAGCGTAACCACTCCCAAAATCACGGAGGGAATTCCTTCCAGAATAAAAACCCAGCGCCACCCGGCCCAGCCATACCACGAAACTGTTTCCATAATCCACCGCGAAAGTGGCGTCCCAATAATCGTCGCAATCGGCAAGCCAATCATGAAAAAAGATTTTGCTTTGGCGCGGTCGGTGTAACGATACCAGTGCGAAAGATAAACAATAATCCCAGGGAAGAATCCGGCTTCCGCCAAACCAAGCACAAATCGCCTGGAGTAAAATTGCGTTTCAGGCGTAGCGAAGTTAAATTGCGGCAACCCGATTAACCCCATCGCAGCCGCAATAATTCCCCACGAAATCATGATGCGGGCAATCCATTTTCGCGCGCTCCAGCGTTCGACAATAATCGTGCCGGGGATTTCCAGCAAAAAATATCCGATGAAAAAAATTCCCGAACCAAAGCCAATGATCGTGTCGGTGAACACCAGTTCTTTTTGCATGCCTAATTTAGCGACGCTCACATTGGAACGATCAATAAAGGCAATAAAATAAAGCACCAGCAAAAACGGCATCAAACGCCACGTAATGCGATTGCGCGCACGGATAGCAACAAGTGACAAGTCAGTGGACAGCGGGTAACATTAATAACGACAGAATTTCCGGGGTCTTTGGCTGAGTCCTATTCAGAAAAGCCGAACGACGAAAAAATTCATAATTGAACCTTAACTAGAGCAGCAAATTGCAGGACGACATCTTTTCCATAAATTGGCAGGACATAGCGCGGAGATTTTTGCCGGGCGACGGTTTTTTGATACGAAGTTCCCGGCTTAACCTTAAGTTGCTTCAAAAACTTCC
>JANMKB010000021.1:0-5733 GCA_031371805.1 Blastocatellia bacterium | reverse complement strand
CTTTGCGACGGCTTCAATCGCCGTGATTTCCTGCACGCCGGAGCCTTGTCAACGCTGGGCTTTGGTCTGACTGACCTGTTCCGGCTCCAGGCTCAGGGCGCAAGCAGCACTGCCGAAGACAAAAATTGTATTATGCTGATGCTCGTCGGTGCGCCCAGCCAGCTTGATACGTGGGATATGAAGCCCCAGGCTCCCGCCGAAATTCGCGGCCCGTACAAAACGATCAGGACCAATGTTCCCGGTATTGAAGTCAGCGAAATCTTTCCGCGCATGGCGCAGAATGCTGACAAATTCGCCTTCGTGCGTTCGATGTATCACACCGCCGCTGCCGTCCACGACACCGGACATCAAATGATGCAAACCGGACGACTTTTCCAAAATGGCATCGAACATCCGCACGTCGGTTGTGTGCTGAGCAAATTGCGCGGTGGGCGTGGTGATGCTCCGGCGCATGTGTTGTTGCCGCGTCCGATTGGCAACACAGGTGGAAATATGCCGCACGGACAAAGCGCAGGATTTCTTGGCAAAGCTTTCGATCCATTTGTATTGAACGCCGATCCGTCAAGGCCGGATTTCAAAGTCCCGGATATGTTGCCGCCAAATTACATCTCGGCAATGCGCACTGATAATCGTCGCAAGTTGCGCGAAATGGTTGATGGTTCGGTCAAAGGATTTGAAACGAGTCAGGATGCAAAATTGATGGACGATAATTTTCATCAGGCCTACACGCTGATGTCTTCGGCAAAGATGCGCGAGGCGTTTGATTTGACGAAAGAATCCGACGCGATGAAGGATCGTTACGGGCGCAATCGTTTCGGGATGAGTTGTCTGCTGGCACGTCGCATGATTGAACGCGGAGTTCGTTTTGTGACTGCGAATATGTTTGAAACAGTCTTCAATGAAATCACCTGGGACATTCACGGCTCCGCGCCTTTCAGCCCCATTCAATGTTACAAAGAGCAGGTGGGGCCGGCGTTTGATAATGCCTATGCTTCGTTGCTCGAAGATTTGCATGACCGGGGTTTGCTGAAGAATACGATGGTCGTGGCGATGGGAGAATTCGGGCGCACCCCGAAAATTAATCCGGCTGGTGGCCGCGATCACTGGCCTACTTGCTGGACGGTAGTTTTCGCCGGTGGCGGCGTCAAAGGCGGCAATATCGTTGGCGCTTCAGACGAAATCGGAGGAGCGCCAAAAGATCGTCCCACGACTCCGGCAGAAGTTGCCGCAACTGTCTTCAAAGGCCTGGGCATTGACCTCGAAACAGAATTGCCCGGCTTGCAGGGCAGACCAATTCGTGTTGTTGAGCAGGGTGTGAATGCAATTAATGAGTTGTTTTAATAGAACTGGAGCGTAAATTCCTGATGAAAATTGCGATTGGTTCCGATCATGCCGGATTCAAATACAAAGAAATAATCAAACAATATCTCCTGAACTTAGGTCATGAAGTCGAAGATTTTGGCACTTATTCGGAAGCGCCGGTGGATTATCCTGTCTTTATTCGTCCAGTTGCCCTGGCGGTGGCAAAGGGAGAAGCAGAACGCGGTATTGTGCTGGGAGGCTCTGGTAATGGCGAAGCAATTACCGCCAACCGTATCAAAGGGATTCGCTGTGCTTTGTGCTGGAATATAGAGACGACACGCCTGGCGCGGCAGCACAATGATGCCAATGTGATTGCTCTGGGAGAGCGAATGATCACTGAGGAAGTAGCTTTGCAAATTGTGCAAACCTGGCTTACGACTGCTTTTGAAGGTGGGCGTCACCTGCGACGTATTCAGCAACTTGATATGGACGAGTAGTCTGACTACTGACCACTGCTCACTGTCTGAAACTTTCCTGTCTTGCCGCGCAACGATTTTGGATCAGTGAGTAGTGGTCAGTCGCCAGCGATTAGTCAGTTAATCCACCACAATTTTATTATCAAAATCGGACAACCTGCGGCGCGATCCTGCGCCATAATAATCATAACCAAACCTTGCTGCTCAGGCCTCTTCGCAAGTTTTATCGAAAAGGAGATTATGATTATCAGCTTACTTAAAAAATCTGTGCTGGCGAGTGTAGTCGTTCAGGCTGTGCTTGTGCTAAGCGGTTCAATCTTTATTGCCTGCCTCATCAGGCAGGTCAGAATTTTGTGTGGCTGCTTTTCCCCTTCGTAGTCGGCGTCCAGCTTACTCCAGGGGCTTTACTCTCTGGCTTTTCTTTTGTGCAAGCCTTCCCGTTAATGATCGCCTTAATGCTGCTCACAAATTTCACGGTCTATACCGCGATTTTCTATACGGGGTTGACGATTCGCAATAAATTTATGAGTGCTCACGAAGTTGCCTAATATTGTGGCACAGACGGATCAATCTCGTCCGACCAGGCCAGAATTCCGCCTTCGAGATTGGCTAAATTTGTAAAACCAAATTGTGTTTCGAGCGCATTGATCGCCGTGGCGCTGCGTTTACCGCTGCGGCACATCACTACGACGGGAATATCGCGGCGAATTTGTTCGGCTGCCTGCGTCACCGTTGCCAGCGGGATCAATTCGCCGGCAATATTGCAGAAGCTGTATTCGTGTGGCTCGCGCACGTCAATTAATTGAAATTCTGCGTTGGTATCTTTGAGATTTTTTAAGTCGGAAACTGTGATTGAGTTCATGTCTTTTCTCCGTAATGCAGGGTGACAGGCGGGACGCCTATCGTACCTTTCTATTGTACTTTTTTTAATGCTTGTTCGATGTCGGCGATGATGTCGTCAGTATGTTCAAGTCCGGCAGAAATTCTGATTAAGCCAGGGGCAATGCCGACCGCCATCCGGTCAGCTTCACTCAGTTTGGAATGTGTAGTTGAAGCCGGATGCGTCGCCGTCGTGCGGGCATCGCCAAGATTTGCGGTGTGGGAAAGCATTTCCAGCGCATCCAGAAATGCCCGTCCTGCGGTAATACCATCTTTCAGGACAAAAGAGACTACGCCACCGCCCAAACGCATTTGCTTACGGGCTAAATCCATTTGCGGATGGGAAGCCAGAAAGGGATAAATCACGCGTTCGATTTCTGGTCGTTTTTCTAGCCACTCCGCTAAAATTAAAGCATTCGCGCAATGCTTTTCCATTCGCACCGCCAATGTTTCCAGGCTTTTTGAGAAAACCCAGGCATTAAAGGGCGAAAGGGAAGGACCGGTGTGACGCGCAAAAAATCGGATGTCCTTGATTAAATCTTTTTGCCCGGCAATTAATCCTCCAATGGCTCGCCCCTGTCCATCAATAAATTTTGTCGCGGAATGATTTACCAGATCAATGCCGTATTTGATTGGTTGTTGCAGGTAAGGCGTCGCAAAACAATTATCCACGACAGAAATTAATTTGTGTTCACGCGTGAATTGCCCGAACCATTCGAGGTCAATCAAATCAAGCGCGGGATTTGATGGTGTTTCCGCAAATGCCAGCCGCGTATTCGGTTGTAATGATGCCTCCCAACTCGTGGGTGATGTGAGATCAGCGTAAGTTGTAGTGATGCCCCACTTCGGCAAAATCTGATTGAGAATTTGATGCGAAGAACCAAACAGCGCATTTGATGCGATGACGTGATCGCCAGCTTTTAATAGCGCGCCCAGCGTCGTGAAAATTGCGGACATGCCGGAAGCGCAGGCAAGGCCATCCTCGGCTCCTTCCAGACGGCAAATTTTTTCCACCAATTCAGAGTTGTTGGGATTAGAAAACCGCGTATAAATATTACCCGGAACTTCATCGGCAAATAAGGCGCGCGCCTGTTCTGCATCGTCAAAAATAAAACTTGAAGTCAGGTATAGCGGAACGGAATGTTCACGGTTGGAGGAGCGTTTTTCCTGGGTGCGGATGGCTTCCGTCTCAAAATGTTTGTTACTCATAAAATTAAAAAGCTGCAACGCTAAATAACGTTGCAGCTCTTCAGAAATCCTAAATAATTTTTGAGAACGCGGCACGCTCTTTAGCAGTTTTTTTCGTGGAGCAAGTTGCTTAAATCGCCACGTGAAAGAACAAAATCGAAAACGGATTCTAGGCTACGAATTGTTCGTTGTCAACTGGCGCAAATTTCATACGACCAGGTAATTGTCGCCGATTTTTCCAGTATGCGGGCGACGGAACAATATTTTTCCAGCGATAAATCTACGGCACGTTTGACGTGCGAATCCTGTAAATCACCTGTCAATACATAGTGCGCGTGAATGGTAGTGAACACGGCTGGCTCGACTCCCTGTTCGCGTTCGGCATTAATTTCGACCTGTAAATCATCCAGCGGTTGCCGGGCTTTTTTCAAAATGCTGATGATGTCAATGGCACTGCACCCGCCCAAACCCATAATCAAAAGCTCCATCGGGCGAGCGCCTGCGCCACCACCGCCAATTGCCGGGCCGGCGTCCATCATGACCTTGTTACCCGTTTCGTTGCCGGCTTCGAGGAGGAAATCCTGATTGAGTCGTTTTACTGTAATTTTCATAGGAAGCATAAAATAATTTGTCGGGGCCTTGATAGCAAGGAATTTAGCTTATTCAAAAATTTGACAAGTAAGAATTGTCTTCAGCCCGCGAAGTTGGGCGTCAGCATAAAGCCCCGTGCGTGAGCGCGGGGTAGATGCAGGGACGCAATTCAAGCCCACGAACGTGGGCGGCAACGTGTCTATCGCCCACATTCGTGGGCTAAAATGTAAATAATCTTCTTTCCCCGCGCTCACGCACGGGGCTTTATGCTGACACCTGCTTTGCAGGGTAAGAAGTAAAATCCCAACCTATGAGTCGCTGGTTTGACAACGCTTTTAATCGTAGTTATAGAGATTGATGTAATTAGCAAACACTATCGAACGGAGAACAATATGTCTGCCAAAAAGATTGAGGAATTACTGACCGCCGCGCTCATTGAGGGCGGCGCAATGCAGCACGAGCTATACGAATATGAACTGGAAGATCAGTTGGACGAGCTGCGCGAGTCTTTAGTTGAGGACGACGATGATTACCTGTTTGTGATTACGGAAAATAATAATGATGTGGCGATGCTGTTGCTCGAAAAATCCGGTACACTTTTTATCAACGAGGCTGCCAGAGAGAAATTGAAAGAGTATTGGCAGGATGCTTACCTGACCAATATACAGGAAATGATCCCGACAATTTCTCAGGAACTTGCTGATAATGAACTGGTCGTGAACGGGGTGAAAACGGCTAATCGGCTCAGTGCTGATAAGCTCTAAATCAATTTTTGGTCTCTGCTTTTGGCGGTTTGAGTGTGAACAATAAATAATCGCCGCGTTTGCGCTCATCATTGGGATTAATGGCATCCAGATTTTCTATCGGCAGTGCGGAGATGATTTTGATATTGGCTTTGGGCAAACGTTGTTTCGTTCGCGCCGCCGTTCCGAGGCGAAAGTCTGAATGAAACGCTCCGTTATAATGAATGATTAATGTTTGTGGCGAGGCAGTCTGCCTTCGGGCAATTGATTCCGCCATCGTTTCGTCTTTCACGCATTGCGCCTGATACATTCTTTCGAGCAGCGCAGCATCCATTTTAGGAGTTTTATCGCCGGGATGCTCGCTCATTGATTCATGGAAACGTTTGAAATAATCATCGGACGGGCAGGAAAATTGCTGTGCCAGAAATATTCGTTCGGCGGCGGGTAAATTTTCTGCCGCTGCCTAACCGCCTTTGGCGACCTGCGAAGCGTAACGTCGTGGCACATTCCCGGCGATTACGCGCGAGCCCTTAGCTTTTTCCATTTCGATCAGG
>JANMKB010000710.1:0-5382 GCA_031371805.1 Blastocatellia bacterium | reverse complement strand
TATTGCCGGGAGCTACCAGATCGGGTTTGATCAGATTGTCGTAATGCCGCACACCATTAACATCAGTCGTGTACCCGCGGGTCGGCCCGTGTGAACTGTAAGTGGCTATTGTGTCGTCAGCGCGCGAATCTGTGCCATAGGTGTTGACTGCGCCAACCGTAATGACGGACGGATCAATGCCCGGTGAATGAATGCCGCCATAAAGCTTCATACCATTTACATCCTTGCCATCGTTGCCCGCCGCCGCGACCACGACAATCCCGGCATTGACGGCGCGGCGCGCAGCCAGACAGAGCGGATCGTTTTTATAACTGTCTTTAGCGGATGTCCCGAGGCTCAGGTTAATGACGCGAATATTGTACGTCACTTTGTTGGCGACACACCAATCAAGCGCAGCAATCAAACTGCTGGCAGCGCCCTGTCCGTTCGCATCCAGTACACGTAAATCAAGGAGATTGGCCATCGGCGCGATCCCGCGGTAAGTACCAGATGTGAATCTGCCATTCGTGCTGTCTCCCGCTGCTGTACCGGCGACAAAACTTCCATGACCGTAAGGGTCCAGCGAAGCGCCCGCAGCAATAAAATCTTTTTTATACACGACGCCGGAATGAATCGTGAATTTGGCATTGAGATGATGTGCAGTTTCGACGCCACTATCAATAATAGCGAGTCCAATCCTATCCCCTTTAAGTGTCAACCCACTAATCAGTGAACGCGCCTGCGCTACACCTGTGGTCATTTCCACATGTCCGTGAGCTGTGATAGGGCGATCCGGGCTGACATAAGCAACACCCCCCTCTGCCGCAAGCTGTCGAATTGCCGTGCGTGGCGCTTCAATCACGATCAGGCCTGTGTCAGTTAATTTTTGGTTGATGCGTCCGCCGAGTAATGCCAGCTTCTCCTGTAGCACAATGTCTGGTGTCGAGCGTTCCAACTGTACGATGAAACTTTGTGTTTCGTCGGCTGGCACTTCCGCTGAAGGCAATGTCAATCGTTGGAACCGTATCGGTGATGGTTTTGAGGTGCGGCTGGATTTTAGCCCTAACCGATTCTGCCGCATTTGTCACAGGGTCAATGCCTGTTGATCGTCCTGTGCCAGCATCTCTTCAAGGTCAGGTGCAAGTTTCGGTTTTTTAGCAGTTTTGAGAACCTTCCGCGCATCTTTGAGCGTTTGTGTTTGCAGTGTCGTGCTAAACACTGAAGGTGGAAGGCTCAGGAGCAGCGTTAACGACAAGGCAAAATACTTTTTCATCATAAATTCTCCCCGTAACGTACCCGATTGAGTGGATAGGTACGAGTACAGGAAAGGATTAAAGGTTAAGAGTTTTCAGAATTGATGATGAGTTTTTGATGATTGCCGTGACAATTGGAAATTGCTGTGAATTAAAAGTGCGCAGGCTGAGATAGCAACAGCTTTGTAATTTGCACAACAAAAAATGGACAGGAGTGCGGTAGTAGCTGCTTAAATTATTAGCTCAAATTTGGATATGATCTATGAAAATGGCAATGACCGCCATAATTTCAAGCCGCGCGACTTGGCGATGGAGACCTGATGCAGCAGGGAAAACCCCGGCGCTTTTTCTGCTTTGGGAACCATTGAAAAATCAGCGGGGACAAGGCTGGTGGCACGCTGAAATTCGCGGGAATTATTCCACAAAGCTTTCCGCATTTGATCTGGTTGGGAAGATTGCACGGCGCGACTGGCGGACAGATGGCGGACGATGGGCGGAATAATAAAGGCCAGGATTGCCACCAGACGAGTGGCGCCAAGTCCGGTTTTTTCGGTGAATATATTTATGAATTGACGGTCTAAGGCTGCTTCAAGTTGTTGCGTGGTGAGGAGACCTTCATGGCGCTCATTATTATCCAGCCAGGCGTTAACATTTTCGGTCAGACCGGCCTGGCGAAAGCGATTCAGGAAACCTTCAAACCCACCCAGTTCCTGATTGTTCAGTGCTGAAACCAGCGTTGAGATAACTGAAATTCCCTGGCTGCTCAGGCCAAATTTTCGGTTAGTTTCATTAATGAGTAAGTCTATAAACGCCATAATATTTTTCCTCACACCAACGCAAAATTTGCTTTCAAATAACTTCCGTCACTGAACATTTCGCTCAGGGACAATTTGCTCGTATTCGCTTCCAGTGATTTATCGTGTGAAGAGATAATATTTGAAGCGTGGCTTTTGTGCAATGCGTAGAAGTACGTAACTTTTTGCGCAGCTTCCCGTATTTACCTCGTGAGAGAATGATTGCCGAACTCGCTTACTTTTGTTATACCAAATACATCCGAAGATTGGTGATCACCCTGGAATTAAACGGCTGTGAGGAAATTCAGATGAAGTGCGCAAAAATCAAACTGACGCTCGGCTTTATATTTTTACTTGCTCTGCCTGGCGGGCAACTTAAGGCTCAATCCGGCAGTGCTGAATTTTTTGAGCAAAAGATTCGCCCGGTGCTCGCGGATAATTGTTACGCCTGCCATGCGGCGCAATTAAAATCTCCCAAAGGCGGACTGATTCTTGACACGAAATCCGGGCTGCGTAAAGGCGGAATTTCAGGAGCAGCTATCGTCCCCGGCAAGCCGGGCGAAAGCCTCTTATTCCGCGCGATTCGCTTCAACGATTTACAATTGAAAATGCCGCCGTCAGGTAAACTTCCTGAAGCTGTAATTGCCGATTTTGAGCAATGGATTGCGGCAGGAGCGGTTGATCCGCGCACAGAAAACGCGCCAGTGACCAAAGCCGGCGGAATAGATTTTGCCAAACGAAAATCGTGGTGGTCATTTCTGCCTCTAAGTGAAATGGATGCTCCAGCCGTCCGACAAACTGCCTGGCCAAACACCAAAACTGACCGTTTTATTCTCGCCAAATTGGAGGCAAACAAGCTCATGCCTTCGCCTGAAGCCGATCCGCGCACCTTGATTTTACGGGCATATCTCGACCTCACAGGCTTGAAACCAACCAGCGAAGAGGTTGAAAAATTTGTCAAAGACAAGGACGCGAAACGCTATGAAAAATTGCTGGCTCGTTTGCTCGACTCGCCGCGTTACGGCGAGCGCTGGGGCCGTTACTGGCTCGATGTGGCGCGTTATGCCGAAAATGGCGACACGGGCGGCAATCGTCAGGCGTATCCGTACGCGTGGCGCTATCGTGACTGGGTCATTGAATCTTTCAATAATGATTTGCCTTACGACCGTTTTATCAAACAACAACTCGCTGCCGACTTAATGGCCGGCACTTCGCGTAACGATCTTCGTGCGCTGGGATATTTGGGGATGGCTCCGTCGGAGTGGAAAGAAAAGAAACTGTCGAAGGAGTTGATTGATAACCTGTTGCTGGAAGAATGGGACGAGCGCGTAGACGCGGTCGGGCGCGGCATGCTCGGACTTTCGGTTGCGTGCGCTCGTTGCCACGATCACAAATTTGATCCGATTTCGCAAAAAGATTATTACGCGCTGGCGGGCGTCTTTGCTTCGACTTCTCCGGCGGTTCGCCCGCTGCGCGAAGTTGATGCGGCCACTGAAACGAAATATTTATCCGCTCGCCATCGAGTTTCAGAGCTGAATGGATTGTTAGGTTTTCTGACCGAGGAAAAAACGCTTGATCAGACAATAGCAAAGCCCAAGGCCGAAGAATGCCGCGTCGAAATGGCAAAGATAAAAGCGGAAATGCAAACCTTGCAGGAAAGCTATCCTGAATTAGCGGGATCGGTAATCAAAATTGGCGTGACCAAAAAAGAAGGCAATGCAGGCAAGCCTAAACCCGATCCTGTGGCGCTAGCCGCTGCCGCTGCGAAACGTGCCGAAGAAGAAGCCAAAGCGCCTTTCATTAACGCTGTCCACGATGCCGCGATGGATTCGGATGGTTCATATTCTGATTACACGCCGCTCGTTATCAAACCTGGCGCAGCGCGTGACTTGCCTGTCTTTGCGCGTGGCAACTCGGCTTCGCCCGGCGAAATAGTGCCGCGCCATTTTTTGACAGTGCTGTCGAAAAATCCGAATACAATTTTTGGCAAAGGTTCAGGGCGACTGGAACTTGCCGAAAAAATCCTGACTGATGCGGCTCCCTTGACGGCGCGTGTGATTGTCAATCGTGTGTGGGGCTGGCATTTCGGAAAACATTTAGTACGCACGCCGAGCGATTTTGGAGATCGCGGCGATAAGCCTACGCATCCCGAATTGCTGGATGATTTAGCCGCGCGGTTTGTGGTGCATGGCTGGTCAATGAAGTGGCTGCACCGCGAGATCATGCTTTCTGCAACATATCGTCAGTCAAGCAAAGTGCGCACCGATGCAGCGGCAATTGATGAAGGCAATCAATGGTTGTGGCGCATGAATCCGCGCCGCATGGATGCCGAAAGTTTGCGTGATTCAATGTTGCAGGCGGCAGGAGTTTTACAGTTGGAAATGTACGGACCATCTACTGATTTGGATTCGCTGGATAACACGCGACGAACTGTTTACGGCAAAATTAATCGGGGGCGCTCAAGCGCGATTTTGTCGCTCTTTGATTTCCCCAATCCATTTCAGCACAGTCCGTTGCGCGGGATGACAATTACTCCATTGCAGGAATTATTTGTTTTGAATAGCCCGTTCATCAAACAACTCAGCGCTACGCTGGCGAAGTCAGTAGAAGGCGAAGTGGATTTAAACGCACGCGTGAAAATGTTGTATCGCAAAATATTGTCACGCGATCCAAATGCGGCTGAGAGCAAAGCGGCAATTAGCTACATTACCTCTGCAAGCCTTGAGCAATTCGCGCAGGTCTTATTGGCAACGAATGAAGAAATATTTTGGCCTTAAAATTTTTTTTTTAACGCAAAGGGACAAGGGGGCAAAGAAAATTTAATTGTTTTTATCTTTGTTCCTTTGGACCCTTGCCCCTTTGCGTTGAATTCCATTTCTAAATCCTATGAATCTAAATCAATTTTCACGACGCAATTTTTTATCCACGATGGGCGGCGGACTCGGGTCGCTGATGCTTTCGGATGTTTTGTCACAACAAATAAATGCGCAAAACCTGCCCGCGCCACATTTTCCGCCTAAAGCCAGGCGTGTCATTATGCTTTTCATGACCGGTGGCCCGTCGCAGATGGATATGTTTGATCCCAAGCCTGCGCTGGAAAAATACGCGGGACAACGTCCTGCCGCAGTAGACCTGCGCACCGAACGCAAAACCGGCGGTCTCATGCCTTCGCCGTTCAAATTTAAGAAGTACGGCAGGAACGGAATTGATGTCAGCGAATTGTTGCCCAACCTCGCCGCCAGCATTGATGACCTCTGCGTAGTCCGTTCGATTTACAGCTTCAATCCGAATCACGAACCGGGGCGCAATTTATTTTTTAGCGGCATCATGACTTCGATGCGTCCGACGATGGGAGC
>JANMKB010000669.1:0-2438 GCA_031371805.1 Blastocatellia bacterium | reverse complement strand
CTCTAATACTTTCCGGTGCGAAAAGTATTGCTTCGTAAGTTCATGTGGAACTTAAAGGCAAGTGAAAATCATAGGCAAAGGATGACGATTTTCGAGTCCCCCCTTCGGCACCAATTTTTTGCATCGAAAATCTCGTTAGTCTTTGTCCTTGCATTATTTGTCTTGAATCGGTTGAAAATACCAATTGAGACAAACCGGGATAAAACTTACGGGATTTTTTTAGCACTAATACGAATAATGTGAAATAGTTTATGTGATTTGCCGTCAACTACTCTTGACGAAAGCCTGCCTGCTGTCACTAAATTAGCAGCACCAACAATGCAACAATCAAATTTATTCAAAGCTGGGATCGGCGACCATATTCAGGCACTCACTTTGCTGGGCGCAGCAATTTTTACTCTGCTGATTGCATTCTCAGGCTGTGCTTCAAAGGTCGAAGGCGGCAAAACAACCGAACAGCATAATCACCAGCATGATTCTTTCCCGCCGCAAGCGCCGGATGCAGCCAGTGCGCAACAAGCAAGCATTAATACTACTCCGGCTCCCGGCCCGCCGCCGGAAGGAATGATTTGGATTCCCGGCGGAACATTTTGGATGGGCTGCGCTGAGTGCGAAATGCCGGATACGCTGCCTGTGCATCTGGTGACGGTGGATGGATACTGGATTGATAAAACTACGCTCACAAACGCTGAGTTTGCGAAATTCGTCGCCACGACAAAATATCTGACGATTGCGGAACGCAAACCTGACCCCAAAGATTTTCCCGGCGCGGCTCCAAAATTACTGGTTCCCGGCTCGGCTGTGTTCAATCCTCCAGCCAGAGAAATATCGTTGGACAATGCGCTGGCGTGGTGGAAATATCAACCTGGCGCGAATTGGCACCATCCTGAAGGCCCAAAAAGTAATTTGACCAGACGCGAAAATCATCCCGTCGTTCATATCGCCTGGGATGACGCGATTGCTTATTGCAAGTGGGCGGGGAAACGTTTACCAACCGAAGCTGAGTATGAATTTGCCGCACGCGGTGGCCAGGATCGCAATAAATATTCGTGGGGCAATGAACTTAAACCCAATGGCAAATGGGCCGCGAATATCTGGCAGGGGAAATTCCCGAACAAGGATTTAGGCGAAGATGGTTTTCACTCGACTTCGCCTGTGACTGCCTTTCCGCCCAATGGCTTCGGGCTGTACGATATGGGCGGCAACGTCTGGCAATGGTGCGCGGACTGGTATCGTCCTGACTATTTTGCGACACTGCCGCAAGCTGTCGCCACAAAAAATCCCACTGGCCCGACGGACAGCTTTGATCCTGATGAACCAGAGATCAAAAAGCGCGTGCAAAAAGGCGGCTCGTTTTTGTGCAGTGATCAATATTGCTCGCGTTATTTAGTTGGCAGTCGCGGCAAAGGCGCAGTTGACAGCGGCGGTTCAAATGTCGGCTTTCGTTGTGTGAAATCCGCCTCATAACCAGGCTAAGCAGAAGGTAGAAGCCCGCACGAAGTAAGTGTGTCAGTGCGTCCTTACTTCGTGCGGACTTCTGCCTAATACCTCAGATTACTAATAACAACTTTAGGAGAAATAATGAGATCAAACCCCAACTTTTCCAGCCTAAGAAAAATAATTTTCATGGGCTTATTTTTAGTGACAACTTTATTTAGCGTAAGCTGTAATCAGCCTGCTGGCGACTCCGCCAATAGCGCCGGAAAGCCAATCGCCAGTGACAAAAAACTCCGGCTCGCATTTGTTACCAATAACCCGTCAGATTTCTGGACAATTGCCCGAAAAGGAACAGAAAAAGCCGCCGCGGAAATTCCAAATATTGTAGTTGATTTCAAAATCAATCCTGATAATACCGCCGCCGAACAGCAACGATTGATGGATGATTTGTTAGCCAAAGGAGTTGATGGAATTGCGATCAGCCCGGTTGATCCAAAAAATCAAACTCAGTTAATCAACAAGGCTGCCAAACAGGCATTGGTCGTGACGCAGGACAGTGACGCGGTGGACAGTGAACGCGCCTGCTATGTCGGCACGGATAATGTCGCGGCAGGTCATCAGGCTGGCAGACTAATCAAGGAAGCCTTGCCCCAGGGCGGAAAAATTTTGCTGTTTGTCGGGACGCTGGACGCCGCGAATGCGCGGGAACGCAAGCAGGGAATCGAAGAGGAATTGAAAGGAACAAATATTACGATCATTGATACGCGCACCGACAATGCAGATCGTGCTAAGGCTAAATCTAATGTTTCCGACGCCCTCGTAAGAACTCCTGACGTAGCCGCCTTAGTTGGCTTATGGTCGTACAACGGGCCGGCAATTCTGGGCGCAGTCAAAGCTGCCAACCTAATTGGTAAAGTCAAAATCATCGCCTTTGATGAAGAAGATGAAACGCTTGCCGGAATCAAAGACGGATCAATTTTTGCCACCGTCGTGCAACAGCC
>JANMKB010000616.1:0-1819 GCA_031371805.1 Blastocatellia bacterium | reverse complement strand
CTAATCGCAGAGTTGACCACAAAGGCAGGAATTCAACAGCGCGAAATTTCCAAAGAGGAAATCATCGAACGGACGATGTATGCGCTGGTTAATGAAGGCGCAAAAATCCTGGCGGAGGGAATTGCCCTGCGTGCGGTTGATATTGATATTATTTATTTGAACGGCTACGGCTTCCCGGCCTGGCGCGGTGGGCCAATGTGGTACGCGAATACGGTCGGCTTGAAAAAAGTCTATGACCGTGTTTGCGAATTCCATGCCCAGCACGGTGAATTGTGGGAACCAGCACCATTACTCAAACGCTTAGCCGAAGAAGGTAAATCGTTTGATGATTTTGACAAGGAAAAAGGGAAGGCCAGCGCCGCCTGATTGTAGGGGAATTTGATAAGTGCGGTACTTTAATTTGTTACAGTACCGCACTGCCAACCAGCAGGTTTATTGTTTATTAACTTGAAAGGAGTCTGATATGTTAAGAGCAACATCTTTAAGTTTACTTTTAGTTTTTGTCCTCGGAATAACTCCCAGTACTGGGCAGACTAAAGAAGATTGTATCTTGAATAGTTTTCCAGGGATGATGGTTGAAACACAATCCTGCCGTCTGACGGATAAGCATAAAGATCATCTCAGAAAACTGGCAGAGGCGCTCAGAGAGGCAGCAAAATCTAATTGTTTGTATACCGTAACCCTGATTGGACATCCTAAAAAAGACAGCGTCAGTAAGGAAAGAGTAAGCTGTAGAGTAGATGGAGTAGTTAGCTATTTAATCCAGCGCGAAGGTCTTAGTAAAGGTCGTCTTACGCTAAATCTGGATAATGATACTGGTAATGAAGATTTGATAGAGTTTAAGTTTACAAAGACTGCCATCACTAAATAGTCAGATTAGTTGTTTGTTGCAGCGCCAGTTATGACCGCTATTTATCGCATAGTATATTTAGTATTACTTACAGTTACACTCCTGACCAGTTTTGTGGTTGGGGCGCAAGCTGTCAGAAGTAATACTATTCGCGTCACCCTGTTGCAGGTTAACGATGTATATCAAATTTCACCTGTAGACAAAGGTAAAAATGGCGGTCTGGCGCGACTTGCCACACTCAGAAAAAATATTCAGGCAGAATCGCCAAATACACTATTTCTGTTAGCTGGCGACACACTTTCACCTTCGGTTGCTTCTAATATTTTCAAGGGTGAGCAAATGATTGCCGGATGGAATGCCGCAGGGTTGGATTATGCAGTTTTAGGCAACCACGAATTTGATTTCGGCGATGAAATTTTACTTGCACGGATGAAAGCTTCTAAGTTTCCCTGGCTGGCGGCAAATGTTATCAACCGTAAGAATGGTAAGCCTTTCGGCGGAATGCAGCCTTACATTATTCGCAGTTTCGCGGGTGTGAAAGTTGGAATCTTTGGCATTCTCACGCCAGAAACCGCCAAAAATTCCAGTCCGGGCAAAGATGTTCGTTTTCTTGATCCCAACAAAACTGCGGCGCGGATCGTGCCACAACTTCGCGCCCGTGGAGCGACGGTCATCATTGCGATCACACATCTGACAATGCCTGAAGATAAGCGTCTGGCACGGGCGGCAAAGATTGATGTCATCATCGGCGGTCACGAACATTCAGTTTTGCAATCACAATCCGGTTGCACACCAATTTTCAAAATGGGGTCAGATGCGCGTTTACTGGGGCGCATTGATCTGAATATTTCCAAAGTTACTCGCCGCGTCGAAAGTATTGATTACTCTCCCATTCCCGTTACCGATGTCGTGCCTGATGAGCCAGCCACTGCCGCCATTATCGGCGAATATGAAAAGAAATTGTCGGTC
>JANMKB010000740.1:0-5914 GCA_031371805.1 Blastocatellia bacterium | reverse complement strand
GCGGTCGGGAATGAACTGCCGCGTCCGGCGACCGACATGCCACGTTCGACGGCGGCGACAACCTGGCTCATCAGGCTCATCAAATCGCGCATATCGTTACCCGTTTTAGAAGGTTCCGGCAGGGGCGCAGGCGTGACTTGGGCGGCTGAGACAGGTGACATTGTCACTGTCGCCGCATTGGCTGATGAAACGGTTGCACGGCTCGGTGGTTCAACTTCCACCACATCCAAAACATCTTCAAAAATCGCAGGCTTGAGTTTTGGTTCAGCCACCTTAACTTCCGTCGGAGCGGTTTCAGGACGCCCACCTGACGGCAGGAGCGATTCGTAATAAGGAACAGCCGGAGCAGGCGCTGTGACCACGGTTGCAGTTGCCGGAGCAGCCTGCGAAGTTGGCGTGATAACCGTTTGCGGCGCTGCCTGAACAGCCACAGGCGTTATAGGTTCAGTCTGGGTCACGGTTGGTGCGGGCAGTGGTTGCGGTGTCGCCTGCGTGACCAGACGGTTAATGCTGGCTTCGACATCGCGGTCATCAATTTTTGGGAGCGCTGCTACACTTGCCTTGCGAAAGACGCTGTAGGTTGCAATTTCGTCATCACTGTCTTTGGTCAGGCGGCTGAAAGCATCTGCGCCCAGCAAATGATCGTCGCCAATTGAGCAGGAAGCTTCAACGGTTTCGCCTGCAACGTAAATCAAGCCGCGCTCATTTTTGGCTTCGTTAAAGACCAGATTGATGAAATAGGTTTTCTTTTCACTGGCAAGTTTTTTCACCAGTTTGCCCAGATTGGCCCAATCGCTGGTTAAGTTTTCATACACTGCTTCACCGTCGGCGATGCCAGCCAGGGTTTGGACAATTTCTTTTTGCAGATGATAAACCGAAATCGTCCCTTTGCTTTGTTGCGAAAGGCGGACAAGCTGTTCCTGAACTGCAATTCCGGCGCGGCGATTTTGCTCGGTGATTTCTGCGGCATTAATTACCTGTCCATCCAGAATAAACAGGAAGCCACTGGTTTGAGGGAAATTCAGTAACACGTAGCCACTGAAATTATCCGATTTTAACTCTTCAAGAAGCCCTTCCATGCGCACAAATGAAGTGCTGAGCTTCTCGTGCATTGGCTTACCTTTGGGAATATAGTACATAAGCTCTCTCTTTTTTTTTACAAGTTAAGGATGATGGACTGGTTTAGCCCAAAGACGCTTTGGACCCTGGAAGCGCCGGGGACGGGTCAAGATAAAAACAACTGAAGCTACGGGGGTGAGTTGATATTTGCTAAGCGTCAGCAAACAAGGCGGAGTCTAGCAAAGTCATTAGCTCAAGTCAATCAACTCTTTGATACACGTAGGGTTGTGGCTGTGCAGGTTTAACGGCGCTGGTCAGTAAGTCCAATCGTTTCAACTATGAAGAAAATTTTCAGCGAGTTTTTTCAGCTTCGGAGTTAGTAGAAAAACCTGACAGACTATATTTTTGCCTGTGTGATAAAGCTTTCAACCCAGGCACGAATTTCATCCCGGACACGTCGGAAAATTGCGAGGCGGAACTCTTCAGAGCCGATTTCCGGGGCGGGTGGGTCTGTAAAACTGTGATGAATTCGTTGTGTCTGACCGGGAAAGAGGGGGCAAATTTCATTCGCATGATTGCAGACAGTGATGACGTAATCAAATTCCTGACCGCTGAATTCTTCGACGTTTTTAGAGCGATGACCGGAAATATCAAGGCCGATTTCGCGCATTGCCTGAATCGCTTCGGGACGGACAAGACTGGCTTTGGTGCCAGCGCTGAAGACTGCAAAATCTTCTCCGCCATCGTGCCGCAAAATTCCTTCCGCCATTTGGCTGCGGGCGGAATTTCCGGTGCAGAGAATTAAGACTCGTAGCTTCTGCTTCACGCCTTGCAGCTCCCAAGTTGAATTAACCCCGCAGTCGGAGTACAGCAGGAAGCACTGTTGTCGGCGGCTTCCGGCAGATTATCTTCAAGGACGACAAAAACTTCCCACTCGTTGCCGTCAGGATCGTTAACCCAGGTTTTGTCCTGCACGGCATAACAACAACTGGTCTGCATTTCGTCACGCGTGTCAAGTCCTGCCTGCGCCCATTTCTCACGCATCGTCAGCACGTCTTCGGTCGTAGCAACCTGAATTCCCAGATGCGAAAGCGCACCGCGTTCATTGACCGGATTTTCATTCAACGTCAAATTCAACGGCGGATTTTGGATGTCGAATTTAGCGTAGCCGGTGCGCACTTTACTCGGCTCGAGGCCTAACATTTTCTGATAAAATTCGATGCTGCGCTCAACATTGATAACATTCAACGCAACATGTGATTTCAAGGTTTTGACAATAGTTTCAGACATAGTTACGATCTCCTTAGTTAAAACATATTCGTTTCTGCGAATGTGTGGATTCTAATTGCTGAAAACATATCTGTCAAGGCGAATATGTTATTTCAGCTAAAATAATTTTGTTATGCGAAAAACTGAACAGAAATTTGATCTGGAAAAATTCTTTCTGGCTTTGGCGGATCGCAATCGGCTGCGTCTTTTGCATCTGATGGGAGACGAGGAAGTTTGTGTCTGTTTTTTTGTGGAGATTTTGCAGATGCCACAGCCGAAAGTTTCTCGCCACCTGGCATATTTGCGCCGCGCTGGCATTGTCGGTGCGCGTCGGGAAGGGAAATGGATTCATTATCGAATGGTGTTGCCACAAGATGAACATGCAGTGCGCGTTTTGGCTGAAGTTCGCAGTTGGATTTCCAGCGATCAGGAAATGCAGCGGGATCGCCAGCGTTTAGTGAAGGTCTGTTGCGCTCCGCAGATGCCTGTGGCCTTGCAAGGTGCGCCGCGTCCGGCTAGTGTTTCGGTTTCGCGTTGACATTTCAATCCATGGTTTTTCTATCATCGCAAAACTATGCCCCAAAAATATTGGTTAATGAAATCGGAGCCGGAATCTTTTTCGATTCATAATTTAGCGCAAGCTCCGAACCAGACGACGTGCTGGGATGGCGTGCGAAATTACCTGGCGCGCAATTATCTGCGTCAGATGAAAGTCGGCGAATTAGCCTTTTTCTATCACAGCAACGCGAATCCTCCTGTGATTGCAGGCATCATCGAAATTGTCCGCGCCGCTTATCCCGATCACACGGCTTTTGACCCTGACGATCATCACTACGACCCCAAAAGCCTGCCCACCAAACCAACGTGGGACATGGTGGATGTGAAATTTATCAGCGCTTTTGAAACCCCGCTTTCATTGAATGAATTGCGAGAAAATTCTAAACTTCAGGCAATGGAATTACTCCGCAAAGGTTCACGACTTTCCGTGCAGCCGGTGCGAGCAAACGAATGGAAAACCATTCTTCAACTTAACTCGAAAAGGAAATTATGACTACAAATTCAGTTCCCCAAAAATCCCGATTTGCTTTACTCTTCGCCCTGATCTGTCTGCTGGTTTCGTTCTCAGCGAATGCGCAGACGCCCGCCGCCGCAAAGGTTACGCTGACCAAACAGGAACGCGCCGACGCCCTCAAATATCTGGAAGACACGCGCAAGAAATTCCTGGCTTCAGTCAAAGGTTTGAGCGAAGAGCAATGGAAATTTAAATCCGCGCCAGATCGCTGGTCAGTTGCCGAAGTCGCCGAACATATTGCGCTGAGCGAAGATATGCTCTTCGGAGTTGCCACGGTGCAGGCAATGAAATCACCCGCTACGCCAGAGAAAAAAGAAGCCTCGAAAGCTAAAGATGCAACATTGCTCAAGATGGTCACTAACCGCTCAACCAAAGCGCAAGCGCCAGAGCAATTAAAGCCGAAAAATAAATGGGCTACACAATCTGAATTAGTCAAAGCCTTCAACGCGAGCCGCGATAAAACGAAAAATTTTGTGAAGACTACACAGGAAGATATGCGCGGTCATTTTTTGCCGCATCCGCTTTTAAAAGAGCTTGATGCCTATCAATGGTTGCTACTATTGGCAAGCCACAGCGAACGGCATACGCTGCAAATTCTGGAAGTGAAAGCCGATCCGAATTTTCCGAAAAAATAAGAGTGTATGAACGCAAAGGGACGAAGGATCAAAGAGTCAAAGAAAAACAATTCAGAAATTCTTTGCTCCCTTGTCCCTTTGCGGTAAAGCCTTAACCGAGTTCACCCAAAATGAAATGTTTCTTATTTTTCATTACTGTTTTATTGGCAACCATTGCGAATGCGCAAACGCTCACCGAAAAGACTTTCAAATTTGACGCCGAAGCCGAAGCGATACTGAGCCTGAAAGCTTCTTCGCCTGGCGCTGACTGGGCGACAAAAGATGCCGAAGCCGCAGTCGTTACGCTCGAAGTGGACGGCAAATATAATCAGGATGTGATTCTTTTTAGCAGCGCAGAAAATTTTGAGTACCGCGTATTGCTGGGTAGGTTTTCCGTCGGTGAACATAAATTACGCGTTGTGTTGAATTCTCCACAGTCCGCAAAAAATGCCAATAAAGCGGTTATCGCCGCCGCGTCTATTACTCCAAATTTATCAGCTAACAAAATAGAAAATCTGGCGATGACTCACGCGCCGATTCTATATGCACGTCCTGATACCGTCGGAAAATTCAGCGATGTACCGGTGCTGATGTGGTATGAAATTATTCACGAAGGCACAACGAACACGATTCGCTACAGCATCATTTTCACCAATGAAGACGGCGGGACGCAGACGGCGGCACTGATGGCGCGGTGGGGCAGAGTCACCGACATCGAATGGATTTGCGAAGTGAAGTTTGATGAGCAGGGCAAAATTGTCAGCGAAGTTTTCCAGGGTACGAATCATCGCACGCTGCTCTTCAAAGGTCGTTACGAAGCGCAGCATCCGATGTATATCGTGGCTTCGCGCAACAATAATTTTTCCGATCAATTGCCGGAAAATTTGCCAGCCTTACGCTTCGCGCTTGCGCCCGTCGCCTTTGATACCGCACACAATTCGCGCGAAGTTTTGATGGATCAAAATCCGTGGACGTATCGCCTGATGTATAACGAAATGTTGCGCGAAGGGAAAATCGCCACCGATGCAGAAGTAATCGGAGCCGCCGGACTCGGCATCAAAATGCTTGATCCGCGTCGCTATTTATATTTTGACGGTTCGTCTACAAACACGAATTCAGCGTTAAGCTTCGCCGTGAAATTAAAAGGCGACGCAAAATGGTACGCTTCAGATTTGGGGCAGAGTTATTTTCGCATTGATCGCAGCGGCTGGTTTCGCTCTACTGTGCGCCTGCCAAAAATCAACCACACCAACCAAATCGAACAAATCGTAGTGCGCTGCGAAGCGTTGCCCGACACGCAAGCCCGCAAGCAGGATTTTAAACCAGAACCAACGTGCGCGATTGAGACGATCAATAAAATATTTTTGCTGGATGAAAAATTTGCGCCCTCGGCTTCGATGCCATTGAAGCTGAAAAACACACCGTTGCGATTTGGCGAAATGCTGGAAATTTTTCGCCGCGATGTAACCCGCGGAAAAGGGCGCTGAGAAAAATCTCCCTGCTTGATTTCGCCCCTGGAATTCTAATTGCGAATTGGCTGTCAGCGGCAAAATTTAAGGGGACATATTCTGATCCCTGATTCTGCCTGATGCCCTAATTCGAGCCTGGCTCAAACTGAACGAAACCAAAACCGTGACGCTGACGATTGACCCCGCCGCGTTAAACCATCCGCTCTCAAGTTGGGATACCGCGAAGCAGGCATAGACGATGAGCAGCGGTGATTACAAAGTGTCGGTTGGCAACTCGGCAACGAACTTGACGCTGGCTGGTTCGATCAAGGTTCGCGCTGCTTCTTCTTCGTCGCGGTAGCGACGGCTGACTTTAGACGTGGATTTCAATCCACGGAAAGTAACATAGCGATCCCCGCGTCGCGTCAGCGACGGTTGAATTCAACCGTCGC
>JANMKB010000738.1:0-23467 GCA_031371805.1 Blastocatellia bacterium | reverse complement strand
CGGGCGGCAGCGACTTTAGCCTGGGCTGTTTGTGTTACCTGTTCCGCCGCGCTTAAGGCTTGCTCCGCGTCGCGCAGTTCATCTTCCGCGTGGGAGAGCTTGTTGCTGGCTTCGGTTAATTCCCCGGAGACCTGGAGCGACTCCTTCTCAACAACACGCAGGTGTGATTGTGCCCGTTCAAGCTCGCGTTCAGCTTGTTGTTTTTGACCCCGCTGCACTGCCAAGTCTTTTTCCAGTTGGCGCGTTTGCTGGTCAAGGGAATTTCTGGTTATGGTTGTCTGAGAAATTTGCTCACCGCTCGCTACCTGCAAATTTTCCAGCTTTTGGATTTCGTCGGAAAGAATTAACTGCTGTTCTTCCAGTTCCGAAATTTCTCGCTTGATCGCTAAAACGCCCATGCCCTGCTGCGCAAAGCTGCCCCCGGAAATCAAATGTCCCGCACTAACAAATTCTCCGTTGGCAGTCAGGAAGGAGTGACCTTTCCCGTTCGATTGAATGGAGCTATGAATAGCCTGCGTAATTTCCGGGGCAATAAAAGTTTCGGATAATCTGGGGAGTGCGCGTTTTAAAACCGCCGTTAACTCAGGCTTTAAATTCAGCACATCCAAGAGTCTGATAACGAACAGTTGATTTACCTCAACTGCTTCTGCAAAATAGTTAATATTTGTAGTGGCCTGCCTTTTGTTATCAAGCACAAGAAATGTTGCCCGACCATGTTTACCTGCCCGTAAAAATTCAATGGCCTTAAGTGCATCATCAAAAGTCGGGGCGATCAGATATTGCATTTCCTCTTTCAGCCCGATCTCAATCATTTTTTCCTGGGCTGATGGAACCTGCACAAAATCAGCGAGCGTTCCCAGAATTTTAAACGGGGCAGCCGTTCCTGCTGATTTTAATTCTTTTGAAATCGCCTGGACGGCACTGGAGAAATAAGCCCGTTGCTCATCCAACTCAAGCAAAGATTTATAGCGCTGCTCAATGGTTGTAAAATCCAAACGTACTTTACTAATTAATGCGTTTAGCTGAAGTTGCTCTTCAACTTTAGCCTGGAGCAATACTTCAGCCTGGGTAAGTGAAGTAGCTGAGATTAAATAATTATTTTCGATTTGAGAAATACTTTCAGCAAGCTTTTTCAGAGCAGTTGAGAAAGTTTCTTCCTGTTCAACCGCTCTGCTGCGCTCAACCGAAAGGCCATCAAGTTGGCGCTGGCATCTGTTAACTGTTTCAGTAAATTGTTTTACTAACTGCCGCCAGCGTTCACGCAAAGTTGCGCTTTCGGTAACTTTTGTCTGGATGTTTTCCAGTTCAGCTTCGGTGCTCCTTTCGCTGGCAACTAATACCTGATTATTTTTTTCGGACTGCGACAGCGAATTCGCCTCAAAATCAATTTCCTGCTCGACCAGTTTTAATTCGCCTTTGAGCCGCTCGGTTTCCTGCGCGGTGAAATGGCTTCGTTCCGAGATCGCCACCTGATCCCGCGCCGACTCTTCAACGCGCCGCACGAGACTATTTAATTGCTGTTGTAAAAATTGTTCCTGTTGCCGCGCCTTTTCAAGCAGAAGGTTTGTTGCTGCGACGGATTCTCGTGCCTGCGTTAAGTTATTCTCAATCTGGGTTGACTGACTGACTGAAGCTGTTCGTTGCGCTTCCTGATTTGCCAATGAATTTATTAAAGCTGCTTCCTGTTCAGTAATTTTGGTGCGTGCTTCATCCAGTTCATTGATCTGCTGCAAAGTTGCGCGATAATCAGCTACATAAACCGACCGCATTAACCCGCGCATTTCTTCCCGCAATCTTTGATAGCGCCGCGCTTTAGCCGCCTGCCGCTTTAAGCTGTTAAGTTGACGGTCTACCTCATTAATGATGTCAGTGAGACGGGAAAGATTTTGTTTGGCAGCTTCCAGCTTAAGTTCGGCGGCTCGCTGTCGCTGTTTGAACTTTGAAACTCCTGCGGCCTCCTCAATCAATGTGCGCCGATCAAGCGGCTTGGCGGAAAGTACCTGCCCAATGCGTCCCTGCTCAATAATGGCGTAATGCGCCGCGCCTAAACCTGTCCCCGCGAATAAATCCTGAATATCGCGCAAACGACAGGTGCGCCCATTCATTTCATATTCGCTCTCACCGGTCCGGTAAAGGCGCCGCGCAATAGATATTTTCTCACCTTCCGCAAACGTCCGATTGGTGGATTTAGGAAAAATTTTCTTCTGGTATTTTGCTTCCGAGACAGTTGATTCAGGCGTTTCGGCAACCTGCTGTTCAATTTGTTCCCCTGACTTGAAATCTTCCTTAATATTGTCTGCCGTTCGCAATTCAAATGATTCCGAGACTTTCATGGTCAGGACAACTTCAGCCATCCCGGAGGCCTGACGGTTGCGGCTCCCCTGAAAAATCACGTCTTCCATTTTGCCACCGCGTAAGGCTTTGGCGCGTTGTTCGCCAATCACCCAGCTTAGGGCATCAGCAACGTTGGACTTGCCGCAGCCATTGGGCCCGACGACGGCGGTAATCCCTTCGAGATCGAAGACAACTTCAGTCGGATCGCAAAACGATTTAAAACCCTGGAGAAAAACTTTTTCGATTCTGAGCATCAGGCGTACGGGAAATTAACTGGTAGTAAAGATAACTCGCTCCACTATTGATTGAGTAATGATTGCAGGATAGCCCACTATAAAGTGGTTTGCGAGAATTTGTCAAACACCTGAACCTGACTTTCAGGGGGCAGGAAAATCCGGCGCTGGATGCGTTACGGTAAAGTCTGTGTTAATATCCGGTTCGCGGCAAACGATGTCGCACTCATCAGATAGTATTTCCAAACACTAATTTTAATCTCCGTGACTGAAAGGAGTTACCCTTTATGAAAGTCTATGGAACGCATGATCTCCGCAATCTAAGCGTTGTCGGTCATGGCGATGCAGGGAAAACTTCCCTGATCGCTGCGATGATTTTTGCCACTGGAGCCAGTTCCAGGTTGGGGCGCGTGGACGATGGAACCGCCCCAACCGATTTTGACGAAGAAGCCATCGCCCACAAGATAAGCCTGAATCTTTCCCCGGCTTACCTCGAATACCAGAACAGAAAAATAAATTTACTAGATACGCCCGGTTATGCTGCCTTTATCGCCCATGCGCGTCCGGCTTTAAACGTAACGGAGGCGGCTTTAATTGTGATAGATGGGATCAATGGGGTCGAAGTGAATACCGAAAAAGCCTGGGATTATGCGGCTGAATTTGAATTACCGACGCTCATTTTTATCAACAAATTAGAGAAAGAAAGAGGCGATTTTGGGGCCGCACTGGATCAGGCACGTGTGACCTTTGGCAGAAAATGCATGCCTTTTACTTTACCCATTGGAAAAGAAAAAGATTTTCGTGGCGTCGTGGATGTGGTAAGCCTGAAAGCCTTTGAATTTGATGAGAAGGGAACTGCCAAAGAAGTTCCACTCCCTGACAATGGACAGGAAATCGTGCATGCGGCGCGTGAGCAGTTGATCGAAATGGTCGCGGAATCCGATGATGCCTTAATGGAGAAATTCTTTGAGGCCGGAACTTTATCAGATGAAGACTTACAGCAGGGAATTAAGACAGCAGTGCAGGGGCGAAATCTGACCCCTGTGTTTGCCGGCTCGGCGCTGACGATGAAAGGCATCACGAATCTGCTGGATGGAATTGTTGCTTATGCCCCCGCACCACCAGAAAAAGATAACGAAGCACCAGCGGCTTTCGTGTTTCGCACAATTTCGGAAACATTTGGTCGCATTACGATTCTCAAGCTCAAAGCAGGCAGCCTGAAAAGTGACGTAACTCTCTTTAATAGCAACAAGAGTTCAAATGAGCGACTGGGGCCATTGCACGCAATTCTGGGTAAAACTATTGAGAAAATCCCGGAAGCGCATGCGGGCGACATTATTGCAGTTTCAAAGCTCCGCGAGACGGTAACGGGTGACACATTAACTGAGAAAACCAGTCCCGTAACTTTCGCTCCTGTCGTCTATCCTGAAGCTGCTCTTTCCTACGCAGTTGAGCCTAAATCACGCCACGATGAGGACAAATTATCTGGTGCAATTCACAAAATATTAGATGAAGACCCACAACTTCATTATGAACGGGACGAGCAAACAAAAGAATTCCTGCTCGCCGGATCAGGTCAACAGCATATTGAAATTGTGGTTGAGCGACTTAAAAACAGATATGGTGTTGAAGTGGAGCTTCATCTTCCCAAAGTACCTTACCGTGAAACAATTAAAGCATCGGTTGAGGCTCAGGGAAGACATAAGAAGCAATCAGGTGGGCGTGGTCAGTTCGGTGACTGTAAGGTTGTTTTTCACCCTCTGACCCGTGGGAGCGGGTTCGAGTTTGAGGATAAAATTTTTGGTGGTGCAATCCCCCAACAGTGGCGACCAGCCGTCGAAAAGGGAATTAAAGATGCTGCGGTGCGCGGGTATTTGGCGGGGTATCCGGTCGTAGATTTTAAGGTGCAATTGATTGATGGCTCTTATCACTCAGTTGATTCAGATGATCTGTCATTTCAGATGGCAGGTCGCAAAGCCTTCAAAATCGCCATCGAAAAGGCTCACCCCATCCTGCTTGAACCTGTTATGCATGTTGAAGTCAGCGCTCCGCAGGATTACTCAGGCGACCTGATGGGAGACTTGAATTCTCGTCGTGGCAGGATTTCCGGCATGGATTCACGCGGCAACCAGCAGGTGATAAAAGCGCAGGTTCCGATGTCAGAAATGCTAAACTATCCGCAAACACTGAATTCTATTACCGGTGGCAGAGGGGCCTACCACATGGAATTTTCTCATTATGATGAAGTTCCAACCCATCTTTCACAAAAAATTATTCAGCAGGCGCAGGCGGATGGTCGCATTAGAAAAGATGAGGAAGATTAGCTGCAATTGACCGCGCATAAAAAAGGAATGACTTGAGAAGTCATTCCTTTTTTATGTCTGATGGAAGCTCTGATGAAAGAGCAGCTATTTTGCAGCCTCAGCTTTTGGTGCCGCCGCCCCGCTCATCGCCCGTCGTTCGGCATCGCGCTTCTTCACCCAGTCGTCAAATTTTTCCTGCTGTTCGGTGGTTAGCGCTTCTCTGATCTTTCCCCGGGTTAACATCCTGAGATTATCTAATTGGGGCTTAACGTCTTTCATGAGGATTTTAACCTGCTCATCCTGTTGTTTGATCAGCTCGCCAACCGTAGACCGCTGTTTCTCATCCAGGGTTAATTCAGTATTAAGGATGTCCAGAATCGCTGGTTTAGCACTCGCGGCGGAAGCTTTTTCCGTTTTCGATTTGGCCGCAATAAAATTCATCAGCCCAATTCCCATCAGGACTCCAAGCACGAAAAAACTGAGGATAATCAGTCGAGCTTTCGTTTTGTTAGCACTATTTGTGACCATACGATTATTTTTGTTCTTCGGACGAGCTTGGCGAGTCATCATTTAAACGTTCCAGCACTGACACTTCTTCCGCTGGAAATAAAACAGTTTCTGACAATTCGCCACGATTTATATTTGCCTGCCGGGATAGATTTTGTACCGACCACACACTGCTGATAAAAAATATCAAAGCGACAACACTAAATCCAAATAACCAGTTACGTGCGGCCAGAATACCTGTTTCCCAGAAAACAGGAGTCTGCTGTTCTTCATTGATCCGTACTCGCAGCCTGGACATAAAATAAGGAGAAGAGGAGTCGGCGTTTTCCGGCTGGTCTTTTGCCGCCGCCTGCAGGAGTGCGACTCCCAACTGATCAAGCTGTTCGTTACTAATTTTCTGGCGCTTCATAAAACTCCTGTTTACTTATCCTGCCAGAAAAGCGGCTTCCTGCTGTTCTTTCCGCTGTTCTGTCAGGTTTAACCTTTTAAGCGCACTTCGTAAGGAATGTCTGGCTCGAAACGCGCGTATTTTTACTTTAGCTTCTGACCAGTTCATAGCTTTGGCTATTTCAGCGATAGAGTATTCTTCTGCATGCAGCAGAATTAAAATAGTCCGATCTTCCGGGCTGATTTTAGTTAAAAGTTTGCCCGTGATCTCCGCAGCAGTTTGATAGTCGCTGATCTGAGCATGCTTATTCATGGAGACCTGCGAGAGCTTGTTGTCCAGCCAGTTAACTTCATCATCAGTCAGGTCAGAAACCGTTAATTCACCTCTGGACTTGCGACGCCGTAATTCATCGTAGCAATTATTGACCGCAATCCGCGCCAGCCAGTATTCCAATGAAGCGCCACGCTGATAACTATGCAGCGCGAAAAATGCTTTGGTGAACGTTTCCTGCGCAATATCTTCCACCGTTTCCGGCTGCCTGAAAAAATGGCGTGCAATCGCAAAGACACGCCGCCTGTACCGCTCGACAATAATCTCAAAGGCAGAACTGTCGCCGGCCAAAATGTTTTCGACCAGAAGATCATCTGAAATATCTGAAGCAGAAATTGCAATAGCCACGATTAAGCTCAATCAATTGATTAATCAACCTGCAATTAATCACCTAACTATTTCACTCCAAAGGTGAAAACGAAGCAGAGGAACATTTCGTTACAGATTATTTTAAGTCGCTAAATAATTCAAGTTCTTCTCAGATGAAACAGACTATGCTATAAATAAATCTATGCTCCTAAAAAATTAAACCGCAGGTCGGACGTTAAAATGCCACTTCTTGTAACATAAGACTTATTATCGGACGCAACAGGTCTGGCAATTGCTTTTCCCTGCTTCATCTTTTCTGCTTAACTTTACTCATGCGGTATCGTCTTTCTTTTCGTCTTTTCTTTTATGTTTTATTAGAGGCCGTCCCTTATATTTTTCTTACCCTCCTGATCCTGACTACCCTGATTTTCGCGCAACAAGTCGCCCGGCAGGCTGAGCTGTTATTCGGGTCAGCCGCTTCTTTTCTGTTAAGCCTGAAGGTGATGGCCTGCCTGTTACCTGGGGTGATTATTATTACGCTGCCGTTTGCCCTCCTGATTGGCTCCCTGATGGCGCTCAGTCGTCTCTCGGCAGATAGTGAAATTATTGCCGCCAGAGCCAGTGGGATCAGTCTCGTTGCGCTGGCCGCGCCCCTCTTTATTTGCGGCTTAATTGGCACAGTCCTCTCGGCTACTCTGACCCTCTACGTGATCCCGCGTGTCTTCAGTGAATCGAAAATGCTCCGCAGTCAGATTATCCTGCAGGCCCTAACCGCGCCGATCAAGCCGCAAACCTTTGATAGTCATTTCCCCAACCATCTCGTTTATGTCCGCGAGATTGATCAGCTTACCGGCGACTGGCTGGGAGTCTTTATTGTTCGTCAAGCGAATCAAAATGAATCCGTTGTCCTGACGGCTGAACGCGGGAGATTACGGATGACACAAACCTCGCCAATTGCGTTAGAGGTAGACCTGACGGAAGGATTAGTGGTGACATCTACCAGTCAGTCCCCTGAAAAGCAGACAGCCGTCAGGTTTCAGCAGGAAAAGATCAAGCTCTCAGCCGACAATCCGGCGCTGGCAAACGCGTTTGCCGCCGACCGGGTGCCCCAGGAACTCTCCCTCCAACAATTGGCAAGTCGGGGGAAATCAGCGGATTCTCCCGAGGCAAGACGGCAGGCAGAAATTGAATGGCATCGGCGGTTATCGCTTCCGCTGGCTTGTTTGATTTTAATTATTCTAACCATTCCGCTTGGTATTTCAGGTTCCCGCCAGGCAGGTAAGTCCCTTGCCTTTACTGTCGGATTTTCGCTCGCAATTATTTATTATCTAATTTTAGTTGCTGGTCAGAATCTGGCTATTTCCGGCACACTCCCGGTCTGGTTTGGTGTCTGGCTGCCAAATATAATGGGGTTACTGGCAATTCTCTTCAGTTATTCATCATCTGGAACCAGGCTCAGACTGCCAGCTAAAAACTTCCTGAGCGGCGTCAAAAAGGAAGATAAAAATACTGCTAAGCAGAATATTAACAAGTCTTCCAGTCGATTAATGGTAAGCTTATTTTCCTTTTCCAGAAAGTTAATCATTAATCTTATCAACTATTTATTACTGAGCGAACTGCTCAAGTTTTTTATCCTTTCTTTATCAGTCTTATTATTAACTTCAGTTGTTTTTACGCTCTTCGAGCTAATCCCTTCAGTCTCCAAAAGTGGCTTAGGCTGGCGTTATGTCGGGACATATCTTGTCTATCTGGCTCCGCAGATCATTTACTACGTCACTCCCTTTGCGCTCCTTCTGGCGCTTCTGACGGTGCACGGCGTGCTGTCCAGAAGTAACCAGCTAACCGCTCTTTTGACCGGCGGACAAAGCGCACTCCGCTTATCACTTCCATTAATGGCTTTTTGTCTCATCACAGTCGCCGCACTTTTCTGGTTATCTGAAGCAATCCTGCCCGGTGCTAATCGGGAACAGGATTTTCGCTTCAATCTGATCAAGGGCAGAAAAACGGAACAATCAGTCCTGGCTTTTGGGCAAAACTGGGTCCGGGGAACAGATAGTAGTATTTACGGGTTTCAGTATAACCCGGTTGATAAGAAATTGCTTAATACGTTTAATTATAAGTTAAGCAAAGAGACAGGGCTGTTAAGAGAAGCTGTTTTCTTACAGGAAGCCAGCTATGCAGGTGAAAAAAAATGGCAAATTCTGAAGGGCTGGAAATATGGCATAGACAATGATCTAAAGGTAACATTCCAGACATTTCCTGCCAATAACCAGACCGAATTCCTCGCGGTCCCGGATGGTACGGCTCTTTTTACCCGAACTGTTAACGAAGCCTCAAAGATGAATTTCTTCGAGCTTAAAAAATATGTTCGGTATTTGTCTGACTTAGGGGCAACTACGACCTCACTGCGAGTTGATCTGGAAAAGAAGTTGTCATTTCCCTTCTCCTGTTTCCCCCTGCTGGCGGTTGCCTTTCCCGTTGCTCTGCGCAGCAGCCATCGCAGTACGTTAGCCGGGATCGGCTTAAGCATTCTCATCGGGTTCACTTACTGGATTACTGCCAGTGTTTTTGAAAGCGCAGGGCGGCAGGCATACTTTCCGCCAGGCCTGGCAGTCTGGGGACCACAAGCACTTTTTTTGGCGTTGGGAGTTTTTGTAACTTTTCGATTGCGTCGTTAAAGTAAAAAAGGAGTAGGATTAATAAAATCCTGCTCCTTTTTATAACTCAGGCCGACAGTCGTTACGTTCCCATCTGCCAGCTATTCATATACTCAATCATATCCGGGGTCAATTCATCAATATTGACGTTCATTGCACTCAGTTTTAGCCGCGCAATTTCCACGTCAACTTCTTTAGGAAGAAGATGAATATCAGCTGTCAGCTTGCCCTGATTTTTAACCAGATACTCAGCCGAGAGCGCCTGATTGGCAAAGCTCATATCCATCACGCTGGCGGGATGACCTTCCGCCGCTGCCAGATTAATCAATCGTCCTTCACCCAGCACGACAATCCTTCTGCCGTCTTTTAATTCAAAGGCTTCGACAAAGGGACGAAGCTGTTGACGCGAAACGGCGTGTTCTGCCAGCCCGACAAGGTTAAGCTCCACATCGAAATGGCCTGAGTTGCAGACCATCGCGCCATGCTTCATCTGAAGAAAATGTGGTGTGTCTATGACGTGATGATTGCCTGTGACGGTGACAAAAATATCTCCTTCTTTGGCAGCCTCATTCATCGGCATCACTCTGAAGCCATCCATGGTGGCTTCGAGGGCGCGAATCGGATCAATCTCAGTTACGATCACGTTTGATCCCAAACCCCGCGCCCGCATCGCTACACCTTTGCCGCACCATCCGTAGCCAACGACTACGAGGCACTTCCCGGCTAACAAAACATTGGTGGCGCGGATAATGCCATCCAGAGTACTTTGGCCTGTGCCATAACGATTATCAAAGAAATGTTTGGTCTGCGCATCATTTACGGCAATAGCTGGAAAACTTAATTTTCCATCCTTGAACATCGCCTTCAATCGAACGATTCCGGTCGTCGTTTCTTCCGTACTGCCAATCACGTCTTTAATTTGTTCTGGTCGCTCTGAAACCAATGTCACAACGACGTCCGAACCGTCATCAATAATGATTTGCGGGCGGTGATCCAGGGCGATTTGGACATGGCGGCGATAAGTGTCGGTGCTTTCGCCTTTCATCGCAAAAACTGATATTCCATATTCAGCAACAAGTGCCGCCGCTACATCATCCTGTGTCGAAAGCGGATTTGAAGCGATCAGGACAGCATCCGCTCCGCCTGCTTTTAAAGCTCTGGCTAAATTAGCAGTTTCCGTTGTGATATGCGCACAGGCCACCAGTCGTAACCCCGCAAGTGGTTTTTCCTTCTCAAAACGCTCACGAATTGTTCTTAGTACGGGCATTTCCAATTCCGCCCATTCAATTCTTTTCCGGCCTTCAGCGGCCAGTTCAATATTCTTTACTTCATGTTGAATGCTCAAAGTTTTTCTCCTCAGAAATGTTTATGATAAGGCCTTGTTGGATACATTATCAGACCCACATCAATATTGACGATTTTTGTTACTCTGTTTTTTTTAAATGTCAGTTACCCGACAAACCTTTCAATTTGTCGGGCATTTTTAGCCTGGCAACCTGATCCACACTAATTTTTAGTTGGAAGCTACAGGCCAGCATCGCTACGGAGTTGGGCAGCTTTATTAGCGACTTCCCAGGAGAAGCCATCTTCTTCTCGTCCAAAGTGACCAAAGGCAGCAGTCCTTTGATAAATCGGCCGACGCAGATCAAGCGATTCAATAATTCCCTTTGGCGTCAACTGGAAATTTGCGCGGACGATGTCTGACAGCTTCTCTTCGTCAATTTTTGCCGTGCCATAACAATCTACATAAACGGAAACCGGATCGGCCACGCCAATGGCATAGGCAAGCTGTACCTGGCAACGATCAGCAATCCCTGCGGCAACAATATTTTTGGCAATATAGCGCGCCATATAGCAAGCCGAACGGTCAACCTTTGTCGGGTCTTTGCCGGAAAACGCTCCCCCACCATGCGGTGCTGCGCCACCGTATGTATCCACGATGATTTTTCTGCCGGTTAATCCGGTATCTCCCATCGGACCACCCACGACAAAGCGTCCGGTCGGATTTACATAATATTTTGTATTCGCATCAAGCAATTCAACGGGAATTGTGGGCTTGATGACTTGATCAAGAATCTCTTCGCGGAGTTGTTCGGTTTCGATTTCCGGCCCGTGCTGGGAAGAAATAACGACCGCATCAACCCGGATCGGTTTCGCATCTTTGTATTCTACCGTAACCTGAGATTTGCCGTCCGGGCGCAAATAACCAAGCGTTCCATCACGGCGGACATTGCTAAGTTTTCGCGTCAGATGATGTGCCAGTTGGATTGGCAGCGGCATCAACTCTTTTGTTTCGTTTGAGGCATAACCAAACATCAAGCCCTGATCACCTGCGCCCCCGGTATCAACTCCCATCGCAATATCAGGTGACTGGCGATCAATGGTACACATCACGGAGCAGGTTTCGGCATCAAACCCATACTTCGCCCGATTGTAGCCAATCTCGGCTACGGTTTCTCTGGCCAGTTTGGAATAATCAAGCGTCGCATTGGTCGTAATTTCTCCCCCAATGACAATTAAGCCCGTCGTAATAAAGGTTTCGCAGGCCACGCGTCCCTTTGGGTCTTGCCGCAGAACTTCGTCCAGAACAGAATCCGATATTTGATCGGCGATTTTATCAGGATGACCTTCGGTCACTGATTCCGAGGTAAACAGGTAACTACCCTGTGATTTCATGCTGTATTCTCCTTAAGGTATTCATGCTTTCCTCCAGCGAGGATTTGTTGAGGTGTCCGGCAAGAAACTCGTGAGGTTGCACTCACCTTTAGTCGCTGGTCGCTTTAGTTTCTTACACTGTCTAAACCTTACGGTTAGACGCGAGGTTGTTGAAAAGAGGGAGAATCGCACACGCGTATTTTGATGTCAACTATTTCTCGCGCCTGTCGCCGCGTTCATTGGCGCGGATGAAATTTCTGGTACGACTCTCGCACCTTGTCGTCAGTTACATGCGTGTATATCTGCGTCGTTCCAATATCAGAATGTCCCAATAATATCTGGACGGAACGCAAATCAGCGCCGTGTTCCAGCAGCACGGTCGCAAAGCTGTGCCGTAGTAAGTGAGGAGTAATATAATCAATCCCCGCCTGCTTGCCATACCCCTTAATAAGCAGCCAGATTTTCTGCCGCGTTAAAGCTCGCCCACCTTTTTCGATGAATAAGCGATGTGAGGAATGCCCCTTTAATAATCTTTGCCGGGCGGGCATATAACGAGTCACATACTCAATAGCTGAACGCCCAAGCGGGACTTTGCGCTGCTTGCTGCCCTTGCCAAAACAAGTCAGAACTCCGGCTTCCCAATCAATATCAGCCAGCTTCAGATTCAAAAGCTCAGACACCCGCAAGCCGGAAGCATATAAAACCTCCAGTATTGCCCGGTCACGGAGACCTGTTTCAATAGTTAAATCAGGCTGCTCTAAAAGCACATCCACTTCTGCAAGCGAAAGGAATTTAGGCAGTGATTGCCACGATTTACGCGCTTCAAGATAAACGGTTGGGTCAAGCTTAGAAATCTCTTCACGTAAGAGAAATTTATAGAATCCTTTCAGGACGGAGATAAATCTTGAGATGGTAGCCTCTGAATCACGATTTTGCTTTAACACTGTCAGGATTTCAACCAGGTCAGGACGTTCCAGCACAAGCAGGCTTTTCTCCATTTTCGAGGCATGTATTAACAATTTTTGCAGATCACGGTGATAGGCCATTAAAGTATTTTCAGCCAACCCTCGTTCAACTCTCAGGTAGGCCAAATAATCGCTAAAATAATTGTTAGTCTTTTCCATATCCAGATATTTCCTGTCAGCGCTTGACCTGATAAAATTGTCTCATTACATTCCTATGGTAACTCAATGAAAAAAATGAAACTAAAGGAAATTGCGCAACAGCTTAATTGTCAATTTGCGGGTGATGGTGAAATTCTCATTAAAGGGATTGCCACGCTTGAGGAGGCACAGCAAGATGAACTCACTTTTCTTTCCAATCCGAAATACAGTAAGCAACTTCTGAAGACGAAGGCTCAGGCTATTATTCTCTCCGATGTCAAAATGCTCCCGGAAGGAAAAGCCGGAATTATTTCATCCAATCCATACCTGACATTTGCTCAAGCTTTGCAAATATTCCACCCAAAACGTTATCAGACTGAAGGAATTCACGCAACTGCTGTCGTAGCTGCCAGTGTGATTTCAGGCAGGAATGTTACAATTGGACCATATACTGTTATAGAAAGCGGAGCGGTTATCGAGGATAATGTCATCATTGGTGCACATTGCGTTATTTATTCTGATGCTGTAATTGGGCAGGGTTCTTTTATTCACTCACATTGTGTGGTCAGGGAAAAATGTCGCATTGGAAAAAATGTCATCCTTCAGAACGGAGTTGTCATTGGCAGTGATGGATTCGGTTATGCCCAGCGCGCAGACAAGTCGTGGCATAAGATCCCCCAGACAGGAATTGTCATTATCGAAGATAACGTCGAAATTGGCGCGGGTTCAACCGTTGATCGTGCAACCATTGGCGCAACAGTTATTAAAGAAGGTGTTAAAATAGACAACCTGGTGCAGATTGGTCATGCTTGTGTAATAGGGAAAGATACGCTGCTCTGCGCACAGGTTGGCTTAGCCGGAAGCACCAAAGTTGGTGAACGGGTTATCCTGAGCGGTCAGGTTGGGGCCGCTGGTCATCTGACAATTGGAGATGGAGTTATCGCCACCGCGCAAACAGGCATTCCCAATTCGGTCACCGCCGGGAAAATTATTTCCGGGTATCCAGCCATTGATAATCGAAGCTGGTTAAAATCTTCAGTTATCTTTAACCAGCTTCCGCGCCTGCAACAGGAAATTCGTGCGTTAAAAAAACAAATTCAGGAAATTATTAAAAGTATAGATACAGGAGATTCCCCTAATCATGGCAATTAAAATTGATAATCGTTCAACCATTAAAATCCCCGTCAAGACAGAGGATATTATTCAGGGCGCCTTTGAGGTCATTCCCCGTGAACATCTGCGCGGCCTGAATCGCGTGATGCTGGTTGACTTCATTTCGCCCCATCAAAGAATCCAAATGGCCAATGTTTCCGAACTGCCAGGTCTTTACCATCCGCGCCAGGGAAACGAGCAGCCTTATTTTGAAATCGCATTGGGCGTCTTAATCCCTGCGGCGGATAGTTTTTTTAAAAAGGTGGCCGCAAAATTAAACTACAAAGCAAATCTGGTCGGATTGATTTTTTCGCTCCAGGCGCAGCACTATCATTTGAACCTTTCCCACGGGATAAAAAAGCATCAATTCGAGGGAGTCGTGCGCGCCTATATGGAGAAATATTTTGGAGTTTGGAGAAATAAAAATGCAGGCTGGCGGGCGAAGGCTTTCAAACCCTTACAGCCTTTTTTGGAGAAGTGGTCTAAGAAACTCCGCACCAGATACGAGGCGGAGCAGAAAAAAGCCAAAAAATAAAAGCTCACTCAGACTTGCTACTGCGAACCATTTCCAGAACTGATTCCAACACCTGAATCAGTTCATCCTTCTCAACCTGAGAGCGTCGGAATTTGACCTCAAAAGTGAATTCACGTCCCGGCGACTGATGCCTGAAAATAAACGGTTGCGAACGTCCCTGCTTATTTGATCTAACTTTGCGGGCCTCATCACGCGTCAGCCCCTGCTCGGCAATTCGTCTGACAAAGCTCTCCATCGCCTCTTTATTCGGTTGCCTTACTACCTGTAACAACAACGATTTAGAGGTAATGTCGGCACGCCGACAAAGCTCTCGAATGTCTAATGGTAAGGCTGCAATTGCTAAAGCCTCGGTCACGGAAGAACGAGATTTTCCGATCTTCTTCGAGACCTCTTCGTGCGTGTAGCCGAATCTTTCCACCAGTACGACCAATCCATCCGCTTCCTCAAAGGCGGTCAGGTCTTTCCGCTGGAGGTTTTCGATCAGGGCAATTTCTGCTACCGCTCGGTCATCAACATCCATCTCAATACAGGGCAGTTCTCGTAAGCCAGCTTCACGGGCAGCGCGGTAACGGCGCTCACCCGAAATGATCATGAAGCGTCCGCCAACTTCCGAGGGTCTGACCAGTAAAGGTTCCAGGACTCCCTTCTCAGAAATTGAGGCTACCAGATCGGTCAGATCACCAATTTCAATACGCGGTTGATTGGGGTTTGGCTCCAGACGATCAATCGCAATCATACGACCAATGGGCGCTCCACTGCGCAAGGCCAGCTCTTCGACATAGTGCCGATCATGGCGCATTTTGATAGTACTGGGCAGTCCCCTTTTAGTTGACACGTTGGAGTACCTCGTCACACAGTTTGGAATACTCAATTGCTCCGCTGGAACCGGGCGCAAAAGTGAAAATTGATTCGCGGTAAGCAGGGCTTTCTTCCAGCCGCACAGAGCGGGAAATTGTCGTTTCAAAAACCTTGCTCCCGAAAACCTGATGAATCTGCTCGAAAATATCCCGCGATAAAGTCGTCCGGCGATCATGTAAGGTGATTAAAACTCCCAATACTTCCAGATGCGGATTGGGACGTGCCTTGATCCGTTGGACAGTTTCCAGTAAATCGTCTGTCCCCTCCAGGGCAAAAAACGAAGATTGAATGGGGATAATTAAATGGGTCGCAGCCACTAACGCATTGACGGTGATCAGTCCGAGCGTAGGCGGGGTATCAAAGATGATGACGTCATATTTACGCCGGGCATTATCCAGCCGATCTTTCAGACGAAATGGCGCATCCAGTTCCCCCACCAGCTTCCCTTCCAATTTAGCCAGGCTAATCCGCGCCGGTAAAATATCCAGGTTTTCGACGGTGCTGGGCTTAATGATTTCCTGCCAGGTAATATGATTTTCAGTCATAAAATCATACCCTGAAAGAGTAACTTCCTGTAAATCAAGGAAAGATATTGAGCTGTTGGCCTGGGGATCCAAGTCCACCAGGAGCACTTTTTTCCCCTTGCGGGCCATCCCAGCCGCTAAGTTGATGGCAGTTGTGGTCTTGCCGACTCCACCTTTTTGATTGGCGATGGCAATCGCTATCCCTTGCAATGATGTATCCCTCGGTTATGTAAGCTTGTGAAATTTCGTTTGTTAATCTCTGGGCATCCTATGCAAGACAGTTGAGCTTGTCAACTACACGAATAGCATTCAGCCTGCCGGTGTCTGAATTTTTCACCCTGAAACATAAAAAACGAGCAATCCCACGCATGAGACTGGCTCGTTTTTTTATGAATAACTATGATTGGCTTATTTTGCTACATTTTGTAGTCCGTTAAATCTCCAAGCTCTTCCGGCCACTCAATCTCTTCATCATCATTGTCATCGAACGAATCTATTTCATCAGCTTCGGTAAATTCCGAATTTCGTGATGATTGTAAAACCTCTTCTCTGACAAAGATCGGGCAGTCCGCCCGTAAGGCCAGCGCAATCGCATCGCTGGGGCGAGAATCAAGCAGAACAAGCTCTCCATTCCAGGCTAATTCGATCACCGCATAAAAAGTATTATCCTTTAGCTCAGTGACAATGATCCGTGTCACTTCGGCACCAAATTGATTAATCAAATTTCTCAGTAAATCATGCGTCATTGGGCGCTGTGGGGCGACTTTCTCAATTTCATTGGCGATTGAATTGGCCTCGTATGGGCCGACCCAGATTGGCAGCATCGCCTCACTATTAATGTCTTTTAAAATAACTATCGGCGAATTTGTCGTGGGGTCCATCAGGAGACCACGGATTCTCATTTCTATTTCCATATTATACCTGCTTTCAATTAATTAGATGCTCTTAGTTAGAGTATGTACTTAAACAATTTCGCCATAAAGACTATTTTTCCCGGATCGCGTAACCTGAACTTTAACAATCTCACTTAACTTACTGTTATTCTTTAGAAAATTAACAGTTTTATGACACCTTGTGTGTCCCATATAATCGTCCGTACTCCTTGCACTTACCCCTTCCACCAGGACCTCAACCACTCGACCTGTATATCTTTCAAAGCGTCGCCTTTGAATGCGATCCTGCAATTCCTGAAGTTTCATCAGGCGTTCAGTTTTGACCGCTTCAGAAATTGTGTCTTCATAAGCCAGTGCCGCCGTTTTTGGTCGAGCTGAATATTGAAAGATAAATAAACCGTCATATTCAACTTCGGCAACTAAGCGAAGAGTAGCAAGAAAATCCTCTTCGGTTTCGCCCGGAAATCCCACGATAATATCTCCGGTGATAGCGTAATCTTTTTTCCCCTGCTTAATAAAAGCAATTTTAGCAAGATATTCCCGGCTGGTATAACCGCGCCGCATTTTTTTTAGGATGCGATCACTGCCCGACTGGGCTGGTAGATGTACCCATTCACAGAGGCTGTCATGTTCGTCCATCACCTTAATAATTTCCTGATCGAAATCACGAGGGTAAGAAGTCATATATTTGATACGTGGGATGCCACTTTTTTCAGCTAGTAACGCCAGCAACTGGGCAAAGGTTAATTCCCCGGCTTGTTCAGTTGATCCGGCTTTAAGAACATTGCCACGATACCGCCCGCTTGCTCCATAACTATTAACATTCTGACCGATTAAATGAATTTCCTGATAGCCCTGTTGCGCCAGACTTTTTGCCTCGGCTAAAATTCGTTCCGCCGGACGGCCAAAAAACCTTCCATTGCTGAAAGGTTTTTAATTATAAGTTCCTTTATTTTACAACGTTCTATGACCTGTTGTTGTGATAACAGCGCCATTCCCATCTGAAAAAGAACCATGCATTTGATCCCCAGAAATTACTCCTAGTATAGTTCCGTTATCATCAATAACATTATGGTTGACATAAGTACCACTTATATCTTCAGTTGAACTGCTTCCATCTTTTTTTACAATTCCACCCCATTGAGCTATACCATCTGAAAGTAAAATATTGAAAATTCCAGTTTCTCCCGTTTTAGAATAAGTTCCTTCAAAAGCTTCTAACAAAGAAGTTGATGTTTCTTTATACAATGTAAAAACAATTCCTGGATGTCCAGGAATACTAGAAGAAGTAACGGTTGGTGCTCCTCCTCCAATCGCTACAGAAAAAGTCATGGAAACATCGCTTCCATTATAAGTTCCTGTAAACGGAGCTACATAGGCTTGACCATCGACATACGCTACACTTGAAGTTAAAGAAGCAGTTATACCATCCAAAACCATGGTAGCTGTAATGGTATTACTTCCGTTTTGAATATTAATGGAAAGTGTTCCTGTTGAACCCACAGCAATTCCTTTGTAAACTCCTTTTGCACTTGCATCGTTTGCCGCTAAAGCATCAGGTGTGTTGTGACAGGCTACACAATCATAAGCGGCAGCATTGGAATCACTATTTGAGCAAGAAATTGATAAAATACTTATTCCAATAAAGAAAATAGAAAGAATAAATAGCGCCTTGAAATTTTTAAATGTTTTCATAATTGTTTTTATTTAGTTTTTTAAAAAAACTGCATTTTGCTGTTCTTTTGTTAAACCAAATGTAGCCTCAATAAAAATCTCTGACAATCCCCAAATAGTAGTAATTTACGAAACGATAATTATTTAGCAGAAGTTCTATTTAACGCTTCTGTTCGTGAATTGACTTGTAATTTTTCGTATATATTTCGGATATGAGTTCGAACCGTTTCGGTACTCAGAAATAATTTATCGGCAATTTCTTTATAGCGCAATCCTTCCGAAAGTAAGTTTAGAATTTCTTTTTCGCGCTCCGAAAGTTTCTGCAACTCGCTATTGATTTTGGGTTCAATGTGAAACGAAGCTACCACTTTTCGGGCAATGTGGCTGCTCATTGGCGAACCACCATTATAAACTTCCACAATGGCATCCAATATTTTTGATGGTTGTGTGGTTTTCGTCAAATAGCCCATGGCTCCTGCTTTAAGTGCATTGAAAACGGAATCGGTATCTTCAAAAGAAGTACACATTACAAATCGGACTCCTTCGGTTTTTGGTATTAATGCTGAGATACATTCTATACCATTTTTCCCTGGAAGATGAATATCCATTAGCACCACATCCAAATCCAAAGTCGGAATTTTTGCAATGGCGTCTTCGGCGTTTTCAAAAACATCTGTGCAACTGAATCCTTCACTGCCATTAATAAGAACCACCAGACTTTCTCTGATTTGTTTTTCGTCTTCAACAATTCCAACCTTAATTTTCATACTACCAAAATTACTCTTTTCCAGAAATTAGAAGTACTACGAAAGTAGTATATCCCATTTCCCATTCTATAAAACGCTTATTCTTTTATAATTTTTTGAAGTAGAATACTAACATTTACAACTGTTCCAATTTCCTTTTCGCTAACCACTTCAAACGTTCCTCCAATAGCATCAAGGCGGCTTTGCATATTTTTCAATCCATTGCCACGTGCAGGATTACAAAACCCGATGCCATCATCTTTTATGACAATCGATAAAGCAGCATTAGCAAGGCTTACATTGAAAAACAGGTTACTAGCCTTGGAGTGCTTGGTAATATTGTTTAACGTTTCTTTTATCACCATAAATAATTCACGGTGACTCTCTTTAGAAATACTTGTTTGAGGTAGTGCACTTGGAATATCATAGTGGAGTTCTATAGCAAAATCCTCCAAATAATCGGTGGTATATTCTCTCATTCGGGCAATTAAATTGGCAATTGTTGTATTCTCCGGATTTAAAGCCCAAATCAAATCCCGCATATTTTCAATCATCTTCAAAGCGGTTTCTTTGACAGCTTCGCTACTGGTTTTTACTTCTGGTAAATGTTCTGTTTTTTGAAGAATAATTTCGCTCAAAAAATTTATTTTAGACAATCCAGATCCCAAATCATCGTGAATATCTTTAGCAATTCTTATTCTTTCAAACTCCTCGGTTTTTTTGATTATTCTTTCTTCGATTAATTTATTTCGCAATTGCTGCTTGCTTTTCCAAAAATACCAAACAAGCCCGATACTTATTAATACCAGTAAAAATGCCAGATTAAGATAATTGCGTCTTACAATTTTAAGTTCTTTAATTTTTTCCTCCTTTTGGAGCAATTGGATTTTAGATTCTTTTTGTTGCGTTTCGTATACAATTTTAAATTCAGTTTCAGCAGTTTCCTTTTTAGCTGCAATCATAAGTTTGTAATTCTCGTGCTTTTTTAATTGAATTTCATAAGCTTTCTCAAACTGTTTTTGTTTGGTATAAACCTCCGATAAAATCCCATAGGCTTTGTCAAGATTGGGTTTACCATCAATACTTTGGAGCATACCAATACTTTCAAGAGTATATTTTTCGGCTTGTGTAAAATCATTTTTCATAGAAAACAAAGCACCCAAATTGCTATACGTATCCGCAATTTGCTTTTTATTGCCTGATGCAACATCCATTTTTAAACATTCATTAAAATAATATTGTGCACTGTCAATTCTATTTGAAAAAAGATAACAATTCGCTTTGTTGTCTAAAAAAGAGGTTTTTATTTTAGAATTACCGATGCTATCCGTAATGCGAATTCCCATTGCATCAATTTTTAATGCGCTTTCAAAATCCCCCGTCATACCATAAACATTAGCTAAAATATGGGTAGCGTGTAAATAAACCAGATTGGATTTATCTTTTTCCAATGTCTTCATAGCAATTTCCAAATGTTTTTTGGCTTGGGTAACATTATCTTTCTGGAAATATACCTCTCCAAGAGTGGTGTTCACACTACAAATTCCAACTTTATCCTGATGCTTCTCATATATATTGAGGGATTTATAAAGATTTTGCAATGCTTTAGAATAATCGCCTGTTACATTATAAACCGTACCAATACCATGGTAACTCATAGCCTTAAGTGTATCCGCATTGGATTTTAAAAGCAGTTGCAAACTCTTTTCATAATATTTCAGTGCAAGAGCATAAGAGGAAGTATTGCTATATTGAATTCCCATCACTATAGTTGCCATTGCTTTATATTCATTGGGTTCATGAATGGTTGCTTGTTCCATTTTAGAAGCAAATATCCCAATGGAATCAGGAGCTACTTTTGATGCAACAGTAATATCGTTGTACCAATTCTCGATTTTTTTTTGATTTTTGGAAGGTGTTTGCTTTTGAGAAATCACCTCTTTTTTACAAGAAAACAATAACAGGAGTAGGGCTAATAGGAGTAGTTTTGCTTTCATGAAAGTAGTATATTTTATAAATATACTACAATTTTAGCGGTAAGATTCATTTTATTGCACAACATAAAAAAGAGAAAATCATAATTCCAAAATCCTTATCTTTGACACTTCAAAAAATTGCTTTTTTATGGAATCTCTTATAGATAACAATTTACCCGTTGGAAAGCCAAAATGGCTGAAAGTAAAACTACCCATTGGCGAGAAATATACGGAACTACGAGGCTTGGTTGACAAGTACAAATTGAACACCATTTGCGCCTCGGGAAGTTGCCCAAACATGGGCGAATGTTGGGGCGAAGGTACCGCAACGTTTATGATATTAGGTAATATCTGTACGCGTTCGTGTGGTTTTTGTGGTGTAAAAACCGGGAGACCGGAAACAGTAGATTGGGATGAGCCGGAGAAAGTGGCGCGTTCCATCAAAATCATGAAAATCAAACATGCCGTAATCACCAGTGTGGATAGAGACGACTTGAAAGATATGGGTTCCATCATTTGGTTTGAAACCATTCAGGCCATCCGCAGAATGAATCCAACAACCACTTTGGAAACCCTTATCCCCGATTTTCAAGGGAATGAAAGAAACATCGACAGAATTATTGAAGCCAATCCCGAAGTAGTTTCGCATAACGTAGAAACCGTTCGCCGATTGACGCGGGAAGTGCGAATTCAGGCAAAATATGATAAAAGTTTGGCGGTTTTAAAATACCTAAAAGACAAAGGCATCAAAAGAACCAAATCGGGAATCATGCTTGGTTTGGGCGAAATGGAAGATGAAGTAATTCAAACCATGAAGGATTTGCGTGAAGCCAATGTGGATATTGTCACTATTGGTCAATACCTACAACCCAGCAAAAAACATTTGCCCGTAAAGGAATTTATCACTCCCGAACAATTCGAGAAATACGAAAAATTAGGGAAAGAAATGGGGTTCCGCCATGTAGAAAGCGGGCCGTTGGTTCGTTCTTCCTATCATGCAGAAAAACATATACTATAGTCGAAAGTCATAAAGTTTAAAAGTCGAAAGACTTCAAATATTTTGACTTTATGACATGTGACTTTAAGACTTTAAGACTTATGACAAAAATTGCCATTAACGGTTTTGGAAGAATTGGAAGAAGTCTTTTCCGGTTGCTTTTAAATCATCCAGATATTGAAGTCGTTGCTATCAATGATATTGCCGACAATAAAACCATGGCACATCTAGTGAAATATGACAGCATTCATGGCGTTTTACCTTATGTTGTTTCTTCTGATGAGAGTTCCATTATTGTTGACGGAAAACCGTATTTGTTTTTTCATGAAAAGGATATTGACAACCTAAATTGGAAGAATCTCAACATTGACATCGTTATAGAATCAACGGGTAAATTCACCACTTTTGAAGACATCAACAAGCACATTTTGTCTGGAGCCAAAAAAGTAATTCTATCCGCACCCTCGGAAGTGGAAACAATTAAAACTGTTGTGCTTGGTGTTAACGAACACATTCTTGATGGTTCAGAAAAAATAATATCCAACGCAAGTTGCACTACCAACAATGCTGCGCCAATGATAAAAGTGATTCAGGATTTATGCGGCATTGAGCAAGCCTACATTACCACCGTTCACTCCTACACTACCGATCAAAGTTTACACGATCAGCCTCATACTGATTTGCGTCGGGCACGTGGTGCAAGTCAATCCATTGTTCCAACAACAACTGGTGCTGCCAAAGCCTTAACCAAAATATTCCCAGAAATGGAAGGGAAAATTGGCGGTTGCGGCATTCGTGTACCCGTTCCAGATGGTTCGTTGACCGACATTACTTTTAATGTAAAAAGAGCCGTAACTATTGAAGAAATAAATGCTGCTTTCCTAAAAGCATCACAAACCAACTTGAAAGGAATCCTAGATTATACAGAAGATTCCATAGTTTCTGTAGACATTATTGGCAACAAAAATTCCTGCCTTTTTGACGCCCAACTAACTTCTGTTATTGATAAAATGGTGAAAGTTGTGGGTTGGTATGATAACGAAATCGGGTATTCTTCGCGAATTATTGATTTTATTCTTTTATTACAAAAATAATTTCCTTACTTTTAAAATTCTAAAGTATTAAATCTAAAGGCTATGAAGTGTTTTTGGATATTGCTCCTACTCCCTACGTTTATTTTTTCGCAACCAAAAGGTGCCGATAAAATAGATAGCACTTCCTATTATATCCAATTGGCTAAGTATAATAAAAAAGTAAATAATTATAAATTTTCTTTGCTGTTTAACCAAAAAG
>JANMKB010000589.1:0-19108 GCA_031371805.1 Blastocatellia bacterium | reverse complement strand
ACAGTCTCTTCATTATCCGTTGCGGGAGTCGGTGGCGGCGCAATTTTAGCACGTGGTTTGACTTCAGTTTTTGGGGCTGTACTGTCCCACACGGGTTGCACACGAAACTGTCCTTTTTCAAGTGTGCCGTCCACTCGCAATTCAATTGCAAAGCTTTTGGTTTGCACGTCCTTGTCACCGATTAATTCTTTGGCGCGCTCTGACAACACGTGATAAAGCCCGCGCTGTAAACCGTCGCGTTTGTCGCCCTGCCATTGCGAATCGTCTTCTTTACTAAGAAAAACCATATATTCGCGGGGAATGTAGGTGGGGCCGCCAGGTGGTGTGAACATTTCTTTTTGCATGGCGGTTTCGACTTCACGCGCAACTGAAACCAGAAACTCTTCCCACTCACGCCGCGCAGGCGGAGATTCAGGCGCCAGTGAAACAGCGTCTTCGCCGTCGAGCCATTTTCTAAAATCACCGAGCAGGTTTTTAATACTCATATTTGTCCTTTCTGGTCAGTGTCGGGTCAACTAACTCTTCGTCCTTAAAACCAGCCTCGCGAGGTAATATTCACTAACTTTGAGCTACTATTAACCCAACCCTGTTTTTGATCAACCACATGCGGTTCATTTGGACTCCATTCGTTGACTTCGATCTGCACCCAACCGTTTTCTGACGAGTTTAAAATTTTGTGTTTCGAGCCTTTCGTAACCGCTCCAAGCGTTGCAAAATTCATCCCTGGCCCCTGTCGCACATACAGATTATCGGTCAGGACTTCGGCTTGTTTGCCTGTCATACTGACACCTGGTAAAGCGACCGGAGTGATTGTATTAGAACCTGCTCGCCGCTCCCTGGCATAACGATAAACGGTGACCAGCAGCGCCAAAAATAACAGCGCCACCACCGCCACCACAACGCGCCGCCAAACCGGAGCCATAAAAGATTCTATCGGCGTCGGTGGAGGTTCAATTTCTGCGCGTTTGGTTGATAGAGCCTTTTCCGTGTTGATAACCGCTGGTTTTTCCACCTTCGGCAAGTCAAAATTGACGACAATTTTTCGCTTGTCAGGCACGGGCGCTGCCTCAATTTTCTTTTCCGTCGTCGCCACTGGAACCGGATTATTGACCAAAGTTGTAAATTCCGGTTGTTGCGGTTTGGCGGGTAACCCGGAGGGAGCAATTTCCAGCGGAGCGACTTCTACCTGCGCCTTTGGCTTGATGCGCGTAGCGTCATCTTCAACTACCACATTATTTGTGACCAGTGTGGCCAGTGTCGCAACACTGGCTAAGGCGCTCCAGAATTCAATCACGGTGGCTTGTCGTTCCGCAGCCTGAACAGCAGTCGCACGGCGCAAAACCGTCAACAAATTTTCGGCCCAGGGTTGCGCGTTGATTGAGTTTGGCAAAAACGTAATCGGGCGACGGATAAACTCAGAAGGAGTGCGCCCGCTAACTATCGTGTAAAAACTTTTTGCCAGCGAATAAATATCCGCCGAGGCTGTCAGGCGTCCGATGTGACCATGCGCTTCGTCAGGATGATGTTCCGGCGGAGCATAAATATCTGCGCCGACGCGAGTGATTTCAGCATTATCGTCAGAGGTGATTTTAGCGACTCCGAAATCCGCTACCTTCAGCGTGCGGTGATCGCGGCTGAGCAAAAAATTATTGGGCTTGAGATCACGATGAATGACGCCCTTGCTGTGTGCATAGGCCAGCGCTTCGCAAACCTGTTTGAAGTATGAAAGCGCCGTCTGCAAATCCAGCGCATTGCCTGGACAGGTGCGGCACAATCGCAATAAATCGCCGCCCGGCATGTATTCCAGCACCTGATAATGAAAGGGAACACCATTCAAATCCGCCGCTGTGCCGTGACCGAGGCGCAAAATAATATGTGGATGACGCACCGCATCCAGCGCCAGGGCTTCATTCTGAAAATTTTCAATCAGCGTATTTTCCAAATCAGCTTCAGGCGTGCCTTGCAGATGAGCGTTGAGAGCTTTGATCACAATTTCCTGCCCTTTTTTCTGGCGGTCACGTGCCACAAAAATTTCAGCGTAACTGCCAAGGCTCAATCGCTCGCGCACCTCGTAGCGTTCATCAACCAAACTATTTTCAAGCTTAAGCTGGGGCATACACAAAAAGTCAAAAGGTACAGCGCAAAAGTTCAGCGGCAGTCATTACTCAAAAGCAAAAAATAAAATTCTATCGCTCTTACGTTTAATCTTTACCTTTTGATTTACTTTTCTCCGCCGCTTGATTTTACCTTAACTTAGGACACGCAACACAACCGGAATTTGCTTCGTCGTATTCTGTTTACGAATATCGCGCAAAGCGGCCTGAAGCTGGCTTTCACGTACCTGATGTGTCAGCAAAACTATCGTGGCAGTGCCATCCTCGGTCACACCTTTTTGCACCAGGCCAAGTAAGCTGATGCCGTGTTCACCGCACGCCATCCCAAGATGTCCGATCACGCCCGGCGTATCCGTTGCTTCTAACCGGATGTAATAAGCGTTGGTGGTTTCTTCAATCGGGCAAACTTCACTGACCTGGGAATTCATCGCAGGCTGAAAATAACGAGCAAAATCAGGCAGTTTGAGCGCACTTGCCAAAGTGATGATGTCACCGACGACGGCGCTGGCAGTGGGGAATTGCCCCGCGCCCGGCCCTGAAAGCATGATTTCACCGACCGCGCTGCCATTAATAAAAATCGCGTTGTTGACGCCTTCGACTCCAGCCAGCGGGTGATGCAAAGGGATAAGCATTGGATGCGCCCGCACATCAAGTTTGCCGGGGTTTTCGGTTGGTTGCGCCAGTCCGATCATCTTAATGCGATAGCCAAACTCACGCGCCAGTTGAATATCGAGGTCGCTGATGGCAGTGATGCCCTGCCGATACACTTTCCCGACTTCCACCGGAGATTGAAAAGCCAGCGAAGACAAAATCGAGATTTTGTAAGCCACGTCATTGCCTTCCACATCATCTGTGGGATCAGCTTCGGCAAAACCTTTGGTCTGCGCTTCACGCAAAGCTTCGGCAAAAGATTTTTTCTCCTGTTCCATCATCGTCAGGATGTAATTGGTGGTGCCGTTAACGATGCCTGCAACTTTGAAAATGCGATTCGCCTGCAAGCCGCGCTGCAAGGTCGAAATTAATGGGATGCCGCCGCCGACCGCCGCTTCAAAGAAAATCGTGACGTTGTGGCGATGTGCCAGATCAAAAATTTCCGGGCCGTGTTTGGCGATCATTTCCTTGTTCGCCGTGATGATGTGTTTGCCTTTGGTGATGGCATGTTTGACGACTTCGTAAACCTGACCGACGCCGCCAGCGACCTCCGCAATAATTTCGATCTTCGGGTCGTTGGCTAAGTCAAACGCATTATCAGTCACGTTGAAACCTGCCAAGTCAAGTTCACGCGGTTTGTCTTTGTCGCGCACGGCAATCGCACGAATATCAAATTGTGGATTGTCCCAGAGTAATTTGACGACACCGGTGCCAACTGTGCCGAGACCTAAAATTCCGAGCGTTATTTTCGTGGACATAATTTTATTTACAGGGGCTTGATAGATTTAAAATGCAAGCAGAGAGAAAAATGCAAACGCGAAGCTTAACTATCTCAGCGAGTTGATGCAATCAAAATAATGTCGCGCAGCCTTGCAACTTGCTTTTCGCTAACAGTTTTATGCGCAGGGCAGGATTGTTGCGGCGTTTGACACGATTTCTTTGCTGCGCTAACTTGATCACCAGAATTGTTTTATTCCTACTACAAGAGAACATACAATGAGAACAGTATTTGAAAATACCAATGAAACTGAAACTAAGTCCGGGAGCGGCCTGCCCATCGTGCTTTGGGTAATTGCGCTGCTCTTCCTGGTTGGTGCATTCGCCGCTTATCAAATAGTTTCCAAACGCCGCATTGATCCACCGCCGCCGCCTGTTTCTGTCAAAAGTATTCCGCAGGTGAACAAAATACTTTATCAATTTACCGAATTTGTCAGAAACGGAAACTGGGACGAAGCCCAAAAAATGCTTTCCGCCGACGGGCAGAAAAAATTAGTGGACGCAAAAATAAGTTTTCACGACAGCGTACTGGCACAGCGCAAAGGCAAGGATGATAAAGTAATACGAGCCGAACCAACGCCGGAAGAGCCGCAAATTGGCGACAACAGCATCACGCAAAATTGCGTCTTTTTCTTTGATAAGAATGAAGTGATGTACCTTCCACTTACCATTGTGATGGAAAAAGTCGGTGAACAGGATCGTTTGGCAATCAGCAGTTGGGGCGAAATTACAAATAAATCTGATAAGGATAAGGCGAAAACAGAAGGCGCAAAAGCCACCGCTTCTAATCAGCCCGATACCCCTAAGCAGGATGGCGAAAAAACAAAGAAATAACTGACGCCTGCCAACGTTACCAGCCTTACAATCAAGCTACAAAGCAAAGGGCAAAAACCAGTCTGACCGGGGTTTTGCCCTTTGTGTCGTTAATTATATTTTTGCTTATAGTCCTTTGCTCGCAATAAATTTGACCAAATCCCGCACCCGGCAGGAATAGCCCCATTCATTATCATACCACGAAAGTATCTTCAGCAGGTTGCCACCGATGACTTTGGTGTATTCAGCATCCACGATGGACGAATTGGAATTCTTGCGGAAGTCTGCCGAAACCAGCGGGGCCGTCTCGAAAGCCAGAATGCCTTTGAGTGCTCCATTGGCAGCCTGCTTAAGCGCTTCGTTGACTTCTTCTGTTGAAGTTTCTTTTTCCAGTTCCATCACCACGTCAACCAATGAAACGTTGGGTGTCGGCACGCGCACGGAAATACCGTCAAACTTACCTTTGAGCGCAGGCAGCACTAACGCGACAGCCTTAGCAGCGCCAGTTGAAGTCGGAATCATTGACAACGCGGCAGCGCGCGCACGACGCAAATCCTTGTGCGGCAAATCAAGCAATTGCTGATCGTTGGTGTAGGAATGGATGGTGGTCATCTGCGCTTTACGAATGCCGAATATTTCGTCAATCACTTTGGCGACCGGAGCCAGACAGTTCGTCGTACAGGACGCGTTGGAAATAACGTGATGTTCCGCCGCATTATATGATTCGTGATTGACGCCCATGACAATAGTGATGTCTTCATTTTTTGCCGGAGCGCTGATGATGACTTTTTTGACGCCATCGCGCAGGTGCAAAATCGCTTTTTCTTTATCGGTGAAAATGCCGGTTGATTCGATCACAATTTCCGCACCGACTTCGCCCCAGGGAATTTTCGCCGGATCACGTTCAGCAAAGACACGGAATTCGTCGTCGCCGACTTTGATCGTATTATCAGTGCTGGAAATTTCGTGATCAAGGTTGCCCAATACGGAATCGTATTTCAGCAGGTGCGCCAGGGTTTTAGTGTCTGTTAAATCATTGACCGCGACGAAATCAATATCTGCATCGCCCAGGGCTGTTCGCAAAACATTGCGTCCAATGCGCCCAAAGCCGTTAATGCCAACTTTAATGCCCATTATTTTTCTTTTTCTCCTCAGAGTTTAGGTGTCAGGTTTTAAGCTAATAGTTTTCTCCGCGCTCAGGGCGGGTATGGTCAAAACCAGCTCACTTGGTTAAGCCGGAAACCTATCGCACCAGGCTTTGCGTGTCAAGTTGGCTGTCTGTTAATTGCCCGCAAATTACGGCGCTGGTTGCACCCGGAACGCCGCAAAGGTATGATTGAGTTCGCGCTATCGGTCGGCACAAATGACATTAGCATTTATCAACACTTCGCAATTATTTTAGAGGTCAGGTAATGGAAAACCTCAATCCGTCGCAGCCCGTCGCCAAAACATCGCGGGCGGCTGCGCGTAAACAACCAATCACCATCAGTGGCATCATTGACGGCTTTCTGGCGTTCATCAGTTCCGTCCCGTTCGGCATTTCCCTGCTCGTGCTTTTAGTCGTGTTCTCAATGATCGGCATGCTGATTCAGCAGCAGGAACTCGACACCTTCCAAAATTATTACACCAGCCTGACGCCAGCCGAGAAAGCGGTTTATGGCAAGCTGGATTTTTTCAATATTTATCACGCGTGGTATTTCAATTTCCTGCTTTTGATTCTTAGCCTCAACATCATTCTGGCTTCGATTGATCATTTTCCAAAAGCCTGGAAATCAATGCGGAAAAAGAAGCTCACAGCTTCGCCCGGCTTTACGCAAACCATGCGTATCAGGCACGAGCCGCTTGAAATGATGGGACTGAATCGCAGTGAGTTAGTAGAACGAGCGAAAGCGGCGGCGCAGTCATTACGATATAAAGTGACCACGACTGACAAAGACGGACGCACCACAATTTACGCCGAAAAAGGCGCATGGAATCGGCTGGGAGCTTATGCCGTTCACATTTCCCTGCTGACGGTATTTACCGGTGGATTGCTGACTTCGATGAAATCCCATACCGGCGGGATGTGGATTGAACCCGGCGAAAAAAGCGACCAGATCACGCAAAATGTTTTCAATCTGGATCAGGTCGGACAACGTTCGCTGGAACTGCCCTTCACTGTTGAGTGCATGGATATTCAGCAAAAGCTGATAGACCCGAAAAAATTTATTGATGGTGGCAACACGATTGACTGGCTCTCTCGCGTCAAAATCACCGATAAACAAACTGGCAAAGCCGAAGACGTGCTGATTCATTTGAATAAGCCTTACGATTTTCGCGGCTATCGTTTGTTCCAGGCTTCGTTCCGCGAAATGGGCGGCGCTCGCACAGTTAATTTAAAAATAACACCTGAAGGCGGAGGCGCGGCGCAGGAAGTCAGCGTAAGGCTCAAGGGAGAAACGCAACTGGCAGATGGCAGCAAATTACGCTACGCCGAATTCGTGCCGCATTTTGAATTAACGCCCCAGGGTGAACCAAGTGTCGGCTCGCCGCAATATGAAAATCCGGCAGCGCATTTGCAAATCATCAAACCAAATGGCGAGCAGGCTACAGTTTGGGCTTTTACGGAAGCTTTTCAAAAACAAATCGAAGCGGCCCCATTTTTGAAAGCCAGATTGTCACCAGCCAACAGCCCCAAAATGACGCTGGTAGATTTCGAGAAAGCTTCGCAGGCACACATGCTTTCCATTCAGTACGATCCCGGCTCCCTGTGGTTTTATATCGGTTCAGCAATGTTGTGTACTTCGTTAATCCTGGTATTTTTCTTCTCGCACCAGCGCCTATGGATTGTGTGCGAAGACGGGAAAATTTTTATGGGCGGTGATGCCACCCGCAATCGTTTAGCGTTTGATGATCGAATCAGAAAGATTGCCGCCCGCATTAAGGGAACGGAAATTCAAACAGCCTGATTTTTGCCCTGAGCGGCTGAATTTAAAGAGGTAAAATTATGAGTCAAGCAATCAAATCCATTAGCCCGACAGCCCCGCAATTGGATTTGCGGCGTCCGGCAATTGTTAATTACTTACCCGCCCTGCTGCCCATCGTCGGTGCAGCGTTAATGTTGATTGCGCGTCGTCAAATTGGCGTGGGCAATTTTATTGATGACGGAGCGCTGATCGTCCTGGCGTTGTTGTGTTACATCTTTGCCGCCGCCATGCACCTTACTGATCTTTTTGCGCCGATGAACACTTTGGGCAAAGCGGGCGTTTGGACAGCCTCGCTCGGTTTCTTTTTCAACCTGTCCAGTTGGCTGGTGCGCTGGGTGAATATGGGTGACAAAGAGGCCTGGAAGCGCATGACAGATCACGACGGCGTTTATCATGCGTGGTGGTTTTTCAGCTATATTCCACTGGCAAATTTATACGATTTATCAGTCGGCTTTGCCTTTGGCGCAGTCTGTACGATGTTGCTGATTGAGCATCGCCCCAATACCAGATTTGTTGGCGCCATCGCGTTACCGCTGATTTGCCTGGTTTTGATTCTGGCAATTTTCATCGGCAACGAAATCGGACATTTGCAACCTGTGCTGGATAGTTACTGGCGTCCAATTCACGTTGGCGATGCAATGATTAGTTACGGCATTGCCCTGGTCAGTTTTGCCCTCGCAGTAATGTATCTGCTCAAGGATGGCGTGAAGCCCGAATCAATGGGCATCTTCACTGCACTTTTTAGCGTGGTGAATTTCGTCTTTTTCAGCAAAGCCTTTCAATTCGCCACGATGTCCTTCCGCCTGACCCCAATGAGAGAAGGCGAAGGAGGTTCATTAAGCCCGATTTCACCTTTGCGTGTGGCGTTGCCCGGAGTGGGGCCGATAGTTGCACTGTCAATGTTACTGCTCGGAATTGTGGCCGTTTGCTTTACGTTTTACGCGCTCAAAGAAAATGAACAAGCCAGGCGTTTTGGGCATCTCGCATTGCGTGGCTCAATTGTTCTGCAAGCCATTGGACTTGGTGCAATCTTCTATCAAATCAGTTCGCTTAAAAATGTTGGCGCACTGGTGGGTACTGATCACCTGTATGAATTGGGCAAATGGCTGAGCGGAAAAGAGAGTGCAAATATGCCCGTCGAGCAATTGATGCAGGGCGCGAATAATTGGTTACAACAAAGCAGTCCAAGTTTTGTGCTGAACGCGAGATCAAACCCGGTCGAATTGGCGGCGCTCGTCACAACGTTTGTGTTAAGCCTGATCGTAGTGTTGTTCAGCTTCAATCCTGAGCGGTTGCGAGCCGGCTTGCCTGCGCTCGAAAAACTCGACAGCCTGACGTACAAAACCGTCAGCGTCGCATTTGCGGGCTTAGCAATTTTGCTGGTCACAGGCGCGATTTGGGCGAACGAATCCTGGGGCAAATACTGGGGCTGGGACCCGAAAGAAACCGGCGCACTGGTCGCCTGGCTGGCCTACGCCGCATATTTGCATACCCGCATCGCACACGGCTGGTCAGGACGTAAAAGCGCCTACTTTGCGGTGCTTGGTTTCCTGCTCGTGATCTTTACTTATCTGGGTGTGAGCTTTTTGTTGCCGGGATTACATTCTTACGCAGAATAATTTTCCAGTCACCGAACGGTTGTTTGCAGGAGCCGCGAATTACGCGAATTTGCTTTGAGCTATTTCGCGTTATTTTGCGGCTTTTGTTATACTGCGCCGCACCAACGAGAACATTATGAAAACCATCCGCCCCATAATTTTCACTATCCTTTACGCCGCCATAATTGCAGGTTTACTGGCAGCGGCAAAACCACAGCGGTTATTTGATGGCAAAAGCTTAAAAGGCTGGAACGGGAATTTGAAGATTTTTCGCCTTGAAAATGGTGCCATCGTGGGCGGCACAATGAAAGACAAATTGCCGCGCAACGAATTTCTTTGCACCGACAAGGAATATTCCGATTTTGTGTTGCACGCGAAATTCAAATTGCTGGGTGCGCCGGACAAAGCAAATGCAGGCATTCAAATTCGCTCCCAGCGAATTCCGAATGACAGTGAGGTGATTGGCTACCAGGCTGATCTGGGGCAGGATTATTGGGGTGCATTGTACGACGAATCGCGGCGCAAAAAAGTTCTGGCCAGACCAAATTTAGACGAACTAAAAAAAGTCCTGAAGCTGAACGATTGGAATGAATATGAAATTCGCGCCGAAGGCAAAAGGATTCGCTTAAGCATCAACGGTTTTCAGACGGTGGATTACACCGAAGCCGAAGCAGGTATCGCGCAAACGGGCTGTATTTGCCTGCAAATTCACGCGGGGCCACCAAGCGAAGCCTCGTACAAAGACATCACGATTGAGCCGCTTACAAAAAAGAAATAGTCCCCTGCAAGAAAATAAAATGTCAGAAATTAATTTGAATTTAGGTTACACAATTTTTTGCGAAGACGTGCGCGTTGAAGCCAGTCAGCATTTAAGTTTGATGGGCGTGTTTCATCAAATCGTCGTGCCGCAAATGCCAATCACGATGATTAAATTTGGGGTCGTCACGCATTGGACAGGACAGGGACAATATCTGAGCGAAGTGCGCGTGATGACGCCTGACCGAATGCAGTCTGTCGCCATTTCGCAACCGTCAAGCTTCTCAATTCCACCCGGCGGCTATTCGGATAACGTCACCGTTTTCGTGAATACAAATTTTTTGCAATCGGGCGATTATGTCGTCCAGATTTTGGTTAACTCTTCGCTTTTTGCGGAAAAGATTTTGCCTGTGATGACACCCGATCAACCCAATCCTTTCGCGGAAATCGAACATATCAATTAGTTATGGCGTTACCTGAAGAAAAAATTCCTGTCCGGCGTTTCACTCCTGAAGAATATATGGAGTTGGAAGAACAGGCGCTGGAAAAAAGTGAATATATTGACGGCTTTATCTATGCGATGTCTGGCTCCACTCCTAAACACGCAGCGATTACAGCGAACGTCATTGGAAATCTAGTGCCAGGATTGAAAAAAGGAAGCTGTCGTGTCTATTCCGGGGATCTTAAAATTGCCAGTGATATGCGCGGACATTTTACTTATCCCGATGCCGTAGTTGTTTGCGGCAAGCCGCGTTTCCATGACAAATTTAAAGATGTTTTGTTGAATCCAACGGTGATAATTGAAGTGCTTTCGCCTTCGACCGAAGCATATGATCGCGGCGATAAATTCAAACGCTACCGTCGTATTGGCTCACTAACAGATTATCTTTTAATTGCACAGGATCAACCTTTGGTTGAGCATTTCAGCAAACAGACAGATGGCTGGGTGATGCAGGATGCCGATAAGTTGAGCGGTAAAATTAAACTCAAAACTTTGAAAATGACGTTTGCTCTGACCGAGCTTTACGACGGCATTGAATTTGAGACGGAAGCTGAGTTGTCAGACAGAAAACGAACCAAACCAAATCAATAAAATTAACCACGAAGGATTATCTTACATGTTAGATCAGCTTTGCATAAATACGATTCGCACGCTGGCCATGGACGGCGTGCAAAAAGCGAATTCCGGTCATCCGGGCATGCCGATGGGCATGGCTCCGGCGGCCTATGTGCTATGGACAAAAGTGATGCGCCACAATCCGAAAAATCCGCAATGGACAAACCGTGATCGCTTTGTGCTTTCTGCCGGACACGGCTCCATGCTGCTGTACAGTTTGCTGTATTTGACGGGGTATGATGATTACACACTGGATCAGCTTAAGAATTTTCGCCAGCTTGGCAGCCTGACACCTGGTCATCCCGAATCCGAATTGAGCCAGGCCATCGAAACGACTACCGGCCCGCTGGGACAGGGTTTTGGCAACGGCGTCGGGATGGGGATTGGCGCGGAATATCTGGCCGCAACTTTCAATCAACCCGACCAGGAAATTTTTGATTACTACATTTACGCAATTGTTTCCGATGGCGATTTGATGGAAGGCGTAGCCTCAGAAGCCGCGTCACTGGCTGGACATCTGAAACTTGGTCGCCTGATTTATCTGTATGACGACAACGATATTTCACTTGATGGCCCAACCTCAATGTCGTTCAGCGAAGATCGCGTAAAACGTTTTGAGGCTTATGGCTGGCACGTGCAATCGGTTGATGGTCTGGACACAGCCGCCATTGAAAAAGCATTGCTCGCGGCAAAAGCAGATCCGCGTCCTTCGATTATTTGCACGAAAACGATTATCGGTTATGGCAGCCCCCACAAACAAGGCTCCAGTAAATCACACGGCGAACCACTGGGCGTTGAAGAAGTAAAGATCACCAAACAAGCGTTAGGCTGGCCTTACGAGGAGCCTTTCACGGTTCCACCTGACGCTCTGCAAAATTTTCGTCAGTGCATCGAAAAAGGGCGTGAGCTTGAAAACGCCTGGGAAGATAAATTCGTAGCTTATGAAAAGGCCCAGCCTGAACTAGCACAACAATGGAAGCTCTGGAATAGCGGCAATCAGGAAGCGTGGAAACATTTGCTCCCCGAATTTGAAGCGGGCAAGGACGTTGCGACCCGCGATGCTTCAGGCAAAGTGATGAACGCCATTGCCGCTGCCTTACCACAATTCATTGGTGGTTCAGCCGATTTGCGCGGCTCGAATAAAACTTTTCTCAATGGTTATCCAGAATTTAGCGTCGAGCATCGCAACGCGCGGAACTTTAATTTTGGTGTCCGCGAACACGCGATGGGGGCGGTGATGAATGGCATTGCACGCACCAAACCACTGATTCCATTCGGTGGAACGTTTATGGTTTTCTCGCAATATATGCTGCCGCCGGTGCGTTTGGCGGCGATGATGGGACTGCAAACAATTTATGTGTGGACGCATGACAGCATTGGCGTCGGCGAAGACGGCCCCACGCATCAACCCGTCGAGCAGTTAGCACAAATTCGAGCGATTCATAATTTGACTGTTCTTCGCCCGGCAGACGCGAACGAAACGGCCTATGCCTGGCGTGCGGCGTTGGAAAATACGCACGGCCCTTCGGCGTTAATTTTGACACGTCAGGGTTTGCCGACGTATGACCGCACAAAATTTGGTAAGGTTGAAGGCACGCTCAAAGGCGCATACATTTTGGCAGATGCCGAAAAAATTGATGTAATTTTGATTGCGTCAGGTTCAGAAGTTTCAGTCGCAATGGGCGCACGTGAAGAATTAGCCAAACAAAATATCGGCGCACGTGTGGTCAGCATGCCAAGCTGGGAATTGTTTGATCAACAACCAAAAGAATACCGTAATGCAGTGTTACCTCCGTCCATCACCGCCCGCGTCGCCATCGAAGCCGCGATCATGCAGGGCTGGGAAAAATACACGGGCACAAACGGACTTACGATTGGCATGACTGGTTATGGCGCATCGGCTCCGATCAAAGTACTGATGGAAAAATTTGGCTTTACGGCGGCGCATGTAACCGAAAAAGTAAAAGCCTTACTTGGTAAGTAAAGTTCAGTTGGAACCAGCAAAAAAAGGGCAAGCTCTACGGCTGCCCTTTTTTCCTGCCTAAATATTTTGTAATTCTTCCTATAGGAATTCATGTCTGAACCAATACAAAATTCGGACTTCCAGCAAATTCGTGATGCACTACAAATCCCGCGTGAATTCGCGCCGGAAGTGTTAGCCGAAGCCGAGGCCGCAGCCAAACGAAATCCACTGGATGAAAATTTCCACGATGCGCAGGATGTCCCCTTTATAACGATTGATCCGCCTGGGAGCATGGATTTGGATCAGGCATTTTTCGCCGCCAGAAAAGGCGCTGGTTACTCCGTCAAATACGCGATTGATGACATCGGTTTTTTTGTGGATCGTGGCAGTAAGCTTGAACAGGCGGCCTCAGAACGCGGAGTGACACTTTACAGCCCTGACCTCAGAACTCCGGTATATCCAGCCATTCTTAGCGAAAATGTCGCCAGCCTTTTACCTGATGTTCCGCGCCTCGCAATTGTTTTTGATTTCACCCTCGACGCTCGCGCCGAGGTTACATCGTGCTTTTTCACGCGGGCAATTATTCGCAGCCGCGCCAAGCTTGCCTATCCTGATGTCAGCGATCATCTCGATGCCGAAAGAAAAATTTCCGGCAGCGGGACAATGAACGGTCACGCCTGGTCAGGCTCTTTGACCTTGCTCGAAGAAATTGGGCGCCGACGACAGCAACTCGAAATCGAACGCGGCGCAATCAATTTGCGCATTCCCGCGCAACAGGTCGAACGCTGGTCAACGGCGTTGTATGGATACCGACTCGCCTTTGAAGAATCCAGCGCCGTCGAAGAATGGAACGCGCAAATTTCCCTGATGACCGGGATGGCAGCGGCAGAGATGATGATTTCGCACGGCGTCGGTTTATTGCGGGCACTTGATCCGCCCCGTCACGAACGGCTGATGATGCTGAGCCTGACTGCCAAAGCGTTGGGCGTGAGGTGGGATGATGAAATGGATTATGCTGATTTTGTCCGCAGCCTTGATCCAAAAAACCCGCTGCATGCGGTAGTGTTGCAGCAGGCAGCGAAAATAAATGGCGGCGCACGTTATGTCGCATTTACCGGAGCAATGCCAAAATATGCAATTCACTCGGCAATTGCTGCGCCCTATGCACATGTCACCGCACCACTCAGAAGACTGGCAGATCGTTACGTGCTTGATTTGTTAATTGATCTGGCGGAAGGCAAAGAACCGAGCGAGGAATTAATTGAAAGCTTGTACAAGCTCCCGCAAATTATGAGCGAGGCCGACCATTTATCGCACCAACTGGAAAGCGCCATCGTTGATTTTGCGGAAGCACGCCTGATGCAGGATCGGATCGGAGAAATTTTTAGTGCGACAGTAATTGGTTTGCGCCGCGAAGGAGCAATCGTGCAAATCACCGATCCGCCAATTCGCACTTTGCTTCCGATAGCAGCATTTGCCTCTGATTTCGGTGGTGATTTGCAGATTGAATTGTCAGAAGATGCCTCAGCCCTAAAAATTGCCAGCCAGCAAATAAATCTAGGACAGCCGATTTCGCTCAAACTCACGGCAGTGAATCTAAGTGAAAGAAAGCTGAACTTTGCAATTATTTAGCGGTCTGTCTTTAATTTTTCAATCTCTATCTTTTCATTGCGAGAGTTTTGAATTATGATCCTCACCGTTATCCATTAGTTTTTTTTTCTATAGTCAAGCTTAACTCAATACTTCCCATTTATCTCTGCCACTTTAAACGGTAAAGACATTGAGCAGGTGTAGGATTTTTGCCTTGGGTGTTTCACTGTTACCCAGGCAAGTGCCTTCGCCAGGCATGATTTTGAAGGCAAAGTCATGTGCATAGAATTTAACCGTTTCATTTCAATCGCGGTCGTAATTACTTTAACTTTCTGGAGAAAATTGGCAGGGTTTAGTGAGAGGATCAAGTAAGAATCATTAAGTAACAGCCTACAACTTCTCGCAACTAAACTTTTAGCCAAACTCTTCAAAATAAAAATTGGAGCTTTATGTCAACCTCATTTGATCAGTACATAACTGTGACTTCAGAGGCTCTGGTCAGCATCATTGCAGGCGAATCTGTCATCTTAAATTGCCAGACCGAGAGCTATTTTGGGTTAGATCACGTCGGGACGCGAATGTGGGCAGCCCTGACCACCAGCGCTTCTATTCAGGCTGCTTATGAAATTTTAGATTCTGAATTCGACACCGATGAAAGCTTGTTGCGACGCGACCTGCTTGCATTCATTGAGCAGTTAGCCGACCGAAAATTGATCGAACTTCACGCAGAAATACGATGAGCGGAATGACTGGGATTTTTCATCGTGATCGCCGCCCGGTGAACGCAAATTTATTGCGGCGGATGAATGACGCCATTGCTCATCGCGGCATTGATGGGTCAGGATTTTGGCTTAAGGGCGCAGTTGGCCTGGCTCATCAAATGCTTTGCACGACGGCTGAATCGCTGGCAGAAAAACAACCTCTGCTTGATGAAGCAGGGGAAATTTGTCTGGTGCTGGATGGACGAATTGATAACCGCGAGGAAATAAAAACGGCTTTGGCAGCCAGCGATTTTCACCTGCGAACTGACACCGATGCCGAAATCATTTTGCGCGCTTATCAATGCTGGTGGGAAGACTGCCCAGCGAAAATTATTGGCGATTTTGCCTTCGTAATTTGGGATGGAAGACACCAAAAACTTTTTTGTGCGCGAGACATTTTTGGCATCAAGCCATTTTATTACCGCCTGAATGATCAAACATTTTTTTGCGCTTCCGAGATTCGGCAATTTTTCACCGACAAAAATTTTACGCCCAAGCCAAACGAAGGAATAGTCGCAGAATTTCTGGCAGATACGGTGACAAGTAAAGAAGAAACCCTGTATCAAAATGTTTATCGTCTTCCTCCGGCCCATTGTCTGGTGGTTGATGCAGATGGAATCCGCACAACTCAATATTGGTTTCCGACTGCGGCAAAAGAAATTCGCTATAAAAAAGATAATGAATACGCCGAACATTTCCTGGCTGTTTTTACTGCGACTTTGCGCGCCTGTATGCGCTCGCATAAACCTGTGGGCGCACACTTGAGCGGCGGACTGGATTCATCATCGGTCGTTGGTTTAGCGCAATCGCTGATTCAAAAAGGGACAATTCCAGGTCATGGGTTTGAGACTTTTTCGCTGATTTTTCCAGGGCTTTCCTGTGACGAGAGCAACTACATTCGGGCTGTAGCGCAACTGTGTGGAGTCAAAAATAATATGCTCCAGACTATAAAAAATGCAGCGTTTCAACCAGAGATTGCGAGGGAGTCTTATTATTTTCCCAGCCCGCCCAATGGTCGCATGCTGGATGGGATAAAAAAGCTGGCGCACGAAAAAGGTATGCGAGTTTTGCTGACTGGAATTGGCGGTGATGAATGGTTCGCAGGCAGTTATTTTCACTATGCTGATCTGTTGCGACAAGGAAAATTTATTTCACTTTTTCGCACTGCCTGGGGAGATAAAAATCTTGCGGCGAAAGTCAGTTTGTCACACCCGATTTTTCAGTACGGAGTCTTTCCATTGCTGCGCTCGCTTATTCCCAATACTGCGCGTGATTTGTTAAGAAAGTTCCGAGGAGAAACTATCTTCGCGACTCCCATTGATCTGCAATTTGCGCAACGAGTTCATTTGCTGGAAAGAGTGCGGTGCACAAATGAACTTAAAAATTTCAAAAGTTTTGCGCGGCAGGATATTTTCAGTGTCGCTACCAGCGGCTGGCAAACTTTCAGATTCGAGCTTGAAAATCGGGACGATGCTGAATTCAGCCTTGAGACCCGGCATCCGTTGCATGATCGCCGCATCGCTGAATTTGCGCTGTCATTGCCAGCAGATCAACTCTTACGACAAGGGCAACCAAAATTTATTTTACGTCAGGCAATGTGCGGTTTAATCCCGGAAACCGTGTGTCAGCGTTTGACCAAAGCGGAGTTTTCTCATCTGTTCATCAAAGCATTTCAGGCAATGAACGGTGAGCATTTATTAAATGACCTGGCGATTGATTCGATGGGATGGGTGAACAAATCTCAAGCGCAAAGTTTTTATCGGCAAATGATGCACCTGCACGCCGCAGATAATGCAAGTTACACAAAATACTCCTGGACACTGTGGATGATCTTTGGCATCGAGTTATGGTTCCGAAAAGCTTTTATCAACCAAGACCCCGCTTTACCAAGAGTACTTTAAATTAAACCACTAATAAAAAGGAAAATTATGAACAATCTACCCGAAGAAAAAAATACTCCCAGGAAAAATGTCAAAGCTGAACCCGTGAAACGACCATACAGTTCGCCGCGCATTCTGGACTTTGGCTATTTTGCCAAGCTGACCCAGGGTACAGGTTCGATGAACGTAGATGCAGTTGCTGGTCGAAGATTAAATTAAACCTGTTTAGGACTGGGTGAACGGAGAAAGCAGCGCACTAATGTTTCGCTTTCATCAACTTTGACAAACGAATTAATTCAGCCATTATCTGAATTAATTAAATTTTACGATGGAGCGCGATTTGCCTAATCGCGTATTACACGACAACGCAGTCAATTGACCTGCGAAGCGAGAGCTTGCGCTATATTACTGTTATTTAGAGAGTAGGAGATTTCTCAGAAAAATATTTTCATATGATGCACTATCAAATTTGCGAGACGGTACTGGAAAGTAACCTTCTGTTTCCTGAATTACTACCGACAAAAACTGAAAAGGCGGAATTTTCATTTCAAGTTTTTCAAGTAAATATATTTACTCCAACTATACCTGACTGGTTACAACACAGACGATACCCGGATGGGGAAATCTGGCTTTCCTTCGGCAAACTGACATCAGGATATTTGCTTCGTTTTCCCAATATTGCTGATTTCAGAATTACTAATGAAGGTAGAAAAATATTTTGCTATGCAATCCTCAACACTCCACCCGAAACTATCAGACATTTATTTTTGGATATAGTTATCCCACTCCTCTTCAATCAACTTGGAAGAGTAGTGATGCACGCAGGCGCGGTCGTGCTGCCAGCAGGTGCAATTGCGTTTATGGGCGCAACAGGCTGGGGTAAGTCAACGCTTACTGCCAGCTTTGTTGCACAGGGGTTTCCACTTCTAACCGATGACTGTCTTTTACTAAGCGAACAGGACAAAAAAGTTTTTGGTCTGCCAAGTTATCCAAGCCTACGATTATGGGGTGATAACCTTAGCGGGTTATTTGAGCAAATACCAACCTTGGCAGAGGTCTCTCACGGCTCAGAAAAAAAGCGAGTAATTTTTAATGACAGCAATTTAGCTTTTCATACAGCGCCAACTATTCTGCGGCGGATTTATGTTTTGAATTCGACTGAAGAAGCAGCCCCTTTGCAGACGGTATTAATTGCGCCCATTTCTCCTCAACTTGCTTTTATAGAATTGGTCAAACACACCTTCCAGATTGACCTCTCTGATCGAGAGAGACTAAAAAAGGGGTTTGATTTTTTAAACCGTATTGCTTCTTTAAATCTGGTTTATAGCCTTAAATATCCACGCGAATTATCATTCCTTCCCTCCGTGCGAAAGGCAATTTTTGCTAATCTTAAGGATTGAGATTAGGCAGATGTTCTAAGCTGAGCTAAGGATCATCATATAGAGAAGAAATTACAGAAAGAATCTGACAAGCTAGGCTTATTATATTTGTGGTAAGAACCTAAGAAATAGCTGCAAGAATTCTGAGGTGTAGAGGCGATGCACGCGACTAATGGCGAAATTACTTTTCTAGTTAAGCTTTAACATTTCACCAAATCTCATAATTAGTACACATCAAAAACAATATGCCATCTTATTCAATGAATAAGATGGCATATTGTTAAAATTAAATTCCGGCAGCTACCTACTCTCCCACGCAGTTGCCCACGCAGTACCATCGGCTCAAGAGAGCTTAACTTCCGTGTTCGGGATGGGAACGGGTGTGACCTCTCCGATACAACCACCGGAAAACTTGTAAAACTGAATAGATAACTAAAAACTTTCGCAAGTGCTGTGACTTGAACTGCAATTTGCTTTGAGCAAATCTTATGGCCAAGCCAATGGACTGATTAGTACTGGTCAACTGAACATATTGCTATGCTTACATACCCAGCCTATCAACGTGGTAGTCTTCCACGAGTCTCATGGGGAGCACTCATCTTCGGTCGGGCTTCACGCTTAGATGCATTCAGCGTTTATCCCTGCCCAACGTAGCTACCCAGCGGTGCCGCTGGCGCGACAACTGGTACACTAGAGGTTGGTCCAACCCGGTCCTCTCGTACTAAGGTCAGATTCCGTCAATG